>JBILKO010000004.1:0-57230 GCA_044376615.1 Caulobacteraceae bacterium
TTCTTTCAGCCCACACCCCAATGTCGAGCATCAAGACGGCAAGGGATTCTGGGGTAAGCTATACGATCGCCAAGCCCTTGGCCCCGCGTATCCTCATGGAGCGGATGATCTGGCTGGCCAAGGAAAGCCGGCCCTTTATCAAAACCGACAATTATGCCGGTCCCGACCGCCGCTTCCATGCGCTAGGTCCACCACCTGAAACCAGCGGCCGTCGCGGCGGTGACCTACCGCCAGAGGTGGGGACAGCTAAAACGCCCAACATGTCACAAGACGATATTGACACCCTATTACAGCCGCAAAGGGTCAGCGTATGACAGTGTTTCGCAAACAATATGCCAACCCCCTCGCATCAACGGTTGGAGGGATCAAGGGCATGACCGTTGAGGACGCCACGGCGGCGGCCGAAGCAAACCTTTTTATGATTCAAGACGATTGTCTCGCGAGCCTTGATCAAGCCCTGTCTGTGATTTTTGAGTACCTGCCAACCCTCAGTCGGGCAGAGGACCAGGTCAATGCGGAACTGGTCTATCGTGCGGCCAATCAGGTCGTTGCCCTTGGGGCCCTATGTGACCTTCCCGATCTTGGCAAGGTTGCCTTTAGCCTCTGCGACCTGGTCGATCGAAGCCGCACAATAGGAAAATGGAACACGGCAGCTCTAGAGACCCATAGGCAGGCCCTAGTCCTCCTTAGACGGCCCGCCGATGACGGTGACCATCCCTTAACCCAGGACATGATCGCGGGCCTATTGCGGGTCGTAAGTAAGGTTAGCCGTTAGAGCCTAGTCCACCCCAATCGGACTGAACGAGCTCACTGCCCTGCGCGACCCGATAAAAGCAGGACTGAAATCCAACATGGCAGGCGCCGCCATCGCCTTGCGGCCAGACCTCGATCCAGACCGCATCTTGGTCGCAGTCGATACGAAGGGCCTTGACCTTTTGGACCTGACCACTGGTCTCCCCCTTTTTCCAAAGGCTCTGACGCGAACGGCTGAAATAATGCGCCTCACCAGTCTTTAAGGTCAGGCCCAGCGCCTCGGCATTCATCCAGGCAAGCATCAAAACCTCACCTGTATCGGCATGAGTGGCAACAGCCGCGATCAGGCCATTTTCATCAAAACGGGGGGCCAGAACCGTGCCACGTTCCCGCGCCTCCGTCGTCAGGCTGGTTGGAAAGCCTTGCCCTGCCATGGTGGTGATCCTTCTGCCTGCCTCGGCCAAGGCTCATAGCGCTTATAGCTGACAATAAAAATCCTATCGACGGCCGGCGAGGCCCAAAAACCGCTCTTGAAGCGCCAAATCGGTCTTAAAGACACCCGAAAACTTGGTCGTGATCGTGCTGACATGGCGATGATGGACACCGCGGGTCGACATGCATTGGTGCTCAGCTTCAATCAACACCGCCACACCAGACGGCATCATATGCGCATTCATCGCATCAGCGATCTGCTGAGTCAGGGCTTCTTGGGTCTGGAGCCGCTTGGCATAGATCTCCACTAACCGCGCCAGCTTAGACAGGCCCACAACCTTTTTAGTCGGCATATAGGCGATATTGGCCTTACCGATAAAGGGCGCCAAGTGATGCTCGCAATGGCTCTCGACCTCAATGCCCATCAGCATGACCATATCATCATAACCTTGAACATCTTCAAAGGTGCGCGACAGCTCTTCCGCCGGGTCTTGGCCGTAGCCGCCGAACCATTCGCCATAGGCATCAACCACGCGTTGGGGCGTATCCAACAAACCTTCCCGGCGCGGATCATCACCGGCCCAGGCCAAAAGGGTACGCACAGCCGCCATAGCCTCGTCGCGGGTGGGCTTGATCAGGTCTTGATCGCGATTAATCCCAACCAGGGTCGGGTGTTTGGCCAGAGCATCCATGGACAGTTTCCTTCAGGGTTGAGTTGCGCCGAAGCGATGGCTTCGGAATGACGCGTGGCTCCCTGCACAGGTCCAGACCTTGACTATGATCTGGTCGGTGCAATTCAATCTCGAGATGGCGAGTCTCGACACAAACAGCTATATGGGCCGCAATCGGCGTTCGGCAACCCAAGCCAGGCACCATAATACCGACGAGAAGCTTGATACAACCATGACCTTGATGCTGCACGATACCCTGGCCCGCGAAAAGCGCGCATTTGTGCCTGGAAACCCCAAGCGGGTGACCCTCTATGTCTGCGGCCCAACCGTCTATAACTACGCCCATGTCGGCAATGCGAGGCCCGTCGTCGTGTTCGATGTCCTCTACCGTTTGCTTCGCGCCATCTATGGCCAGGACGCCGTCGTCTATGCGCGCAATTTTACCGATGTCGACGATAGGATTAATCAAAAGGCGGCAGAGGAGGGCGTTGAGATTGGAGTGGTCACTGAGCGCTATATCTCCGCCTATCAGGCCGATATGGACGCCGTTTTTGCTTTGCGGCCCGATTTGGAGCCGCGGGCAACGGCTCATATGGGCGATATCATAAACCTGGTCCAAACCCTGCTGGACAAGGGGGCCGCCTATCTGGCTGAAGGCCATGTCTTGTTCGATACCCAGGCTTATGACGCCTATGGCCAGCTTTCGGGCCGCAATCTTGAAGACATGATTGCCGGGGCCCGGGTCGAGGTTGCGCCCTATAAGCGGCACGGGGCCGATTTCGTGCTCTGGAAGCCTTCCAAGCCTGGTGAGCCGGTCTGGGAAAGTCCCTTTGGACCCGGACGACCAGGTTGGCACATCGAATGCTCGGCCATGGTCGAGGCCGCGCTTGGCTCACCCATTGACATCCACGGCGGCGGCCATGACCTGATCTTCCCACACCACGAAAACGAAATTGCCCAAAGCGTCTGCGCCAAGGCGGGTCACGGTCACGACCGGCCCGTCTATGCGCGGTACTGGCTGCACAATGGCTTCTTGACCATGGACTCCGAGAAAATGTCCAAGAGCCTTGGCAATGTCTTGCTGGTTCATGATCTAGTCAAACAGGTGCCCGGCGAGGCTGTGCGCTGGGCCTTGCTGGCCGGGCATTATCGCGCGCCGCTCGACTGGACCGACAAGCTGATCGATCAGTCGGTCAAGGCCCTCGACCGGCTCTATGGCGTCTTGCAAAGGGCCAAGGCGGTGGCGGCTCTGGTCCCATCAAATGATGATGTATTTGCGCCCTTGATGGACGATTTGAACACGCCCCAGGCCTTTAGCCAGCTGTTTGCCATGGCCGACGAGCTGGACCAGGCCTTGCGTGACGATAGCGATGATGCCGCGCACTATAAGGGCCAATTGCTGCATCTGGCCGGCGTGCTGGGCTTGTTGCAGGCTGATCCAGATGTCTGGTTTATGGGCGGGGCCGATGCGGATCTGGCCGCTAAGATCGAAGGCCTACTTCAGACCAGGCTCGAAGCGCGGGCGAGCAAGGATTTTGCTGCCGCTGACCGGATCCGCGACGAGCTCAATGCCCTCAATGTGGTGGTCATGGACGGCCCCGAGGGTGCGACCTGGAGGTTACGCGAAACACGATGACCAGCTTTTTTGAACACCGCGCGGGAATTGCCGCCCCGGTCGAGATCGTTTGGGAGGTGCTTTACGACGTCAATAACTGGCCTACGTGGAATCCACTCTATATCGAGGCCGACGGCGAGGTAAGGCTAGGGCAAACCTTGACTGTCAAGCAGGTCCTTCCCGGCGACGACCCCGAAATCCTGAAGCCAAAAATCCTGGACTGGGTGCCCTTGAGCCATATTTATTGGCACTTATCCTGGCTAGGCGGCCTGGTACGGGTTCAACGCTATTTTGAGCTTGAGGCGGTCAGCGAAACCGGCTGTATCTTTGCCAATGGCGAGGTGTTTCGCGGCCCAATGGGCCCCTATGTCGGCAACCGCCTTAAACATAGCCTGCGCAAGGGCTATCGGCTGATGGGTGATGCTATGCGCGAGCGCGCCCAGGCGCTCTGGATAGCAAGGGGCGGAACGCCCATATCGAGTCAATGATCGACGACCTGTACTCTGGCAAAATTCTCGCCCTAGCCGCCAACATGCCCTTGGCCGGACGGCTGAATGCGCCACATGCCAGCGCCGAAAAGATCGCTAAACTATGTGGCAGCCGGATCAGGGTTGATCTGAGCCTAAACAATGGCACAGTCATCGAATTTGCCCAGGAGGTCCAGGCCTGCGCCCTAGGGCAGGCCTCTGCGGCCGTGCTTGGCGCACATGTGATCGGGGCGAGTGTCGATGAGATTCGGCATGCACGAGATGCTTTACGGGCCATGCTCAAAGAGGGCGGCCCTGTGCCTGCTGGCCGCTTCGAAGACTTGGCTGTCCTAGAAGTGGTCCGCGATTATCCCGCCCGTCATGCCTCAACCCTATTGGCTTTTGAAGCGGCCTTGGCAGCGGCGGAACAGGCCCGCGACTGTTCGACTGAAGCTCTATAGCTTGTGCGGCCTCAATCTGGTCAAACTCAATACCTAATTGATCAATTTGATCGCGCTGAACTTAGCGTCGGAAAGGTTAGCCACAGCCTCATGTCCGCCTTTTGCACGCGCATCATCCGATTTGGGCTTGTGGCCTATAAAGTGACCCTTTCGCCCTTGATTGGGCGGCAATGTCGCTTTATCCCGACGTGCTCGGAATACATGGCAGAAGCGCTCATTACCCATGGCCCTTGGCGGGGGTCAGTATTGGGGATTAAGCGCATCTGTCGCTGTCGACCCCTTGTCGATTGGGGTTATGATCCTGTGCCACCAATCTTGGGTGATTCGTCTGGCGGCAAGGGCAATTGGAAGTGTGACGAATGATTGATCTCAAGTTCCCTGACGGCACGGTACGGTCATATCCGTCTGGAACTTCCGGCCGGGACATCGCGGCCGCGCTGTCTAAGTCTTTGGAAAAGAAAGCGGTTTTGATCAAGTTGGACGAGGCCTTGCTCGACCTTGACCGGCCCATCACCAAGGACCTCTATCAAGACGGCCAGATCCAAATCCTGACCCGTGAGGCGCCAGAGGCGCTTGAGGTGATTCGTCACGATACCGCCCATGTCTTGGCCCAGGCTGTCCAGGAACTGTTTCCGGGCACCCAGGTCACGATTGGCCCGAACATCGAGAACGGATTCTATTACGATTTTGCGCGCAATGAACCCTTCAGCCTCGATGATTTACCCCTTATCGAGGCGCGGATGCATCAGATCGTTGCGCGCGATGAGCCTATCCGCCGCGAAGTGGTCGACCGCAAGGCTGCGATCGCTGACTTCAAGGCAATGGGCGAGATTTATAAGGCCGAGATTATTGAAGGCCTGCCCGCTGACGAGGCGGTTACGGTCTATCATCAGGGTAGCTGGAAGGATCTTTGCCGCGGGCCTCACCTGCCCTCGACGCGCCATGTCGGTAAGGGCTTTAAGCTGACCAAGCTGGCCGGGGCCTATTGGCGCGGCGACCAGTCCAATGCGCAGCTCCAACGGATCTATGGCACGGCCTGGGCTTCCGAAGCTGAGCTTGCCGAACACATGACCCGCATTGAGGAAGCTGAAAGGCGCGACCACCGGCGCATCGGCAAACTTATGAACCTCTTCCACCTGCAGGAAGAAGGCAAAGGCATGGTGTTCTGGCACCCTAAGGGCTGGACGCTTTATCGGACGCTCGAAGCCTATATGCGCCGCCGCCTGGACAAGGAAGGCTATCAGGAGGTCAAGACCCCGCAAGTGCTGGATCGCAGCCTGTGGGAAAAGTCGGGCCACTGGGAAAAGTTCGGCAAGAACATGTTTGTTTGCGAAACCGATGAGGGCGATACGCTCGCGGTTAAGCCCATGAACTGCCCTGGCCATGTTCAGATCTTCAATGTCGGGCAAAAATCTTATCGCGAACTACCCTTACGCATGGCAGAATTTGGGTCTTGCCATCGCTATGAGCCATCAGGCGGCCTACACGGTATTATGCGGGTGCGGGCCTTTACGCAGGACGATGCACATATTTTTTGCCGCGAAGATCAAATCGAAGACGAAACCACACGCTTCGTGGCCCTACTAAACTCAATCTATAAAGACCTTGATGTGACCCTTCATAGCGTCAAGCTCGCCCTGCGGCCGGATCTAAGAGCCGGCACCGATGCTGTATGGGATATTGCCGAGGCTAAGCTGGAACGCGCCGCGCGAACGGCTGGGGTCGAACTTGAACACCTTCCTGGCGAAGGTGCGTTTTATGGGCCGAAACTAGAATTTCATTTGCGTGATGCGATTGGCCGAACCTGGCAGTGCGGGACCCTTCAGCTCGATTTTGTTACGCCTGACCGGCTCGACGCCGAATATGTTGCCGAGGACGGTAGCAGACAGCGTCCGGTCATGCTCCACCGCGCCATTTTGGGTACATTTGAGCGGTTTTTAGGGATAATGATCGAAAACTATGGTGGAGCCTTCCCGCTATGGCTTGCGCCGGTTCAGGTCGTTGTGGCAACCATTACCTCTGATTCTGACGACTATGCGCGCAACGTGGCCGCACAGCTGGAATCAGTGGGGCTGCGCGTGGAAACTGACCTTCGAAATGAGAAGATCAATTATAAGGTCCGCGAACATAGCCTGAGCAAAACGCCGATCATCGCCGTTGTCGGACGAAAAGAGGCCGAAACAGGCCAGGTTGCCCTGCGCCATCTGGGTTCTGACGGCCAAACGCTTCTTGGTCTAGACGAGGCAATGGCCACCCTGGTGGCACAGGCGACCCCACCCGATTTGGTCAAGCGGTAGAATTCATGAACCATCTGGTTGACATCGTTAAATCGGGGACCGTTACCCCACTCGCAAACGCCAAACCGGCGAGGCCTGTGGCCGTGTCGGTCATTATGGTGGTTTACCAGACCGGCCCCGCACTTAAGCAAAGCCTTCCTTTAGTCTTAGCCGATCCCATGGTCGATGAATTCGTTGTCGTCGATAATGGCTCGCCCCCAGAAGACGAAACCTATCTGCGCGAGCTCGCCCTATCGCAGCCACGGTTTCGCCTGCTTCAGGGCCATGGCAATGTTGGTTTTTCCAGGGGTGCAAACCTGGGGGCCGAGGCTGCGCGCGGTCAGGTCTTGGTGTTTCTCAATCCTGATGCCTATTTGCAGCCGGGCTGTATTTCGTCCCTGATTGAGGCCCGTGAAGGCCAGGCCTCACCCTGCATCATTGGTGCACGGGTACTGAATTCTGACGGAAGTGAACAAAGGGGATCGCGGCGCGGCGAAGTCACCCCGGTCAGCACGGTCCTGTCCCTTAGTCATTTGGCCTCGCGCCTTAAAGGGCTTTCAAAATTCGAAATTCATCGCGAAAGCGAGCCACTGCCGCAAAGCCCAATCAAGGTTCCAACCATTTCTGGTGCCTGTTTCGCGGTCAGCCGCTTTGACTTTCAAATGCTTGGTGGTTTCGACGAGGCCTATTTTCTGCACGTCGAAGATATTGACCTGTGCTGGCGAGCCCGGCAGCAGGGCGGCACGGTCATGTTCCAGCCCTTGGCCCAAGTCGTTCACCTTGGATCAACGAGCAAAACCAATCCGGTCATGGTGGAGCTGTGGAAAGGCCAAGGCCTTGCCCGCTATTTCCGCAAGCGCGCCAATAGCGGCTGGCAATGGCTCCTGGCCGTGCTGATGACCCCCGCCATCATCGGTGTTGCGGTTCTGCGCCCCGCCTTTCGGCGGCGTTAGCGTTCAGGCGACACCGCAAAAACACCTGCGCGCGCCAGCGAAGACGGCGGGGCCTTGCCAAGCTTTTGACAAATCCACTGCGCTGTTCGGATCAGGCCATCAAGATCTAGGCCCGTATCATAGCCGCCGCGGTGCAACATATTGACCAGGTCTTCGGTGCCAATATTACCGGTCGCCGCCGGGGCAAAGGGACAGCCGCCTATACCACCGCAAGACGCGTCGAGCCGATCAATGCCAGCCTCGATACCCGCATAGGCATTGGCCAGGCCCGTATTGCGGGTGTCATGAAAATGCAGACGCAGCGGAATATCGCCAATCGCGGCGCGGACGGCCTCAACGCGCTGACGCACCATCCGGGGATCAGCTGCGCCGATCGTGTCCGCAATAGCGATTTCATCGACCCCCAGACTGGCCGCCTCACGGGTCAAGGCAACAACCTGATCTTGCGATACCTCACCATCGAAAGGGCAGCCAAAGGCCACCGACAAGGTCATAGTCACGCTTGGACCGCCCAACGCTGCCTTTTGTGCCATGATCTGGCCAAGGACCTCCATCTGCTCAGTCGGGCTAGAGCCTTGGTTGCGCACGCCAAAGCCGGTGGTCGCACAGACAACAATATTGGCCTCATCACAGCCCGCCGCCACGGCGCGGGTCCAGCCCTTTTCGTTTAAGACTAGACCAATGCGGCGCTTGAGCGGCGCCGGGCCTAGGCCGACCATAATCTCTTCGGCGCCGGCCATCTGAGGCACGCGCTTGGGGTTGACGAAGGAAACCACCTCTATCCTCTGGATCCCGCAGGTCTCTAGCCGCGCGATGAATTCAAGGCGCGTTTCGATGTCCAGTACCAAGGCTTCGTTCTGTAGGCCGTCTCGAGGCCCGACCTCAATGATCGAAATCGCACGGGTCATGAATGCGGCTCCCGGCCATCTGGCGCTTTCAGGGGTCGGTAGAGCCGAAGGCTAGTCTCATCGCCATTGGAATAGTTCAGACCGTCGACCTGCCCGACCAGGCGCGCCTTGGTGCCCTCATCCCGCATGCCGGCGTCGAAGGCATCTTGTTGGCGTGATTCAACAATAGCTGGGCGACCCTCAGCAATGGCCTTGGCCGCGGCGTTCCCGTCGGAAAGCTCGGTCTTGGTGCCAAGGGCAAAAACAAGACTCGGCTCAGCATAGCCAGCGACCGTGACCGGCCCGGGCAGAAGGCCCATGCGCGGGGCAAGGCCCGCCTCTTTCATGACATGCGCCGTGCGCGATGACAGCATGAGGGGCTTTAACCCAGGCACAACCAAACCGGCCAGGACACTATGCGCCATCACGCCGAGGCAGGCTGCAGCCAATAGGGCCACCTGCGGTGCCTGTCGCAAAAGCAAGATCGATGCGACGAGGCCAGTGGCGGCATAAAGGGCAACCGCTATAGCCGTCGGCAAGATATTCTCGGTCGTGCCAAAACGGTTCACAGCCATTATCCCGATTGCACAAAAGGCCAGGGACGAGACGATCGCCAAAACAGACCCTGAAATGCGCGTCGTCTTGTTCAAGACCTCGGCGCATGCCGCCGCCGCCAGCCAGGCCAGGGCGCCATAGGTTGGCAAGGTATAATGCACCAGCTTGGTTGGCATGAGCTCAAACACAAGCCAGGCCGGGATCAGCCAGCACAAGGCAAACCGAATGCCAGGCTCGTTGCGGCCCTTCCATCCAGCAAAAAGCGCGGCCGGCAAAATAAAGGCAAAGGGAAAGGTCAAAATCGGCGAAAGCAAAAGGTGCATACCAGCTGGGGCGCCATGGCTCTCATGCCCACCGACAAGCTTGGGGGCCAAGTCACCGCCTATGGCCGCACCCCAAAACGCCCCGTCCGTCGCAATGGTAATGGCTAGGGCCCAAGGCCCGACCATGGCGACAAAGATGACCAGACCCCAGCTCCAGCCTAGGGTCCTGACCCAATCGGCCTTGCGATCCCAGGCCCAGAGCGCAAGCCCCGTTAAGAGGGCAACCATCGGGCCGATCGGCCCCTTAACCAGGGTCGCCAGGCCTAGCCCAAACCAAAACAGGACCTTGGTCCGCCGACCCGCCGGCGGTCCGCCGCGCGATGCCAAATAGAGACGGGTCATGGCCGCCAAGGCCAGGGTCGTAGCGCCACACAAGACCGCATCGGTCTTGGCAATTCCGGCCTCGGTCGAGAGCATAAAACTGGCCCCCAGAAACACACCGGCCAGCACCCCGCCCCTTGGCCCAAGAAAGGCCGCTGCGCCCCAGGCACAGGCAGCCGCCGCCAGCATAGCGCCCAAAAGCGATGGTATCCGCCAGGCCCAGATTTGCCGGTCCTCAACATTGGAAAAAAGGCTGACGCTCGCGGCCTGAAGCCAGTGAATGCCAACGTGCTTTTTATCGCGCGGCTGGTCCTGATAATTGATTTTGACGAAGTCGCGGGTCTCGAGCATTTGCACCGTAGCCTGGGCAAAGCGCGACTCGTCCCGATCCAGCGGCGGCAGGGCCAATAGGCCAGGCAGGCCCGCCAACATGGCGACCAGGGCGGCAAAGCCAGGGCCACGCAGGCCCCTAAACCAATCATCAAGGCGCAAGTTCGTCATGGCTCCAGACTAGCGAGGATTTTGTCGTCCGTCTTGCCCCTCTGAACGACAATTCGGCTTTCCCCTGCCCAGGATCAAAAAATCGGGCTAAGACAGCACAGTCTTGTTGGATTGGACCTGATGATTCCCACCCCCCCTGTCGATGTGTCGATTGTCGTACCGGTCTATAATGAGGCGGGCAATGCCGGTCCCTTGGCCCAGGAAATCGCCGCAGCCTTTGCCAGCATCAAGGCTGAAATCATCTTTGTCGACGATGCCAGCAAGGACTCCACCCGCAATGAATTGATCGCGCTCAAGGCAGAACTTCCCAATCTTCGCGTCCTATCGCATTCGAAAAACAGCGGGCAAAGCCGGGCAGTTCGGTCTGGCATATTGGCGGCCAGGGGCGAGATTATCGTGACCCTCGACGGCGACGGACAAAATAATCCCGCCGATGCCCCTAGGCTGGTTGCAAAATTGCAGGCTGGCGGGCCGGACCTGGCCATGGTCGGCGGTGCCCGCGTCAAGCGCCAGGACACGCTCGCCAAAAAGCTGGCCTCGCGTTTTGGCAATGGGGTGCGGAGTGCTCTGCTCAAAGACGGCGCAGCCGATACGGGCTGCGGCCTCAAGGCCTTTCGGCGTGAGGCTTTTTTGCGTCTGCCCTATTTTGATCATATCCACCGCTATTTGCCAGCCCTGATGCTGCGCGAAGGTTATCAGATCGCCTTTGAACCGGTCAGTCATAGGCCGCGTACTGTTGGGGCGTCGAAATATACCAATCTTGGCCGCCTATGGGCCTCGGCCTCGGACCTTTTGGGCGTCCTTTGGCTCATGCGCCGCGCACGTCTACCGGGTCCGGTGCTTGAGGACGAGGTCAGATAAGAGGTCTTGCCATGCTTGCCGCCATCCCGCTTCTAATCTTGCCTGTGGGTGTCTATGCCCTGATCACATTGACCCTGCCCGGCGGGTGGGCGAGTCAGGCAGTTCAAGACCAGATCAGCCGCCCCTTGATCGACCTGGCCATGAGCTCGGGTGGTCACTGGCCCATCAGCCTTGGTGATGTCCTGGTTACATCGGGCCTGGTCTTGTTTTTTATTGAGCTCTTGCGCGCCACGGATAATCGCAGCGCCGCCCTGATCAATCACAGCCTATCCATGCTGCTGTTCTTGATCTGCTGCCTAGGCTTTTTTCTGCTGCCAGCCTTTATGACCAGCTGCTTTTTCCTGATCTCGGTTATGGTTCTGCTCGACGCCATAGCGGGCCTGATGGGCACCATTGCCGAGCTTAAGCAAGATCACTGAGCCTAGAGCATGATCGCCAAGATCAGGGCCACAACCAGGCTATCGGTCAGGCGCGCAAAGGCGAGATTGAGCTGTGGGTTTGATCGCGCGCGGGTCTTGGCCATAAGGGTATTCCAGCATCGGTGAATAATGCTGGTGGCTATGCAAGTCCCATACCAAACCGCTAAAGCCGACGATATTCCCTATACCAATTCGCAAACAAGGGCAGACCCGCCTCAAGCGTGACCCTTGGCGCATAGCCCGTCAAAGCGGAAAGCTTAGATACATCGGCAAAGGTTGCCGTGACATCACCCGCCTGCATCGGCCGCATCACCTTGGTCGCTGTCCGGCCTAGGGTCTGTTCCAGCACCTCAATCATGCGCATCAGGCCAACGGGACGACTATCACCAATATTATAGATCTGGTGGCGGCCATCCTTGGCCAGGCTTGAGGGCCGGGTCATGACCCCAACCACGCCATCGACAATATCGTCAATATAGGTGAAATCCCGCGCCATCTGGCCCTCACCAAACACTTCGATCGGGTCCCCCGCCAAGATCTTTTGGGTAAAGCTATAATAGGCCATGTCGGGGCGGCCCCAGGGCCCATAGACGGTAAAGAACCGCAGGCCCGACTGGGGCAGGTCATAAAGATGGGCGTAAGAGGCGCTCATCAGCTCGCAAGAGCGCTTGGTTGCAGCATAGAGCGAGGCCGGGGTATCGGCCGCTTCAGCCTCTGTAAAGCCCGTCCCGCCCATAGGCCGGTCGCCATAGACCGAGCTGGATGAGGCATAGACCAGATGTTTAAGGCCGGGCGCATGGCGACACGCCTCTAGCACCGACAAATGGCCCAATAGGTTAGAGCGCGAATAGGCAAACGGCTTTTCGATCGAATAGCGCACCCCCGCCTGGGCCGCCAAATGCACCATGTATTCGGGATTAACATCCTGGACCAGGCGGCCAAGCCCGTCCGTATCGGCAATATCAAGTGTCACCATCTCAAATCCAGCCTGACCGCTCAGAGTCGCGGCCCGGGCCAGTTTCAAGGCTGGATCATAATAGGTGTTGAAATTATCGACCCCAACCACCTCATAGCCGTCACGAAGCAGGCGCTCGGCTACGGCCCGGCCGATAAATCCCGCAGCGCCGGTAACAATCACGGTCATGACGGTCTCTCAATAAGGCCCCGGCGGGTAACGATCTTTAGGATCCGCCAAACGAAGGGTCTTGATTAGGGCCTTCCTTTAAGCGCAATCAGAGCCCGCGAGCAATATGATCAGGCAGGAAGGCTGGGCATGACCCACAAGGGCGCAATCTTGGTGGCGGGCGGGGCCGGCTTTATCGGCGCCCAGACCTGCAAGGCGTTGGCCAGGGCCGGTTACCTGCCGGTGACCCTGGATAATCTCTCGACCGGCTATGCCGCCGCCGTGCGTTGGGGACCGTTTTATCAGGGCGATATTCGCGACCGCGACCTCGTGCTCAAGATTGTTTCGGACCACAAGATTATCGGTGCCCTGCATTTTGCCGCCTATAGTCTGGTGGGCGAAAGCGTGCGCGATCCAGCCAAATATTATGACAATAATGTCGGGGCCGGAACCGCCTTTACCGCCAGCCTGATTGAAGTCGGGGTTAAGGCTCTGGTTTTTTCCTCCACCGCCGCCGTCTATGGCACGCCCGCCACCTCGCCCATCCTCGAGACGGCCGCCACGGTGCCCATCAACCCCTATGGCGCGTCGAAACTAGCCTTTGAGGGGGCGCTTAATTGGCTAGGCCAGGCCCATGACCTGCGCTGGACAGTCCTGCGCTATTTCAATGCCGCTGGGGCCGATCCAGAGGGCGAAATCGGCGAAAGCCATGTGCCCGAAACCCATTTCATCCCGCTTCTGTGCAAAGCGGCCTTGGGCACAGGTCCCGGTCTGACCGTGTTTGGCCAGGACTATGATACGCCCGACGGCACCCCAATCCGCGACTATATTCATGTGGTCGATCTGGCCGCCGCCCATGTCCTGGCCATTGCGCGCCTGATGGAGGGGGGCGATAGCCAGATCTTCAATATCGGCACTGGCGAGGGCGCCACCGTCATGCAGATGATTACGGCCGCACAAAAGCTAGGCCTAAGCGTGCCCTATTCAGTCGGGCCGCGCCGCGCTGGTGATCCGCCCAGCCTGGTTGCTGATAGTTCTAAGCTCAAGGCCATGACCGGCTGGAAACCGATCTGTTCTGATCTCGAAACCCTGATCCGCGACGCCGTTCGCTGGCAAAAGGCGCCGCTCTATTAGGCCCGGCCAATGCTGGAATAGGCAAGGCCCGCCGCCCGGACTTGGGCCGGGATATAGACGTTGCGCAGGTCCACCACGACCGGCGTCTTAAGTAGGGCCTTGACCCGGTCGAGATCCAGCGCCCGGAACCGGTCCCATTCAGTGACCAGGACCATGGCATCGGCCCCTTCGAGCGCCTCATAGGGTCCGGTCTTATAATCGACGCCGGTTAAAAGCTTTTCAGCCTCATGCATGGCTTCTGGATCAAAGGCCTGGATCTTGGCCCCGAGCGCCTGTAGGGCCGGGATGATATCGAGGGATGGGGCGTCGCGCATATCATCGGTATTGGGCTTAAAGGCCAGGCCCAGTATGGCAATCGTCTTGCCCTTTACATCCCCGTCCAATGCCGCAACCACCCGGTCCGCCATGGCCTTTTTGCGGGCATCATTGACCTTGACCGTGGTTTCAACCAGGCTGACCGGCGCGCCCGCATCGCGCGCAGTCCGCACCAGGGCGAGCGTGTCTTTTGGAAAGCACGAGCCGCCATAGCCGGGCCCAGCATGCAGGAATTTCGAGCCGATCCGGCCATCCAGGCCAATGCCGCGCGAGACATGTTGCACATCGGCCCCGACTGCCTCGCATAGATCAGCCATTTCATTGATAAAGGTAATCTTCAGCGCCAAGAAGGCATTGGCGGCATATTTAATCAGTTCAGACGTGCGCCGATCGGTAAAGACCAGCGGCGTTTCATTCAGATTGAGTGGGCGATAGAGCTGGCGCATGACCTCACGGGCGCGCTCGTCATCGGTGCCGACCACAACCCGGTCAGGGCGTTTGAAATCATTGATCGCCGCGCCTTCGCGTAAGAATTCTGGATTAGATACCACCGCAAAATCGGCATCGGGGCGACGGACGCGAATAATTCGCTCAATCTCATCGCCGGTCCCCACGGGAACCGTCGACTTGGTGACAATAACCGTAAAGCCTTCGATCAGGTCGGCAATCTCTTCGGCCACCGCATAGACAAAGGACAGATCCGCATGGCCATCGCCTCTCCGCGAGGGCGTGCCCACCGCAATAAAGACCGTATCAGCGTTTTTCACTGCGGCGGCAGCATCGGTGTCAAAGAAGAGGCGACCTTCACGGCTATTAAGCTCGACCAGGCCCTCGAGCCCAGGCTCAAAAATCGGCATGATCCCGGCCTTTAGCCGCTCAATCTTGCCCGCATCCTTGTCGATGCAGGTGACGGTGTGACCAAAATCGGCAAAACAGGCGCCGGACACCAGCCCGACATAGCCTGACCCAATCATTGCAACGCGCATGGTATGCCTCAGTATGCCCAATGCCTAGCGTTGAAACCGGATCAGCGCCGAGGCCGGTTTTGAGGCTTTTGCGTGATTTGGGCAAGGCCTGGCTGACGGGCCTAAAACATATCCCGTGTCACCGGCTCGCCGCGCCTTAGGTCCCGCTTGGCAACCTTGCCCAAGACCTCGTCTTGAAAGCGCGGCGCAAGGCCATAGCCTGGGCGGATGGAACGCACATGGTCCGAGGTTATGACCTGGCCCTTGGCCAGATCGGCTATGACATAGAGCGAGCGGCGAAACTGGATATTGCCCGCCTCACTACCGGCCAGATCATATTGCACCTTGCCCAGCGCTAAGCCCGCCGCCTTGCAACCGGCGACCAGGGCGGAGAACTCATTCGGCTCGAGGCTAAAGGCCGCATCTGCTCCTCCATCAGCGCGAGCCAGAGTAAAATGCTTTTCGATGACGCAGGCGCCAAGCGCCACCGCTGCGACCGAGGCCGCCGTGCCTGGCGTATGATCGGACAGTCCAGAAATGACCCCAAACCTTTCCGCTAGATCCGCAATCGTGCGGATATTGGCCTCTTCAATCGGAGCCGGATAGGCGCTGGTACAATGCAGCAAGACAAGCTGGCCATTGCCATGGGCCTTTGCGGTTTCGACGGCGGCGGCAATCTCGGCCTGATTGGCCATGCCAGTCGACATGATCATGGGCTTGCCACACTTGGCCACGGCCGCGATCAGGGGCAGGTCCACCAGTTCAAACGAGGCAATCTTATAGGCAGGAACCTCCAGGCCCTCGAGCAGGTCAATGGCGGTCAGATCAAACGGCGTTGAAAACAAGGTCACGCCCAGGGCCTTGGCCCGCTTAAACAGGGCCGGGTGCCATTCAAAGGGGGTCTGGGCCTCGCCATAGAGGTCATAAAGCCTCTGCCCATGCCAAGGACCGCCCTCGATCGTAAAGTCCGGCCCGTCCATATCCAGGGTGATGGTGTCGGGCGTATAGGACTGGATCTTGATCGCATCAGCCCCGGTTGCGGCGGCGGCATCGAGCAGGTCCAGGGCCCGATCCAGCGAGCCATTATGATTGCCAGACAGCTCACAAATCACATAGGGCGGCTGGCCGGGGCCGATCTTTCGACCGGCAATCTCAATCCATTCAGGCGCCTTGGGCATGGACTAGTCCTCTTGCGCCGAGCCCCGTCTTGGCGGCGTTTTTCGCCAGGCGCTGCGGGTCATGGGCTTTTTCTCGCCCTTTGCCTTAACCACGATTTCCTTAAGTTTTACTGACTGCAGGATCGATAGGGCCATGCCAGGGCCGCCCTTTTCGGGATCACCAAAGGCGCGGCCAAAGGTCTTGACCCGGTCCTCGACCGATCCCAGAAACTCCCCCTCCCATTCCGAAAACGCAATCCCAGTGCGGGCAGCAATGCGCCGGGCCTTGGCCAGGGCATTGAGCGCCTGACGCTTGGCCGCAAGGCGCGGGTCGGGAGGGGTCTTTTTCACAGGCCTCCGATGGCGGCCAGATAGAGATCGATCAGGGCCTCTTCTTCCAGCCGCTTGGCCCGGTCCTGTTTGCGCATCCGAATCACCTTGCGCAGAATCTTGACGTCAAAGCCCTCGCCCTTGGCCTCGGCAAACACTTCCTTCATATCGGCCATGATCACGGCCTTATCTTCTTCAAGCCGCTCAATACGCTCAATAATGGTCTTTAGGCGGGTCTGGGCGGCGCCATTGAGGACTTCAATCGAAGAGGAATCATCGGCCATTTATCAATACTCATGATCTGAAGGTTGGCCCCAAGTCCTAGCCCATTTTCTGGGCCTCGGAAACGCACAATGCGGGGCCTAGACTAGGCCGTGGGCGACAAGGTCGGGCCAAAGCGCGTCAGGATCCACAAAATGGTGGGTGACAAAGCCCAGGGCCTTTGCCGCGTCAATATTGGCGCGATTATCGTCGATAAACAGCAATTGCTGCTGCGCCATCCCGCAGCGCTGGCAGGTCAGGGCAAAGATTTCCGGGTCCGGCTTGACCAAGCCCTCATCGCCCGAAACGATGATGTCTCGAAAATGACCAAAGACCGGGCTCATGGCAAAGACGCCGGCTGCCTTTTCAGACGGCATATTGGTCAAGGCAAACAGGGGCACGCCGCGCTGATGCAGGGTCTCGATCGCGAGGACGGTCTGATCGATACAGCCGTCAAACATATCGTCCCACCGCGTATTCCAGGCTTCAATCGCCTCGCGGTAATGGGGATATTGCGCGATGAGAGGCTTGGCATTGTCAGCCATGGACACGCCCCGATCATGCTCGGTGTGCCAGGCCATGGTGCCGACCTCGGCCAAAAAGTGCGCGCACTCGGCCGGATCAGAAAAATAGGATTGATAGAGACGCGCTGGATCCCAGCGCACGATCACATTGCCAATGTCAAACACGACACCGGCGACAGACACGCTTAGTTAGCCCTGCTTGGCTTTAAAGCGCGGATCGGTCTTATTGATCACATAGACCCGGCCCTTGCGGCGCACCAGCTTACAATCGCGGTGGCGGCTTTTCAGGGACTTAAGCGAGCTTCTAACCTTCATGACCGTCGTCTCGTCTTGTTCGCGGAAGCGCGCAGCGCCAGAAGGGGCACGTCTGTCCGATGGATAATGAGGGCTCTGTATATGGGGCCAGATGGCTTGAGTCAATAAGTGCGCGGCCTGTAAGCCGCGCCCTTTGCAACGATATCGCGGGTTCGGTCATAGAAACGACAAACCGATCGACCAAGGCGGGGTTTGCGGGGTTACAAATCGAGCGCCCTGGCTCATAACCGGTCCACTATGCATCGTCGCAATTTCTTTTTTGGCGCATTGGCCACAGCCCTCCCATTGTCGGCACGGGCGCAGCTCGCCCCAGCAGGCGAGCCTGGACCCTCGGGCATTCAGGGCCTTTTTCCGCCCGCTTCGATTGATCCCCTCTTTGAACGCTGGCGCACTGGGTTTGTTGCCCGCGCTGAGGCCGCTGGCTGGCCAAAAGAGTTGCTTGATCGCGAACTCGGCGGCCTAACACCCGAGCCAAGGGTTCTGGGACTCGATAATCGCCAGCCTGAACTTTCCAAACCCGTCAGCGACTATATCCGTAAGGCTGTGTCGCAGGATCGAATCCTAACGGGGCAGGCCAAGCTAAATAGCCTGATGATCTGGTCCGTGCTCGAGGCGCGGTTTGGCGTGCCCCGTGAAATCCTGATTGGGATCTGGGGCATGGAGACCGGCTATGGCGCAGTCATGGGCAATTATGATGTCATTCGCGCCATGGCCACCTTGGCGGCCCAAGGCCGTCGGCAAGCCTGGGCTGAAGCTCAAATTTTTAGCGCGCTTCGCATTCTCGCCAGTGGCCAGATCCGGCGTGACCAGCTTAAGGGCTCCTGGGCCGGGGCGATGGGCCAGACCCAGTTCCTACCGGAAACCTATACTGCTAGCGCCGTCGATTTTGACGGCGATGGCCTGAAAGACATCTGGGGCTCAGTGGGCGATGCGCTTGGTTCGGCAGCAAACCTATTGGTCAAGGGTGGCTGGCGGCGAGACGAGCCCTGGGCCCGCGAGGTCATCTTGCGCCCGGGGTTTAATTATAGCCTGGCCGAAGGCCCGCTTCAGTCCCCCCTCATCTGGCGTCAGTATGGTGCCCAGCCCGCCAGCCCAATGGATTGGTCCGCGCCAGAAGCCCATCTTCCAGCCAGCTTAATCCTGCCCTGCGGATGGTCTGGGCCAGCCTTGTTAGTGTTTGCCAATCATATGGCTATTCGAACCTATAACAATTCGGTGGCCTATGCGCTGGGCGTCGGCCTCCTTGCCGATGCCGTCGCCGGGCGGCCTGGTCTGGTCACGGCCTGGCCGGACGAAAGACCCCTGTCGCTCAATGACCGGCAAAAAGCCCAGTCCCTTTTGGGCCAACTTGGCTATGATACAGGCGGCCGCGACGGGATTATTGGCCTTAAGACCCGCAAGGCGCTTCGCCAATGGCAGGCCAGTATGGGACGGCCCGCCGACGGTTATTTGACGCCTGACATCATCCTTGCCTTAGAGGCCGCGACCTGGGGCATGATCCCTCAGCCAAGCCCGGCGGCCCCGAGCTGGCCTAGTCAATAAGGCTCGTGTTCGGCTCAGACAGATCTTCCCCGACGTTTTTCAGAATGGGGTTTTGAAAAGCGAGCACCAGTATGCTGATCAGAATGATCACATTAACCCCGTAAGGCAGCGGGCCCATGCTCTCATATAGCCAGACGCCAAACACTGGGGCGACAATATAACAGGCCCCATTAACCGCTGTGATCGCTCCAGCCACCGCACCTTGCTCATCTTGGTCAACCGCAAGCGACGCCCCCGCCGTAAATCCTGGACGGCAAAAGCCATAGCCTAGGCTCGCAAGGGAAAAGGCCGTCACGACCGTGGCATAATTGGGCGCTATGGCCATCATGACATTGCCTAGCGCGGCCAAGGCTGCGCCCCAGCGCATGAGTTGGCGCGGACCAATCCGCAGCATGCGAATCAGGCCCCACTGCGCTAGAAGGCCCGCCGCCGCACCCGCCATCATGGCCACGCCCGTATATCCGGAGGCTATGGCCGGTGAGACCTTGAGCTTATCGATGATCAAGAAGCCAAGGGTCTGGCCATTGATCGCCTGGGCCGAACCGACAAGGAATCCATAAATGATGAATGGCATCATGCGCGGATCGCGCCAAAGGCCAAACCGCGAAACTGGCTTTGCAATCTCCGCCTTGGCCTTGCGTGCCGCCCGCGCCTCTTCAGCAACCTTTCGGGTTTGATGGGCGTCATTGGGCAGGCCGATCTGGACTACCGCTGTCATGACAAAGGCTAAGATCGCAAAGGCAAACATAGGGCCAGCCAATCCGACCCCAGGAAGGACAAACAGGGGCGCGACCGCCGGCCCCAATATGGTCCCAAGCCCAAAGGCCGAGGCAAGGGTTGCCAGCGCACCGGTTCGCTCTGACCTTTTTGACCGGTCAGCGACATAGGCCTGGGCCGCCGGGTTCGAAGCCGACCCAATAAGGCCAAAAATGGCACGCGTTAATGCCGCGCCGGCAAAAATGACCATGGGGACAAAAAGCTCATTTAGGCCCGCCAATACCACCAGAGCAAAGCCAAGCATCGAGACCCCAAAGCCGATCAGGCCGGTTAAGATCATAGGCTTTCGGCCATAATGATCAGACCGTTTGGCCCAAAACGGTGCCGAGACCGTCCAGAGCAAGGCCGATAGGGTAAAAATCGCCGCTATAAGGGTATCGCGAATGCCAATTTCGCGGCCAATCGCGGGCAAAACCGACTGCATGGCCGTATTGCCCGCCGCCACACTCATCAGAACACAAAACAGGATAACAAAGGAACGCCGCCGCGTCTGATCCTCGCTTGAGGGTAGTTTTCCGGAGAACCGGCGAAAGGCGTTCACAATCTGATTCATCTCAACATTTATAGAGCGGTAGGCCGTAATCGCAAACTATGCGGCTTGGCTATTTACCAAAGATTTGATCACCGTCAGTTAAGCTTTAAACCTTAGGGTTGGGTGAAGATCACAAGGGTTCACCGCTATGTTTCAGATCATCGGTATCGTCGTCCTGTTCGGCATGGTGTTCGGCGGCTACCTAATTTCGGGCGGCAATATGGGCGTGGTGCTCGAAGCCCTGCCGCATGAAATGATGACGATTGGCGGCGCGGGCGTTGCTTCGGTCCTGATTAGTAACAATGTCGATACGATTAAGGGCATTGGCAGCGGGCTGGGTAAAGTCTTCGCTGGACCAAAATGGAAGACCGCCGATTATCGCGATCTTTTGGCGCTTCTGTTCATCTTAACCAAGACCATGAAGACCCGCGGGGTCGTGGCGCTTGAAAGCCACATTGAAAGCCCTGAAACCAGCTCGGTCTTTACGCAGTATCCCAAGATCCTCAAGGATCATATGGCGGTCGATTTCATTTGCGACACCTTGCGCATGATGACCATGAACCTCGAAGACCCGCACCAGGTCGAGGACGCCATGGAAGGTCAGCTCGAAAAACACCATCATGAGGTCATGGGGCCAGCGCATGCCCTTCAAGCGCTAGCCGACGCACTTCCCGCACTGGGGATCGTCGCGGCCGTGCTTGGGGTTATCAAGACCATGGGCTCAATTACCGAGCCACCCGCCGTTTTGGGTGCCATGATCGGCGGCGCGCTGGTGGGGACCTTCCTTGGGGTGTTCTTGGCCTATGGCCTGGTCGGCCCTATGGGCGCACGCCTTAAGGGAATCATGGACGAGGACGCGGCCTTTTATAAGATCATCCAGGCCGTTCTAGTGGCCCACCTGCACGGCAATCCGGCCCAGATTTCGGTTGAAATCGGCCGCGGCAATGTACCCTCCAGCGCTCAGCCGAGCTTTATAGAGCTCGAATCAGCCTTGGCAGCCCTGCCCTCGTCCATCTAAATCGGGTCCAGCCGCTATTTTCGTGCAAAAACTGACCTCGCAAAGTCAGTTCACACTTGCGTGTTTGAAATTTGAAGGCATATTTATCGACGGCGCATTAATCACTCTCTTGCGGAATAGCCTTGAATTAGGGTATTTATCAAATTGGTGTGATAGCTTTTGTCGCGCTCTAACCTCTGAAGGGGACCTTGATTATGACCTCCGATATGATTCGCAAACTGTTCGTCGCCGGCGCTGCCGTCGCTGCTCTCTCCGTCACCGCTTGCACGCCCAAGGCTGAAAAGACCGAAGCTGCTGCTACTGAAGCTGCTCCTGCTGAATCGGCTGCTCCTGCTGCTGACGCGGCTGCCGCTACCGCTGCGACCGACGCTGCGGCTGCGCCTGCTGACGCAACCACCACTGCCGAAAAGAAGTAAGCTTCGCTTTTCGCGAAACTTGGGGATGGGCCGCCTATTGGGCGGCCTTTCTTCGTTTTAGGGGGCGGCATTTCGATCGCGCCCTAGTCAGGAGAGCGGGTCCTTGCCCCAAAGCCATCCTGAACCACCATATCGTCTCGAGAATGCACCGCTGGATTGGGATGCCGAAGGCGTTCCAAGGTCCCAGCTTTATGGTGACGTCTATTTCTCCGCCCAGGATGGACTTTCCGAGTCAGAGGCCGTGTTTTTGGGCGGCTGCAACCTTCCGCAAGCCTGGCATGGAAGGTCCCATTTTGTTGTTGGCGAACTTGGCTTCGGCACCGGCCTTAACATTCTGGCCCTAATCCGCCTGTGGACCCAACATCGGCCAAAGTCAGGCCAGTTACATATTTTCACGGTTGAAGCTCATCCCCTATCCAAAGACCAGGCCCAGCGCGCCTT
The DNA here is from genome assembly GCA_044376615.1 of Caulobacteraceae bacterium. GTDB lineage: Bacteria > Pseudomonadota > Alphaproteobacteria > Caulobacterales > Caulobacteraceae > CAISGS01. Next base: position 22,346 of record JBILKO010000004.1, read on the forward strand.
GGCGGCCTGGCCCGAACTTGCCGAGCTCGCCGATGCCCTATTAGCGCAGTGGCCAAGCCTGGCACGTGGCTTTCACCATATTGACCTGCCCGCATTCGGCGTCCGCATCGACATAGCCATCATGGAGGTTCTCGACGCCCTGAAGGCTTGGGACGGCCAAGCCGACGCCTGGTTTCTCGACGGGTTTTCTCCAGCCACCAATCCGCAAATGTGGCGCCCCGAAGTCCTAGAACAGGTCGCTGCTCACAGTGCGCCAGGCGCAGCGGCAGCGACCTTTACCGTAGCAGGTGCTGTTCGGCGCGGCTTGACGGATGCTGGATTTGCCATTTCCAAAATGCCCGGCTTTGGCCGCAAGCGCGAAAGGCTCGAAGCCGTCTGGCCGATATCCGCGCCAAGGCCTAGGTCAAAGCCGCCAAAACGCGTGGCGATTATTGGGGCCGGGATTGCGGGCGCGAGCCTCGCCCGCGCCTTTAGGCGTTTGGGGGTTGAGCCAAGGGTCTATGAACAAGATCGGCCGGGCTCAGGGGCTTCGGGCAATGCTGCGGCCTTGGTAACGCCGAGGCTTGATCTCGGTGACGGTGTGTCCGCCCACCTCTATGCCCAAAGCTTTGATCACGCGGTTAGGGCTTACCGCCGGGAAACACCTCAGGCCATCCTCAGACAAGGCGTTCTACAACTAGAGGCCCAGGACAAGGACATTGAGCGGTTTGATCGGGTCGCCAAGCTAGACTTGTTTGAAAGGGCAGCACTGCAGCGGCTCGCTGCAGATGAGGTCTCAATCCATCTGGGCCACAACCAGAGCCTGGGCGGGCTCATGCTTAACCCTGCACTCGTGGTTCATCCCCAGACCATATTGAAAGCATGGCTGCCCAACACCGAAAAGGCGCAAATCGCTGCAGTCACAAGACACCAAGACGGGTGGGCACTGTACGGTTCGGACGGCACGCTCTTGGGATTGGCTGACTGTGTATGTATTGCAGCCGGAGCAAGCTTGGGGCCGTTGGCGGGTGCCATTCCCCTTCAAATCGTGCGTGGCCAAGTCAGCATGGTCAAAGGCCATTATGACGCCGTTCCTGTCACCGGAGATGGTTATGTTGTCCCAATGTTAGGGGGGATTTTGTTTGGCGCGAGCCACGGCCGCGACCAAACAGACACATCGGTTCGTCAAACGGACAACCGAGACAATTTGACCCGCCTGCGCAATTTTATGCCGAAGATAGCTGACAAGATCGACCCAGATGAAATTGAGGCGCGGGCTAGCCTGCGCGCGGCTGGTCCAGACCACTTGCCGGTAGCAGGTTTGCTTGACGGTCAAGATGGCGTTTATGTTCTAGGTGGGTTGAGCGGACGCGGATTCACCCTCTCTCCATTGTTAGCCGACCATATCGCGGCCCTGGCTGTGGGCCGCCCATCTCCGTTGCCCCTATGGCTCGGTCAAGCGCTCTTACCTAGCCGATTTGAGCGGCGAAGGCTTAGGCATCAATTGGGCAAGTCTAGGCCCTAGGCCGCAATGGCCCGCTTCCAGAAGCGCGCGCGGGTAACCAAAAGGTCCTCGAGCTGGTCAACAGAGAGTGGTCGGCTAAACAAATAGCCTTGGCCCAGGCCGCACTTGTGCTGGCTTAAGAACCGGGCCTGGGCCTCAGTCTCGATCCCTTCGGCTACTGTGCGAAGCCCTAAGGTTTGAGCCAGGGTCAGGATAGCGACAACAATGCCATCGATATAGGGATCCTGGCCAATACGCGAAACAAAGGACCGATCGAGTTTGAGCGTATTAAACCAAAACGACCCAAGCTGCGCGAGATTGGAATAGCCAGTCCCGAAATCATCCATGGCCAGTTCCGTGCCCAAGGCTTGAAGACCGGTTAGCAGCTCACGCGTACGCTGGGGGTTGGCATACAAAACATTTTCGGTGATTTCTAGCTCAAGTTGCCTAGCATCAATGCCGCTGGACTCCAGGGCTGACTTGACAACGTCAATCAAGCGGCTTTCCCTAAACTGTGCAGGAGACACGTTGACTGCGACCCGAATGTCCGGCCACCGCTGCGCATCGCGACAGGCCTGACCAATGACCCAGTCACCCAATGCGGCGATCAAACCCGTCTCTTCAGCGAGCGGAATAAAATCAGCAGGCGGAATCTGGCCAAGCTCTGGGTGGTTCCATCGGATAAGGGCCTCAAGGCTCGAAAGATTGCCGGTCTGGAGGTCAAGCTGCGGCTGGTAATAAAGAACAAATTGATCGCCGACTTGAGTGGCGATGCGCAGGTCTCGCTCCAACCTATGGCGGTTATCGAGGCGCCTGCTCATCTCTCTGTCAAACACATGATGCCCGTTTCGGCCATTGGCCTTGACACGCATCAAGGCCAGGTCAGCCCGTTTAAACAGGCCTTCGGCATCCAGACTGTGATCAGGAGCGATTGCGCCGCCGATCGACAGCGTGATCCGAATCTGATGGCCATCGATCTCAAACGGGGCCTGAAAGGCTTGATCTAGCCGGGCGCAAACTGAGTCGATTTCCAAGGCCTGATCACCGCCCGACGTCTGAATCGCAAACAAGTCGCCGCCCAGCCGTGCAATTACGTCTGTCGAATCGAGACTGGCGACAAATCTTTGAGCGCACCCTCGTAATAGGGCGTCACCAACCGCATGGCCGAGCGTATCATTGACCTCTTTGAAAAGATCCAAGTCGATCAATAGAATAGCTAGCTTGTCTTTGGTCCGGCGCAGGCGGGCAAGACTAGCCTTAAGATTGTCCATAAAATAGGTACGGTTGGCCATCTGGGTCAGGGGATCATGGGTCGAGATGTAGCGCGTCCTCGCCTCAGACTCGTCCAGTTTCCGAGCCGAGCGTGTGCTCGCCCGAAGGCTATACGCAACAAGGAATACCAAAGCGCCCAAAACTCCGATCGCCAACGGCCAAAGATGGGCGGGCATGAACCCGGCGTTTGGATTTGTCCAAACAAGACGGCCAAACACAGGATTGTGCCCAAAACGGATCAAGATGGAGTCAGGCGCAGGCTTTACCCAGCGACTGTTCTCAAAGCGCAGGTCCTTCACTTCGGAACGTTGACCAAGGTCGCTTAGAATATCTGAGCTCAATACATTTGCGACGACCAAAAGCCGTCGAGGCTGAGCGGTATCAGGCAAGGGCGTTACGGAAACAACGGCCAATTGTCCCCTAATGACACCCAAACCTGACTGAGTTTGACCAGATTGGGGGGCCGTAAGGCTGGCATCAAGCATTTGACTTAAGGTCGGTCCAATTAGGCCGAGCCCATCTGCAACGGTCGGCTCACCCTTGAGCCACGCCCTGCGCGTTTGTCCATTGGCCTCAAGGATTAGGGCATAATCAAGTTGACGAACTGTGGAATAGGCCTGCTCTGGATCAGGCGCTGCCGCCCAGGCAATGGACGCGCGATCAGCAATAGCTTGTTGTTGCGTCAAGAGCCCTGAAACCGCAGCGCGCATGAATTTGCCGGACTGCTCGCTCATCATGGCCTGGACGAGGACCACAAGTCCCACCACGAGCATCAGAGTCAAAACCGCAATCGTTTTCACGGGCGGCAATACTCGCCTTTTCCGTGCGGGGCTTTGATCCTCTAGCGTCAACATTACCTATTATCTCGCATTGCGCGAGAGGAGTTAGGGCGATTGAGGTAAATGTTGAGTTGATAGAATCAGCTTTTTTCTATTTTTTGTAAAATAAATCAATGACAGCCGTGAAAGTAGCATTTGCTACGGTTTTGAGGTTCACATGCTTACCCTCCACCACCTGAACAATTCGCGCTCACAGCGGATCCTATGGCTGCTTGAAGAGCTCGGCGTGACCTTTGAGATCAAGTTTTACCAGAGGGACAAGGTCACGCGCCTCGCGCCAGACAGCCTCAAGGCCATCCATCCGCTGGGCAAATCGCCGGTCATTACCGACCATGGCCTAACGGTCGCCGAGTCCGGTGCGATCATTGAATACATCATCGATACCTATGGTGCTGGACGGATGCGTCCAAAGGCTGGGACGCCAGACTATGTCGCCTATCAGCAGTGGCTGCATTTTGCCGAAGGCTCGGCCATGTTGCCGCTGATGCTGGCCCTCTATACCTCGCGCCTAGGAGAGGCGGCAGCGCCGCTTGCACCGCGCATTCAAGGTGAGATCGCCAATCACCTTGGCTATATGGACCAGCACCTCAAGAGCCGCCAATTCCTGGTTGGAGACGAGCTGACCGGCGCGGACATCAATAATGTCTTTGTACTCGAGGCCGCATCGCCAGCGCGTCTTCAGCCCTATCCGAACCTGATCGATTATCTGGCAAGGATGCAGGCCCGGCCTGCCTATAAGCGCGGCTTGGATAAGGGCGGGCCCTATGCGCTGGGAAGTTAGGCGCTCAAACCTCAAGCTAGCGATGATTAATTTATGTGCCGTCTTGCCTTGGGGCGCCTAACCAAGGAACAATGAGGCGCGACCGATTCGGTCGACCAGCTTGAGGAATGCGCCTTGGCAAAGGCAATCACGGACAAGCCGACGGAATTCGCACCCAAATCGCCTGTGCTCGATGACAAGGTCGTCTTGATCACGGGCGGCACTGGCTCGTTCGGAAGGCGCTTTGTTCAGACCATCCTAACCCGCTACAAGCCGCGAAAGGTGATCGTATTTTCGCGGGATGAGCTCAAGCAATACGAAATGCAGATGGATCTGCAGGAGCGGTTTAGCCCAGAACAGATGAACCGGATGCGGTTCTTTCTCGGCGATGTCCGCGACCGCGCGCGCCTTACCCTGGCCCTGCGCGGCGTTGATGTGGTGATCCATGCCGCGGCGCTAAAACAGGTGCCGGCCGCCGAATACAATCCCTCCGAATGTATCCAGACCAATATTATCGGCGCAGAAAACGTGGTCTGGGCCAGCCTGGCTAATCGGGTGCAGCGCGTGGTGGCCCTATCGACCGACAAGGCCTGCAACCCCATCAATCTCTATGGCGCCACCAAGCTGGCTTCAGACAAGACCTTTGTCGCGGCCAATAACCTGTCGGGCGATATTGGCACCCGGTTCTGTGTCGTGCGCTATGGCAATGTCGCTGGCTCGCGCGGCAGTGTTGTGCCGCTATTTCAGCGCCTGATCGCTGCTGGGGCCAAGGAATTGCCAATCACCGATCCGCGCATGACCCGGTTCTGGATCACCCTGGATCAAGGCGTTGATTTTGTCCTGTCTTCCCTGGACTTGACCCGTGGCGGCGAAATTTTTGTGCCCAAGATCCCCAGCATGACCGTGACTGACCTGGCCCAGGCCATGGCCCCTGGCTTGCCGCTGGCCAATATCGGTATTCGTCCCGGCGAAAAGCTTCATGAGGTCATGATTTCCGGCGACGACGCCCGCATGACGGCTGAGCTCAGCGACCGTTATGTGATCGAGCCGACCTTTGTTGAATATGACCGCACGCCCTTCCTGCCAAAACCTGGCCAGGCCGGTGCTGGGGCCAAGGCCGTGCCTGACGGGTTTGTCTATTCCAGCGATAACAATACCCAATGGCTGAAGGGCGAGGCCCTCTTGGCCCTTTTTGGTCTGACAACGGCAGCCTAGGCCATGGCCGAACCCTTCCTGCCCTATGGTCGGCAAGTCATCGAGGCCGATGATCTTGCTGCCGTTGCCGAGGCCCTACAGGCCGATTTGCTGACCACGGGTCCAAGGGTTGGCGGATTTGAGCGCGCCTTTGCCGCCCGGGTCGGCGCAGCCCATGCCGTTGCCTGCTCCAATGGTACGGCCGCCCTGCACCTGGCCATGATGGCACTGGGCCTCAAGCCCGGCGAGGCTTGTATTGTTCCGGCCATAACCTTTTTAGCGACAGCCAATTGCGTAAGGTTTCAGGGCGGCGAGGTAATTTTCGCCGATGTTGATCCAGCCACCGGCCTAATGACGCCGCAATCCCTAGCCCAAGCCATAGCCAAGGCTGAAGGCCGGACCCTGCGCGCGGTCCTGCCGGTGCATTATGCCGGCAATCCTGCCCCCTTGCCTCAAATCCGCGCCTTGGCCGAAGCCGCCGGCGCGGTTGTGGTCGAAGATGCCTGCCATGGGCTGGGCACAGCCATGGATTTTGGCCAAGGGCCGGAACAGGTCGGGGATTGCCATCATAGCGCCATGGCAACCTTCTCCTTTCATCCGGTCAAGACCATTGCTTGCGGCGAAGGCGGCATGGTGACGACCGACGATCCCATATTGGCCGAACGCCTAGCGCGGCTGCGCACCCACGGCATGGTCCGTGATCCTGGTCGTTTTAGCCAGGCCAGCCTGGCCCGTGATAGTGATGGCGCGACCAATCCCTGGTATTATGAGATGCCAGAGCTTGGCTATAATTACCGCCTACCCGACGTGCTTTGCGCGCTTGGCCTAAGCCAATTGGCCAAGTTGGACCGGTTTTGCCAAAGGCGCCGGGCCCTGACCGAGATTTATCGAAAGCAGCTTGCGGCCCTATCGCCGCAGATTCGGCTTGTCGCACCGCCGCCGGGCAGCGATCCGGCCCTCCATCTGATGGTCGCCTTAATTGATTATGAGGCGCTGGGCACAAGCCGGGCCAAGCTAATGGCGGCCCTGCAAGCCAAGGGCATAGGTACGCAGGTCCATTATGTGCCCGTGCATCACCAGCCCTATTATCGCGACCGCTATGGCCTAGCCGACCTGCCGGGCGCGGACCAATTCTATAGCCAGTGCCTGAGCCTGCCGCTCTATGCCTCAATGACGGACGAGGACCCGATCCGCGTGGTTCGCGCCCTCGCCGCCTGTCTGGATATCAGCCTCTAGCTCAGTGGTGCCGGTCCTTCAGGGTCTCGATTTCTTCCTTCAGCTTGAGCTTTTGTCGCTTCAATTGTCGCAATCGCATGTCATCAAATACGGGGCGTTGGAGCTCTTCCTTGATCGCGCGGTCAAGGTTTTCGTGCCGCGAACCCAGTTCGCGAATACGCGCTTCAATGGCCATGGACAGACTCTCCTGATTGTTGACGCTTGAAGTTAAGCACCAAGCCTATAGGACGTCAGTTCACATTTGGTTGCGATACGGACCATTTTGTTCGGCCATAGGGAAGGCTCATGACCCACACGCCAAGACCGCGTCTAATCATCGGCATTTCGGGGGCCTCCGGCGCCGTCTATGGCGTCAGACTGCTTGAGGCCTGTCAGTCGCTCGATATTGAGACTCACCTTGTGATCTCACGGTCGGCTGCCCTAACCCTGACCCAAGAGACCGAGCTTTCCATTGCTGATGTTCAGGCCAAGGCCAGTATGGTGCACAAGATTGGCGATATCGGGGCCTCAATCGCCTCTGGCTCTTTTAAGACCCTTGGCATGGTCATAGCGCCCTGCTCGGTTAAAACCATGTCCGAGATTGCCAGCGGCGTGACCTCTAGCCTTTTGACGCGGGCGGCCGATGTTGTGCTGAAAGAGCGGCGGCGTCTGGTCTTGATGGTGCGCGAAACGCCATTTCATCTGGGCCATTTGCGGACCATGACCGCCCTGACCGAAATGGGCACCATCATTGCCCCGCCCTTGCCCGCCTTTTATGCCCGGCCCAAAACCCTAGATGACCTGATCGATCAATCGGTTGGCCGCACCCTGGATCTGTTTGGCATGGCCTGGTCCGGCGTTAAGCGCTGGGGCGAGGATATTGGCCCCATCACCGGCCCTGATCCCGTGGCCAGCGAGTGATCGGGTTTTGGGACTGGGCGCTTGTGGCCTATGCCAAGCCCGGCGTGGCGGAGGCCTGCCTTGAACTGCAAGACCAGTACCAGCAATGCACGGCCTATCTTTTTTGGGCGGCCTGGGCCTCAGATCAGGGCATCGCGTTAGATCCCCCGATCCTATCGGCGGGGCAGACCTTGGCCCGGACCTGGGAAGCCGAGGTGCTGCAACCCCTGCGCCAGGTTCGGCGCTTTTTAAAGCCCGCCATGCCCAACTTGCCTGATGCCCCGCGCGAGACCTTGCGCGAACAGGTCAAGGCCAATGAACTGGCCGCCGAACAAATCCTGATGACGCGCTTGGCCGAACTTTCCACTTCGTTGCCAGGGCCAGCAAAAGACCCAGCGCTTGAGGCCATGGCCAAGGCCGGAGCCTTATGGACCCCATCGCCACCCATAGAGGCCTTGGCCAAGCTCGCAGAGCGGCTTTAAAATCTGGCCGATCTAGGCTAGTCTCGAACCTAGCAAAGTGCGTTCAGAGCTAAAGATTAGGGGCAGATTGGGCATGAATGATGATGAACCCAGCGCCGATTCGGATCAGGCGCTTAAGGTCCAGATTCAGCGGCTGCGCCAAGATCATCAAGACCTTGATGTGTCTATCCAAGCCCTAGAGTCCGCCACCCTTCCCGACATGTTGATGATCGCCCGGCTAAAACGCAAAAAACTGGCCCTGCGCGACCAGATCACCCTGCTGGAAGACCAATTGACCCCCGATATCATCGCCTGACGCATTTTGAGGTTGGTGATCCCTCGCGCCCGTCGCTAAGTTGGCGCAAGACCCTGCAAGGACTGTTTCTATGACCGATCTTAGCCAAGTCGTGGCCGACCTTTCCGATAAGAGCCTCTTGGTGCTGGATGATGACGGCCCCTTGCGCACCCGGCTGGGCCGGGCGCTTGAACTGCGCGGGTTTGAGCCGGTGCTCGTTGCCACCGTCGCAGAAGCCGTCGCGGCCGTGCGGGTCAAGGCCCCCGCCTTTGCGGTTCTAGACCTAAGGCTCGAAGACGGCAGCGGGCTTAGCGTGGTTGAAGCTATCCATGCAGCCCGGCCCGAGGCCCGCGTGGTCATGCTGACCGGCTATGGCAATATTGCAACCGCCGTTGCTGCGGTTAAGGCCGGGGCGCTGGATTATCTGCCCAAGCCAGCCGATGCCGATGACGTGGCCAAGGCACTGCTCGCCCGCAAGGACATGTCCCCCGCCCCACCGGAAAACCCCATGTCGGCTGACCGGGTGCGGTGGGAGCATATTCAGCGGGTCTATGAGCTGTGCGGCCATAATGTCTCCGAAACCGCCCGCCGCCTAGCCATGCATAGGCGCACCCTGCAGCGGATACTGGCCAAGCGCGCGCCGAAATAGGCCCTACATAAAGCTATAAGGGTCGACATCGAACACGACCCGGACCGAATTGGGCACCTTGGCCCGCGCGCGCCAGGCCGATAAAAAACCTTGCAGGTCAATATTGCGATCAGCCCTGACTAGGAACCGCTTGCGCCGCCGCCCGCGCACCAGGGCCTGGGGCGCATCGGCCGGGCCAAACACTTCCACCCCTTGCGCATTCGGCACAGCCGCCGCCAAGGCCTGGACATAGGCCTCTAAGGCCTGGGCATCGGGACCAGAGGCAATCACGGCTGCCAATCGGCCAAAGGGCGGCAGCTTGGCCAGTTCCCGCTCGACCATCTCAGCGGCCATAAACCCGTCCCGGTCCTGGGCCTTGAGAGCCTGCATAACCCCATGTTCGGGCAGATAGGTTTGCAGCAAGGCCCGGCCTGGCCGGTCATGCCGCCCTGCCCGGCCACTGGCCTGGACCAAAAGCTGAAAGGTCCGCTCCGCCGCACGCAAATCACCGCCCCTAAGGCCTAGATCGGCATCGACCACGCCAACCAGGGTCAGGTTCGGGAAGTTATGGCCCTTGGCGGCGGCCTGGGTCGCGACCAGAATATCAATCTCGCCATCGGTCATGCGCTGAACCAAGGCCCGCGCGCTGGCCGCATCGCGCACCGTGTCGGAGGAGAACACTTCGATCCGCGCTTCTGGAAACCGCTCGCGCACCTCCTCCTCGACCCGCTCCACGCCTGGCCCGATCGAGACCAGGCTGTCTATGGCGTGGCAATGCGGGCAGGCCTTGGGCTTGGGCATAGAAAACCCGGTCAGGTGGCAGACAAGGCGTCCCGTATAACGATGCTCAACGAGCCAGGATTCGGAATCGGGCGCGCACATCCGCTCGCCGCAGGCCTTACACAGGACCAGAGGCGCATAGCCGCGGCGATTGAGAAACAAAAGGCTCTGTTCGCCTCGTCCATAGGCCTGGGCCATGGCCTGGACCAGGGGCGGCGACAGCCAGCGCCCAGACTCAAGCGGCGTCGACCTTAGATCAATCAGGTCAATATCGGGCAGGACCGCTGCCCCATGCCGGGCCGCTAGCTTTAGCCAGCCATAGCGTCCCGCCTGGGCATTCCAGACCGTTTCCAGCGACGGCGTGGCCGAGGCCAGGACCACCAGGGCCTGTTCCATCTTGGCCCGAACAACGGCCAGATCCCGCGCCTGATAGATAAAGCCCTCATCTTGCTTATAGGAACCGTCATGCTCCTCATCGACTACGATCAGTTTCAGATTGGCAAAAGGCAGGAACAAGGCTGAGCGCGCGCCAACGACGATCCGGCAGGTTCCGTCCATAATCGCGTCCCAGACCTGCCGACGGCGCGGCGGGGCAATGGCTGAATGCCATTCGGCGGGGCGGGCGCCAAACCTTTGCTCAAACCGGGCTAAGACCGCCTGGGTCAGGGCAATTTCCGGCAAGAGGACCAAGACCTGGGCCGAAGGGTCCTTGGCCAGGGTAGCGGCGGCGGCCTCCAGATAGACCTCGGTCTTGCCTGATCCGGTCACACCATCGAGCAGGACCGCGCCAAATCCGCCAGCGTTTACTTGGGCAATAAGGGCCCTGGACGCTGCCGCCTGGCTGGGATTGAGCTGGGCCCCGCTGCGCGTTAGGTCCGGCGGGCCAAAGCCAGGATCCGGCATGGTCAGGATCTGATCCAAGACCCCCTCATCAACCAAGGCCTTGATCACCCCGCTCGAGACCCCGGCCTTTCGCGCCAGGTCGGGACCTAAGATCGGCTCACGCGCCGCATCCATAACGCTTTGCCGGGTCGGGGTGAGGCGGGCAGGCATCTGGCCGCTAAAGACCAGGCGGCGTTCAGGCTTGGGCAGGGGCGCCCGCAAGCCGCGCAAGGTCATGGCCAGGGCCGCGCCGGGCACATCGATGCTATAACGCGCCGCCCATTGAACAAAATTCAGCGTGTTGGGCGGCAATGGCAGAACACTCAGGGCGTCAAGCACAGGCTTGAGCGGCCGGTTACCGCCGCCGCCATCGCGCAGGCTGGCCACCACACCCAGCACGGTGCGCGGACCCAAAGGCACATGCACCAAGGATCCGGCGACCAGGTCCATACCGTCTGGCTCGGCATAGTCAAACGCCTCTGGCACCGCGATCGGTAAGAGCACCTCGGCAATTCGGCTCATAGGGCAAAAACCCATGCCAAGCGGCCATGGCCCCGCGCCGCAAACCAGGCTAGAAAGACACCCATTGCGCTAAGGGACCTCAAAAACATGCAACTCTTTCTCGATACGACCGACACGGCCACGCTTAAGGATCTTGCCCAGACCGGCCTGGTCGACGGGGTCACGACCAACCCGACCCTGATCGCCAAGTCCGGCCGGCCGATGTTAGAGGTCATTGCCGAGATTTGCGCGCTCGTCGAGGGGCCAGTGAGTGCCGAGGTTGTGGCACCAGACCTTGAGTCCATGATTGCCGAGGCCCGCAAGCTGGCGGCGATTGCCGAGAACGTCGTGGTCAAGGCCCCCTTGACCCGCGACGGCCTGATGCTGACCCGGGCCCTGGCGCGCGATGGGATCATGGTCAATGTCACCCTATGCTTTTCTGCCGCCCAGGCCCTGATGGCCGCCAAGGCTGGCGCCTCCTTTATCTCACCCTTTATCGGCCGTCTGGACGATCATGGGGCCGATGGCATGGAGCTGATTCATGATATCCGCACCATTTACGACAATTACGACTTTACTACAGCCATATTGGCCGCCTCGGTCCGTAACACGGCCCATGTCCGTGCTGCAGCCCTGGCCGGTGCTGACTGCGCGACCATCCCGCCATCGGTTTTCTTAGAACTCTATAAACACCCCTTAACCGATAAGGGGCTGGAACAGTTCAATGCCGACTGGGCCAAGACCGGTCAGTCCATCTTATAAGGCCAAGCCTCAAGTGACCAAGACGGCACCTCCGAAATCCCCGACCGCGGCTGAACTTGAGCTGGCCTCTGACTGGCAAAAGGTGCGGCGGTTTTTGAAGGCCAATCCTGGTCTGGTGCGCGATGATGAGCGGCTCTTGGGCGATCTGGGCTTAAAGCCAAACCCAGCCAATGTGGTCGAATTTGGCCCCGCGGCCCTGGCGCGCTTGAGTGCGGCCAAGACCCGGGAAACCAGTGTCCGTAAACAGCTAGAAGCCATGGCCCAGGCCAATTTCGCTGCCCAGGCCCAGGCCCATGCCGCCGTGATCGATCTGCTCGATGCACGCAATCATTCAGACCTCGCCCGGCGCATTGATGAGGCCGCCCGGCTAAGGTTTGGTCTGGTTTGCGGCGTGATCGCGCTGGAAGGCCCGGACCGGGTTCCGGCTGGCTGGCATGGCCTGGTCAGCGGTGCGGTCGATGTTTTCCTAGGGCCAGAGGCCCAGTCGCATATGGGCGCACTTGTGATGGCGCCGCTCCTGTTTGGTGCCCAGGCCGACCAGATCAAGACCGTGGCCCTGGTCCGCACCGCCATCTGGTCGCCCGCGCGTCAGGGCGTCCTGGCCTTTGGCTCGGCCGATGAGCATGGCTTTACGCCTGAAATGGGCGCTGAGCTGGTCACCTTCTTGGCAAGGGTTGTGGAGCGCACCGCCGAGCGATGGCCCAGCCTCTAGACCCGCCGCAAACCGCGCGCCAAGGCCTGGTCGCCTGGCTAGGCTATATGGAGCACGAGCGGCGCGCCTCGCCCCGTACACTGCGGGCCTATGGCGACTGCGTCAGCCCCTATCTGCAATTTCTCGATACTTATCGCGGCGAGCCCTTAAGCCTTAAGACCCTGGCCAGTGTCACGGCTGCGGAGCTTCGCGCCTATCTGGCCAGCCGGGTCCAGGGCGAAAGCCCCTTGTCGCCAAGGTCCCTATCCCAGGCCCTCTCAGCCATCCGCTCGTTTCATAACTGGCTAGACCGGCGCATGGACCTACCCAATGCCGCGCTTAGTCTGGTGCGCGGGCCAAAGGTCAAGCCGGGCGTGCCAAGGCCCGTCACTGAGGACCAGGCCTTTGGCCTGATCGAAGAGGCAGCCAGCAATCTGGAACGCGAAGACTGGGAAGTGGCCCGCGACTGCGCGGTCCTGACCTTACTCTATGGCTGCGGCCTGCGGATATCAGAAGCCCTATCCCTGACCCTGGGCGATACCCCCATCCAGGGCACCGTGCGCATTACCGGTAAGGGCGACAAGACCCGGCTGGTGCCGGTCCTGCCGGCTGTGACCGAATCCATAGATCTTTATCTGGCTACCCTGCCCTTTGCTCTAACGCCCAAGGATGCGCTTTTTCGGGCCAAGCGCGGCGGGGCCTATAGTCCGCGCCATGCCCAGGCCCTAATGCAGACCCTGCGCGGCCAGCTGGGCCTGCCAGACAGTGCAACGCCCCACGCTCTTCGCCACGCCTTTGCCACGCATTTACTCGGCGCGGGCGCGGACCTGCGCGCCATTCAAGGCCTGCTTGGCCATGCCTCGCTCTCAACGACTCAGCGCTATACGGATGTCGACGCGGCTGGCCTCATGGCCGCCTATGCCAAGGCCCATCCGCACGCGTGATGATATCTAGTCTTGGTCTTGGTCGCGAATCTCAACGAGGGTCTTGCCCTCATGCTTCCAAAACTGTGGGCCACGAATGGTTTTCCAATTCAGGCCAGACCGGTGCGCAAGGATCAAAGCGGCACTCGAAAGAGAATGCCTTTGGCCTTCAAAACTAATACCAAAATCATCAATGACCTCAGCAATAGCCTCGTCATCAAAAACAGAATGAAGCACTGTGCCAGGCTGTATACCTACCTGAACAAAGCTAAACCGTGAGGCGCGCTGGCGCTCTCGGTCTAAAGCGTCTTGCTCTTCGGGCGAGTCTACAATGTCAAAGGCCGGGGTCACGTTTACGGCATGGGCCATCTTCAAAACCGCCGTCGGCTTATCCGGCGAGACGCGGAAAAACTCTCGCCTCGGATTGATGCGGCGATCATCGAAGGCTTCGTGTAGCGCACGTTCCCAGCCAACGGAATCGGTGACTTCAGCGGCAAAAAATACTTCGAACGGCAAGGGAACGCCCGGAACCGAGCTCAGCTGGCGGACCCGGTCAATCAGAGGCCCGTCCGTACGCCCGATTTTTATCAAATCAGGCATGGCCGGGTTGGTCAGAACATAGACAATTCCCACAGCCCTTTAGGCCTGCATGGTCCAGCCCTCGACGCCCATGGCGGCTTGGCGCAGGGCTTCGGAGCGGGTGGGATGGGGGTGGCTGGTGCGGGCGACGTCTTCGGACGAGGCCGAAAACTCCATGGCCACGCAGTATTCGCCGATCATTTCCCCGACCTGAGGACCGATCATATGCACGCCAAGGATCTGGTCGGTCGTGGCATCGGCCAGGACTTTTACAAAGCCGTCGCCCTCATGATTGACCTTGGCCCGGCTATTGGCAGTAAAGGGAAATTTGCCGACCTTATAGGCAATGCCAGAAGCCTTGAGCTCTTCCTCATTCTTCCCGACCCAGGCGACTTCTGGATAGGTATAGACCACGCTCGGCACCAGATTATAATCGACATGCCCAGCCTTGCCGGCAATCAGCTCAATACAGGCAACGCCATCATCCTCAGCCTTATGGGCCAGCATGGGGCCATAGGTGACATCACCGACGACCCAGACGCCGGGGGCTGAGGTCTTAAAATGGTCATTAGCAATAAAGCCGCGCGCATCGGGCACAATACCCACAGTCTCAAGACCCAGATCGCGAGTCACAGGCCTGCGACCAATTGCGACCAGGACATAATCAGCCTTTAGGGTCTCAGACGCGCCACCGGCGGCGGGCTCAAGCGTCAGGCTGACACCCGTCTTGCTGGCCTTGGCAGCCGTGACCTTGGTGCCTAGCTTAAATTGCATGCCCTGCTTGGTCAGGGTGCGTTGGAAGGCCTTGGCCATATCGGCATCCATGCCCGGCGTAATCCGGTCCAGATACTCCACCACCGTGACCTCAGCGCCCAGACGGCGCCAGACCGAGCCGAGCTCAAGGCCAATAATCCCTGCGCCAATCACGATCATGGATTTGGGGATTTCTGAGATGGTCAGGGCGCCCGTCGAATCGACAATGCGGCTCTGGTCGACGGGCACGCCCGGCAGGGGCGTCGGCTCCGAGCCGGTGGCAATGACAATATTGGCCGCTTCCAGGGTCTGCTCGCTGCCGTCTTCGCCCTTGACCGAAACCTTGCCAGGCCCGGCAATCTTGCCCCAGCCCTTGATCCAGTCGACCTTGTTTTTCTTGAACAAGAACTCAATGCCCTTATTCAAGGCGCCAACACTATCGGCCTTTTGCTGGAGCATGACCGGCAGATTAACCGAGACCTTGGCGTCAATGCCCATGCCGGCAAAATCCTTGCTGGCCAATTCATAGAGCTCGGAGGCATGCAAAAGGGCCTTGGACGGAATACAGCCGACATTCAAACACGTGCCGCCCAAGACGCCGCGGCCTTCAATACAGGCAACCTTCAGGCCCAGCTGACCGGCGCGAATGGCCGCATTATAGCCGCCCGGGCCACCGCCGATAATGATCACATCATATTGGGCCATGGGAAAAGTCCTCAGGTTTTGGGGCGTTTCGGTCAGATCACTCGCCTTGGCTCAAAGCCTAAAGGTCGAGCAGCAACCTTTGCGGGTCTTCAATATAGTCCTTGACCTTGACCAGGAAGGTCACGGCGCCCTGGCCATCGACCACGCGGTGATCATAGCTGAGGGCCAGATACATCATGGGCCGGATTTCGATCTTGCCGCCAACCACCATGGGCCGGTCCTGGATCTTGTGCATGCCAAGAATGCCCGATTGCGGGGCATTTAAGATCGGGGTCGACATCAGCGAGCCATAGACCCCGCCATTGGAAATGGTGAAGGTACCACCCTGCATGTCCTCAATCGCCAAATGGCCATCGCGCGCCTTTTTGCCGAGCGCGCCAATCGCCTTTTCGATTCCGGCCAGGCCCAAAGAGTCGGCATCGCGCACCACCGGCACCACCAGACCCTTGTCGGTGCCAACCGCAACGCCGATGTCATAGTGGTTCTTATAGATCAGGTCCTGACCATCAATCTCGGCATTGACGTCGGGCACGTCCTTCAGGGCCTCGACACAGGCCTTTACGAAAAAGGACATAAAGCCCAGCTTCACGCCGTGACGTTTCTCAAACACGTCCTTGTACTGGGCGCGCAGGGCCATGACCGCCGTCATATCCACCTCATTGAAGGTGGTCAGCATGGCGGCCGTGTTCTGAGCTTCTTTCAGGCGCCGAGCAATGGTCTGGCGCAGGCGCGTCATCTTGACCCGCTCTTCACGCTCAGCCGGCGCGCGCGGGGCCGAGGGCGCAGCGACAGCAACCGGCGCACTGGCGCGGGCCTCGAGCGCGGCAAGCGCATCGCCCTTGGTGACGCGGCCATCCTTGCCAGTACCCGCAATCGTGCTGGCATCAAGGCCGGTTTCAGCCGCAATGCGCCGAACCGACGGGGCCTGGGCTGCAGCGGCGGAGACAGGGGCAGGTGCTGGGGCCGGAGCGGGCTTGGGCGCCGGCGCAGCGGCTGGCGCGGGGGCTGATGCCGCGGCGCCAGCGGTAACCCGACCCAGCAAGGTGCCGGGCAGGACGGTTTCACCCTCGGGCGCTAGGATTTCGCCAAGCACGCCATCGGCGGGTGCCACAACCTCAAGGCTAACCTTATCGGTCTCTAGCTCGACCAGCATTTCGTCCTTCTTGACGGCCTCGCCGACCTTTTTGGTCCATCGGGCCACGGTCGCTTCGGCGACGGACTCGCCAAGAGCAGGGGTCATGATGTCGGCCATGAGGCTATATACTCCAGTCAATGCGTCCATAAGGGCTCGCTCTTTAAGCGAAGGCCTCATTTAGGAAGGTTTCGAGTTCTTTTAAGTGGCGGCTCATCAGGCCCGCCGCCGTCGAGGCCGAGGCCGGGCGACCCACATAGCGGGCGCGCTTGGCCTTGATCTTCATCTTGGCCAGGGTCAGCTCGATCCAGGGATCGACAAAGGTCCAGCCGCCCATATTCTTTGGCTCTTCCTGGCACCAGACCAGCTCAGCATTGGCAAACCTGGCCAATTCCTTGGACAGGGACTTGACCGGCCAGGGATAAAACTGTTCCAAGCGCATCAGATAGACATCGTCAATGCCGCGCTTTTCCCGGTCTGCGAGCAGATCATAATAGACCTTGCCCGAACACAGGACGACGCGGCGGATCTTATCATCGGATTTCAGCCGGATGCTGGTCAGGGCCTGATTATGTTCGGCATCATCCCAGAGCACGCGGTGGAAGGACGAGCCCTCGGCCATCTCGCTGAGCTTGGAAATCGCCTTCTTGTGCCGCAGTAGCGATTTGGGCGTCATCACAATTAAGGGCTTGCGGAACGGCCGGTGCATTTGACGGCGCAGAAGATGGAAATAATTAGCCGGGGTCGAGACATTGACCACCTGCATATTGTCTTCGGCGCAGCTTTGCAGATAGCGCTCCAGCCGGGCCGAAGAGTGTTCCGGCCCCTGGCCCTCATAGCCATGCGGCAAGAGCATGACCAGGCCGCTCATGCGCAGCCATTTACGCTCGCCTGAGCTAATAAACTGGTCGACGACCACCTGGGCACCATTGGCGAAATCGCCGAACTGGGCTTCCCACAGGACCAGCGTATTGGGATCGGCAAGGCTAAAGCCATATTCGAACCCGAGCACGGCCTCTTCGGACAGAAGCGAGTCGATCACTTCATAATGGGCCTGGCCGGGGCGGACATTATTGAGCGGCGTATAATGCTCTTCGGTCGACTGATCGATCAGGTCCGAATGGCGCTGCACAAAGGTGCCGCGCACACTGTCTTGGCCAGACAAGCGCACGGGGAAGCCCTCATCCAGCAAGGTCGCAAAGGCTAGATGCTCGCCGGTCGACCAGTCCAGGCCTTCGCCGGTTTCGATCGCTGTGCGGCGAACATCGACCACGCGTTTGACCGTCTTATGCACGTCAATATGATTGGGCACCGTGGTCAGGCGATTGCCGATGTCGCGCAGTTTTTGCAAAGGCACGGCGGTATCGAATTTGCGGTCATCGCCATCGGGCCGCGCCAGGCCGGACCAGGCCCCGTCCAGCCAGTCGGCCTTGTCAGGATTATAGGTCTTTCCGGCCTCAAATTCAGCATCCAAAAAGGCTTCAAACGCCTTGATCCAGTCCTCAACCTGGGCGGCCGTCACTACACCCTGCTCGGCCAGGCGCTGACCATAAAGCTCGCGGGTCGAGGGGTGGTCCTTGATCTTGGCATACATCAAGGGCTGGGTCATGGTCGGATCATCGCCCTCATTGTGACCAAAGCGCCGATAGCAGAACATGTCGATGACCACGTCCTTGCCGAATTTTTGGCGATATTCGGTCGCGACCTTGGCGGCGAACACCACCGCTTCGGGATCATCGCCATTGGCGTGCAGAATCGGGGCCTCGACCATCAAGGCGACATCCGACGGATAGGGTGATGAGCGCGAAAAGCGTGGGCTGGTCGTAAAGCCGATCTGATTATTGACGATAAAATGGATGGTGCCGCCGGTGCGATACCCCTTCAGCCCCATAAGGGCAAAACACTCGGCCACCACGCCTTGACCGGCAAAGGCCGCATCACCATGCAAAAGCAGGGGCAGGACATGACTGCGGCCGCTGTCGGGCGCATCGCGCAAGGTTGCGGCCTGCTTAGCCCGCGCCTTACCCAGGACCACCGGATTAACGATTTCTAGATGCGAGGGATTGGCGGTCAGGGAGAGGTGAACATTGTTATCATCAAAGCTGCGATCCGAAGACGCGCCCATGTGATATTTGACATCGCCCGAGCCACCAATATCCGAGGGCACAGACGAGCCGCCTTGGAATTCATGGAAGATGACACGGTAGGGCTTGCCCATAACCGCAGCCAGCACATTCAAGCGGCCGCGGTGCGGCATACCAATAACAATGTCTTCAACGCCAAGGGCGCCGCCGCGCTTTATAATCTGTTCCAACGCCGGGACCGTGGCCTCGCCGCCGTCCAGGCCAAAGCGCTTGGTGCCCGGAAACCGCTTATGCAAGAAGCGCTCAAAGCCCTCGGCCTCGATCAGCTTTTTTAGGATGGCGATCTTACCTTCTGCCGTGAAGGTGATCTCCTTGTCCTTGCCCTCAATGCGCTCCTGCAGCCACTGCTTCTCGGCGCCGTCGGAAATGTGCATGTATTGCACCCCGACATTGCCGCAATAGGTCCGGCGCAGGATGGAGACGATCTCGCGCACCGTGCTGGTCTCAAGGCCCAGAACATAATCTAGGAAGATCGGGCGATCATAATCGGCCTCGCTAAAGCCATAGCTGGCCGGATCAAGCTCGGACGTATCTTGCTTTTCGACCAGGCCAAGCGGGTCGAGATTTGCGGCAAAATGGCCGCGCATGCGATAGGCGCGGATCATCATAATCGCGCGCAGACTGTCTAGGGTGGCGGAACGCACCGCTTCTGGGCTGGCCGAGGGGGCCTTGGCGGCAATCTTTTCGCCGATCTTGGCTTCAACCGCCGGCCATTGGCCATCAAGGGCAGAAAGCCAGTCGGGCCGCGCCTGCGGGGTTTGTGCGCCCTGCCAGCTGGGTGCCTCAGCACCCTTTACGGCGTCCTGAACAGGCTCGGCGAGTCCGGCGAAAAACACCTGCCAGGAGGGATCGACCGAACCGGGATCCTTGGCCCACTGGGCATAAAGGGCCTCAACAAAGGCACCATTGCCGCCATAGAGAAAGGAGGTTTGCTCAAGGATCTGATTGAGCCGCCCAGAATCATCCGCCATGGTCTTTGTCCCTAAGCGATCCACGCAGGACATCAGCCAATGCGGATCGCACCTTTCGTCTTTGCCTTAGAGGCCCTTTAGAACCTCAACCAGAGTTTGGCCCAGGGCCGCAGGTGAAGGCGATACGCGAATGCCCGCAGCCTCCATGGCCGCAATCTTGTCTTCCGCGCCGCCCTTGCCGCCGGAAATGATCGCGCCCGCATGTCCCATGCGCCGACCCGGAGGGGCCGTGCGGCCGGCGATGAACCCGACCATCGGCTTCTTTATCTTGGAATGCTTAATAAATTCGGCAGCGGCTTCTTCCGCCGAACCGCCAATTTCCCCGATCATGATGATGGACTTGGTCTCATCATCGGCCAGGAACATTTCCAAGACATCGATAAATTCTGTGCCCTTTACGGGATCGCCGCCAATCCCGACCGCTGTGGTTTGGCCAAGACCGACCTGGGTGGTTTGGAACACGGCCTCATAGGTAAGGGTGCCCGAACGCGACACCACGCCAACCGAGCCCTTGGAGAAAATGCTGCCCGGCATAATGCCGATCTTGCATTCGCCTGGGGTCAGGACGCCTGGGCAATTGGGGCCGATCAGACGCGACTTAGAGCCATCCAAGGCCCGGCGAACCTTGACCATGTCGGCGACCGGAATGCCCTCAGTAATACAGATGATCAGGGGCACCTCGGCCGCGATCGCCTCGAGGATCGAATCCGCTGCAAACGGCGGCGGCACATAGATCGCGCTGGCATCGGCGCCGGTACGCTCGCGCGCCTCGGCAACCGTATCAAAGACTGGCAGGCCGACATGGGACTGGCCACCCTTACCCGGCGTGACACCGCCAACCATCTTGGTGCCATAGGCTATGGCCTGTTCAGTATGGAAGGTGCCTTGAGATCCCGTGATCCCTTGGCAAATTACCTTGGTGTTCTTATCGATCAGAATGGACATGCGCGCTGCTTTGGCTTTCTCGAATTTCAGTCGCAGACCCTAATGGGCCCAGCTCAATTCCTGGCTTAGCTTAAGGCTCGAACCGCCTTGACGATCTTTTCGGCGGCGTCGGACAGGTCATTAGCAGCGATCACATTCAGACCACTGTCATTGATGATTTGCTTGCCCAGGGCCACATTGGTACCCTCAAGCCGCACCACCAAAGGCACCTTGAGGCCAACCTCCTTGACCGCAGCCACCACGCCCTCGGCAATGATGTCACAGCGCATAATGCCGCCGAATATATTGATGAGTATGCCCTTCACCGCTGGATCAGAGGTAATGATCTTAAAGGCCGCCGTGACCTTTTCCTTCGAGGCGCCGCCGCCGACATCAAGGAAATTGGCCGGCTCAGCGCCATAGAGCTTGATAATATCCATGGTCGCCATGGCCAGGCCGGCGCCATTGACCATGCAGCCAATTTCACCATCCAAGGTGATATAGGACAGGTCGTATTTCGAGGCCTCGATCTCTTTTTCGTCTTCCTCACTCAGGTCGCGGAGCGCGAGCATATCAGGCTGACGATAAAGGGCATTGGAGTCGAACGCGATCTTGGCATCCAAGACCCGTAACTGATCATCGCCCGTGACGATCAAGGGATTGATCTCGAGCATGGCCATGTCCTTATCGACAAAGGCCTTATAGAGGGCAGGCAAAAGGCTCTGAACCTGCTTGGCACAAGCACCGTCTAGCTTCAGGGCCTTGGCTAGGCTGCGGGCATGGTGCGGGAAAACGCCTGTAGCCGGATCGATCGAAAAGGTGATGATCTTTTCTGGCGTGTGGGCCGCGACCTCTTCGATGTCCATGCCGCCTTCGGTCGAGGCGACGACGGCGACGCGCGAGGTTTCGCGATCGACCAGCAGGGACAGATAAAGTTCGCGGGCAATAGCCGCGCCCTCTTCAATATAGAGACGCCGAACCAGGCGACCAGCAGGACCGGTCTGGTGGGTGACCAAGGTCATGCCCAGCATGCGCGTGGCTTCTTCGCGCACCGCCTCGACCGACTTGACCACCTTAACCCCGCCGCCCTTGCCGCGGCCACCGGCATGGATCTGGGCCTTAACCACCCAGACCGGGCCGCCGAGCGTTTCAGCGGCCTTGACCGCCTCATCGACCGTAAAGGCGGCGATGCCGCGAGGAACAGGAACGCCGAATTCTTTAAGAACGGCCTTGGCTTGATGCTCGTGAATGTTCATGAGGTCCGGTCGCGGTGAGTTATACGCGGAAAACGAGAGCCGCCGAAGCGGCCGATGAAAAGCAAACGCGTTAAAGTTATAGAGAGCGCCGCAATCTTGCGCAACCAAACAGGGTAGGCAAAATCGCCTGTTGGGGCAATTTTGTCGCCGCACAAAAAAGCTTGCTGCAAAGCGGGCCAACCTGGGGACATTCAGCTATTAGAGCCCGTGCCAAGGGCCGCGGTTGCCCTCCGCTCGAGCTTGCCCCAACCCACCCGAGGCCCGCGAACAGCGGTAATGACCGCCCGCACAACAACCGAATACATCAGCTGACGATAGCCGAATCGCTGCAGGGGCAACCAAGGCAGGTCCGACCAGGGCGCTTCTTTTTCCATCGCCATGCCAAGGACGCCAGCCATAAGGTCGATCAAGACAAACACGCCCCAATAGAGCAAGATATCGCGGGTCTCATCGCCAGACCATTCGAGTGGATGGGCCATATGGCCGAGTATGCCACTGACGATGCCCCAGACTACCGCCAGATCGACCAGGGGCGCGGCCATGGCCAAGACGATCTGGAACATCCAGATTTGCGCGAGGGCAATAAAGCCAAGCACCGGCTGCTTGGGATTAAACAAGGCGCTTCTGTGCTTCCAAAGGCACTGCAAGGTGCCAAAGGACCAGCGGAACCGCTGTTTTAAGAGACCTGAAACCGTATCGGGCGCCTCTGTATAGGCCCGCGCATCGGGATCAAACGCCACTTCCCAGCCTGCCCTTTGAACCGCAATGGTCAGGTCCTGATCTTCAGCTAGGGTATCAGGTGGATAACCGCCCAGGTCCAGCAGGGCGGACTTGCGCCAGGCCCCGACCGCGCCAGGCACGACCGTCACCGCACCCAAGGCGGCCAGCGCCCGGCGCTCCAGATTTTGGGCCGTGACATATTCCAAGGCCTGCCAACGCGTAATCAGGTTAAGCCGGTTACCGACCAGGGCATTTCCGGCAACCGCGCCAATCACCGGGTCGCTGAACCAGCGGGCAAGCCGCCCCAGCGTGTCTGGACCAAATAGGGTATCGGCATCGAGCGCGACAATGATCTCGCCCTTGGCGAGATCCAGACCGCGGTTCAGGGCCCTAGCCTTGCCGCCATTTTCAAACCGCACCAGCCGCACCTTGGGATGGCTGGCAAAGGCCGCCTCAACCGCCGCCGAGGTGCCATCAGTCGAGCCGTCATCCAGGACAATGATTTCAAGATTGGGCCAATTCGACGCCAGGATCTGGCGCACAGAGGCGGCAATCACCTTTTCCTCATTAAAGCAGGGGATCAGGACGCTGACCAAGGGCCCGGTGGCTGGATCGAACTCTGGCGGGGTGCGGCCTGGCGCGGTCAGGCGATGCACGATCGACAGAGTGGTCAAGAAGACCAGCCTGGCCAAGCCAAGCGCAATCGCGGTTATAAACAAGATCCGCAAAAAGGCATTAATGATCCGAAACGCACCAAAGCCGAGCCGATCCAGCAGCAAGCTGAAACTGTCGCGCGAGGTCGGCGGCAGGGCCTGATCGGGCCTTAGACCCGCAAGTTCAGCAACAGTAACTAGCCGATAGCCATTGGCGCGCAGGGCATCGATAAGGTGGGGCAGGGCCTCAACTGTGCGTTCACGGTTACCACCCGAATCGTGCAGCAAGATCACCTGGCCACCGGTTTCAGGATTCTTGTCGGCCAAACGGTTCAGCGCCCGTTCCACAATCAGCTTGGCATCGGGCCTTTGCCAATCATCTGGGTCTATGCGCAGACCCGCAATCAGATAGCCCTGTTTTTGCGCGGCCAGGATCGGGGCCACTTCCTTGGGCGTAGAAGGCTCGGCATCGCCAAAATAGGGCGGCCGGAATAGGCGCAAGGACTTGCCCGTGATCGTCTCAAACAGGCGCTGGGTGGCGCTCAGCTCAATCGTGGTCTGGGTATCGGACGTCTCGCCAATATTGGGGTGGCTATAGGTATGGTTGCCAATCATATGGCCCTGGGCCAGCTCCTTTTGGACCAGGCCCGGCCAGGTCTGCATATTCTCGCCAATGACAAAAAAGGTCGCCTTGGCGTTTTTCTCTTTCAAGATTTTCAGGATCTGCGGGGTCCAGCGGGGGTCTGGACCATCATCAAAGGTCAGGGCCACGAGACCCGGATGGGCACCATATCGCTGGATCTCATAAGAGGTCGGCAGAACATCATAGGTCTGGTCCGTGATCAGGCCGTGGGCAGGATCAATGGTCAGGCTGCGCTTGCCGGGCGTTGGCGTGGCCGAGACGTGCAAGACCTCACCGGTGCCGTCAAAATCCACGCCTTCGCCCGGGCCCATAGTCGCTAGACTTGCGGGATTGGCCCCGCCATACGTCTTGCCCAGCAAGGACCATATCCCCGGATCTTCTGAGCCCAAGCGCCAAACCCCATAGCCGCGCGGACGCCAGGGGTCGGCCACCTTCATCTGATTATAAAAAGTCGAGGCATCCAAAAACCAAACCGAATGGGTCTCGCCATCTTCGTCGGCATAGCCAAAGCCGGGATTGAGCGAGGCCCGGTCCATGCGCACCGCCGCACCGGAATCCTTAGCCAACACCGTGGCCTCATGGAAGGTTAGGACGTCTGCCCGTGCCTTGCCGGTCTTGGAATGCAAGGTCCAGTCATAGCCATAGGCCCCCAGGACCATAATCACCTTTTTGGGATCCAGGACCTTAAACGCTTCGGACAAGTGACTCTGATACCAGTCTTGGCCGGCGGCTGGCCCTGGATCGCCGGTCAGCCAATGCTCGTCATAGGCCATGAGCATCAAGGTATCAGAGGCCTTTTGCAGCGCTACGAGCGGCCAGGCCTCGTCATCCATGGGCGCCGTCACCCAGACCTCGCGGCCAAGCGGATTGAGCGCGGCATTGGCCTGAGCAATAAAGCTTGGATAGGCCTTAAGGCCCGCAGGCGACATGTCTTCAAGATCGAAAACATAGCCGCCATAACCCTTGGCCCGCGCCAGGGCGACCAGCCGGTCGATCATGGCCTTTCGCGCCGCTGGGTTTTGCAAGAAGGCATCGGCCATGGCCCCATCAAAGGTCATGTTCTTGGCATTATATATTACCGGCAAGATGGATGGAGGGCGCGGTGCGGCAGTGATAATGGCTGTAGCCTGGGGATCATCTGTGACGGTTATGGCACCGTTTGCATCTTCCAGGTCGATCCATTGCGGCGCAACGACATCAAGCTGCTGGACATGATCGCGAAGAGAGTGGCGGGATAATTCATCCCAGCTGACATAAAACCCGATGCTTAAGGGCCCTGCGGCAATGCCATGTGGGGCATGGTGCGGCCTTGGCACCTGGGTCCAGCCAGGCTCCTTTTTCAAGCGCTTGACGTTTTCGACATGCAAGGCCGACAGGACCCTTGGGTCCTGGAGCCGAACCGTGGGCATACGTGGTGCTGTGGCCAGGGTCATGAAAAAAGCCGCGACGACCGCCACAAACACCGAAAGGACAATCGCAAGGACAGCCCCGGCCCTACGGGCCCGGCGGCCAGACGGATCATGAAAAACGGGGCTTGTCATTATGGGCCTAGCTTGGCGCGGACACGAAAGCTGCGCAACTTGAAAGGGCGGTGTGCGCCCATATCATGACCAAACTTTGGCACCCTTGTCCTTGCCCGATCCGGGCAATGCGGCGGCCGGCCTAGCCCGCTGCGCCGCCAAAAAACACCCGCCAAAGCAGGCGCCCAGGAAAAAAGGTAAAGCCGCCTGCGATCAGCATGCCACCAAGAAAAATGCCAGTCATAATGCGGCTGTGCAAAAGCACCTTATGACGGCGAGCCGCGACCAACGATACCGGCAATATGATCAAGACCCAGCCTGAGAGCAGATGAATTGGGGAATAGTTATGACCATTAAGGCCCGTGATCCAAAGCGATGAGGCGGCGACCGTCAACATGGTGACGGACCAAATCCAGCCTAAAGTCCGATGGGGCAAGGTGCCCTTAGGTGCGATAAACATGACAAGCCCCAGACCAAAGGCAAAAAGAGCGGTCGCTAGGTGGATATAGATTTGAACCGGCAGGCCCAATAATTGCTCGAAATGCGGGCGGGCGACCCCGCGCACCCCAATAATCAATGCGATAAGGCATACCAGAGCCAAGCTCGCCAGCATGGCCACGGATCGCGGCGCGATGGTCGGTGTCACCAGTCTCATAGCCGTTTCCCTCACGCAGGCGTGATGCCATGTGTCTTAAAACAGCTAAAGAGCGGCCCTATCTGTTGTCAAGGGCAGACTTGGCCAATTTGCCTTGGCTAGGCACGGCGGGCCCTTTTGGTCTGCAGCCAGCCTTTCTGATCGTCGCCCCTACGACGAGCCGCGTCGCCGGGTTCCCCCTGCCCGGCGACGTTTCGTTGGCTGAACCGATAATTTACCTTGCGGCAACACAGGTAGCCTTAAGGTAGATGCGCGTGGCCCCTGTCGGCCCGCTTTGCCAATCTCTTGGCCCAGCATGGCGAGTGTCCCGCGTGTTAAACGACCGCCCACCCCCACAAGATCCACGCCATCAGGCCTTAATTTCCGCCTATGGCGCAATGCCAGGCCCTGAGGCTGATTTTGTCCAGCAATTGGCCTATGACTGGGCTGCCGACGAGGTTGTCCATATTACGCCCCAGGCGCTAGCCGAGATCGCCAAGCGCGCCTGGCAGGTTTCAGAGCAGTACAAGGGGCCTGAGCCGCGTCTAGACTATCAAGCCTGTGATCTGGGCGGACGGGCCAGCGCGGCCCTGTCTATTATTCAGCCCGACGCGCCGTTTTTGGTCGATAGCGTTATGGTGGCCCTGGCTCAGGCCGGCGCCACGGTCCAGGCCCTGTTCCATCCCGTGGTTGCGGTTAGCCGGGGGTCTGATGGCCTTAGACTAGATCGCCTAGGCGCAGCCACCTCGCGCGAATCAGTGATTGTGATCGTGCTCGATGCGCTTGGGCCCGACCAAGTTGAGGGCCTGCTTAATGATCTGACCCTAGCGCTCAGCGATGTTCGTCTGGCGGTCAATGACCATGAGGCCATGCTGCGCCTCATGCGCGAATCCATTGAGAGATTCCCAACCGACACGGTTCAAAGTGACAGCCAAGATCGCGTCGAAGTTCTGGCCTTTTTGGAATGGCTGGCCGCCGATCATTTCGTGTTTCTTGGGGCTCGGGTCTATGAATATCCGCGCACCAAGAGCGGTGACTATGCCGCAGAGGAGCCCTTGATCCAGCCGCAAAGTGGGCTGGGCATACTCCGTGATGAGGCTCTATCGGTCCTAAGGCGCACCAATGAACCGGCCATCCTGTCGGCCCAAGTGCGCCGCAATCTTGAATCGGGCGAAGCCCTAACCGTTGCCAAGTCCAATCTGCGCTCGCGCGTCCACCGCGCCGCCTATCTGGATTATATCGGCATTAAGCGGTTTGGCCCCGATGGCCGCGCGCTTGGCGAGGTGCGGTTTGTCGGCCTGTTTACGGTCGAGGCCTATGACCAACCAACCGGCCAGGTGCCCCTGATCCGTCGAAAGGTCGCCCAGGTCCTCGAGGCCGCCGGCAATATTCCCAGCGACCATAATGAGAAGCGGCTGCGCAATATTCTGGAGACCTATCCGCGCGACGAATTGTTTCAAATCCCCCTGGCAGACCTAACAGAAACCGCGCTTGGCATATTGCACCTGACCGATCGGCCGCGTGTACGCCTGTTTGTCAGGCGCGATCCGTTTGACCGGTTTATCTCGGCCCTACTGTTCATTCCGCGCGACCGCTATAATGAGACCGTGACCCGGGCCGCTGGTCTGACCCTAGCCAGTGCCTTTGCAGGGCGAGTATCAGCGACCTATCCGAGCTTTTCCGACGCCCCCTTGGCACGCGTACATTTCATTATCGGTCTCAACCCCGGCAAGGTGCTCGATCCGGACGTTCAGGCCCTTGAAGCCACAATTGCTGAACTGGCACGGCCCTGGCGCGAGACCTTTGACCTGGCTTTGCGTGCGGCCAACCTGAACCCAGAGGTCAGCCGTGACCTTGCACGGCGGTTTGGTGAAGCCTTTCCCGCTGGCTATTGTGACCGTTATTCTGCGGCTGAAGCCGTCGACGATGCCGCGGTCATGGCGGGCATGTCTGACACGAGCGCCCTGCATGTCCGGGCCTATCGCTGCGAAGGCGATGCGATCGAGCAGTTTCGCTTAAAGCTCTATCATCCTGCGACCCCCATTGCCCTGGCCGATGTCTTGCCCCTGCTCCAGTCCATGGGCCTAAAAGCCTTGTCAGAGGCCGGCTTTGCGATCCATCCGGCTGCGGACACGCAGGCAACGAGCCTATGGGTGCATGAATTTGTCCTGCACGATCCTGATGGCGCGCGTCTGAGGCTAGACTCCATCAAGGCACCCTTGGAGGCAGCCTTTTTAGCCATCTGGTCAGGCCAGACCGAATGCGACGGGCTAAATCGTCTGGTGCTGGAACTGGGCCTATCCTGGCGCGAAGTGGCCTTGATCCGTTGTCTGGCGCGCTATCGTCAGCAATCTGGGCTTGACCCAAGCCAGACGGTGCAAGAGGCAGCGCTTTGCGAAAATCCGGGCCTGACCCGCCAGATCCTAGACCTGTTTTTGGGCCGGTTTGATCCAGCCCTGCACCAAGATTGTGCGCAAAGATCAAAGGTCGCCAAGGCGAGCCTGGCCGACATCATCCTTGGCCTGCAGCAGGTTGAAAGCCTGGACCATGACCGGGTCTTGCGGCGGCTAGCGCATCTGGTCATGGCCGTGACCCGCACAAACTATTTCCAAACCCAGGCAGACGGGCAGGCCAAGCCCTATATCTCGGTCAAGATTGCCAGCCGCGAGCTCGAAGACCTGCCCGCGCCCAAGCCCTATCGCGAAATCTATGTCTGGTCGCCAAGGGTCGAGGGTATTCATCTGCGCTTTGGCCCGGTCGCCCGCGGCGGTCTGCGCTGGAGTGACCGGCGCGACGATTTCCGCACGGAGGTGCTTGGCCTGGTCAAGGCCCAGCAGGTCAAGAATGCGGTTATCGTTCCAGTAGGGTCCAAGGGCGGCTTCTTCCCCAAGGCCCTGCCCCGGGATGGCGGCCCCGATGCGGTGCGCGAAGAAGCTATTCGCGCCTATAAGATCTTCCTGAGCGGTCTTTTAGACATCACCGACAATCTGGCCAAGGATGGGGCCGTCAAGCACCCTGACCGCACCTTGCGCTATGACGGCGATGATCCCTATCTGGTCGTCGCCGCCGATAAGGGCACGGCGACCTTTTCCGATATCGCCAATGGCGTGGCCGCCGATTATCGCTTTTGGCTAGGGGACGCCTTCGCCTCAGGCGGCTCGGTTGGCTATGACCATAAGGCCATGGGCATTACGGCGCGCGGGGCCTGGGAGGCTGTCAAGCGCCACTTCCGCGAAATGAACCGCGACATCCAGACCGAACCCTTTAGCGTTGTCGGGGTTGGTGACATGTCCGGCGATGTGTTCGGCAATGGTATGCTCTTGTCCAAGCAAACCAGGCTGATCGCTGCCTTTGACCACCGACATGTGTTTATTGATCCCGATCCTGACCCGTCCAAGAGCTGGAAGGAGCGCCAGCGCCTGTTTGGTCTGTCGCGCTCGTCTTGGGCTGACTATAATCCAGACCTGATCTCGACCGGCGGCGGCGTCTTTGCCCGCAATCTGAAATCGGTGGCCCTGACCCCGGAAATTCGCGCAATAATCGGGTCTGACGCGACCGAGCTTACACCCACGGACCTGATCAAGGCCCTGCTTCAAGCCAAGGTCGATCTCTTATACCTCGGGGGGATCGGCACCTATGTCAAAGCCGCCGATGAGAGCCATGCCCAGGTCGGCGACAAGGCCAATGATGCGGTGCGCGTGGATGCTGATCGCCTGAATTGCCTGGTGATTGGTGAGGGCGCCAATCTGGGCCTCACCCAGGCAGCACGCATCCGATTTGCCATAGGCGGCGGCCGGATCAATACCGATGCCATCGACAATTCGGCCGGGGTCGATTGCTCCGACCATGAGGTCAATATCAAGATCCTAACCGATATGGCGCAAAGAGCGGGTCATCTGAACCAAGACCAGCGCAATGCCCTCTTAGCCAGCATGACCGATGCCGTGGCCGAACACGTGCTGGCCGACAATATCGGCCAGACCCTGGCCTTAAGTCTGCAAGAACGCTCAAGCGCCGCCGATCTCGAATCTCATGAGCAATTCATGCGCCAGCTCGAGGCGGCAGGGCGGCTGGATCGCCTGGTCGAGGGCCTGCCCAGCACAGCCGTCCTCGCGGCCCGCGGTGATCAGGGGATGGGCCTGACCCGGCCTGAGCTGGCGGTCATTATGGCTTATGGCAAGCTAGAACTGTCGGAAGCCATTGTCGCAAGTGAGGCCTGGAACGATCCTTGGTTCGAACAAACCCTAGAAGGCTATTTCCCGCCAGCCCTATTGCAGTTCAAAGCCGAAATGAGCCAGCACCGTCTGCGCCCCGAAATCATCGCAACGGTTCTGGCCAATGAACTGGTCAACCGATTGGGGCCAAGCTTTGCCCCAAGACTGATGTCCGCAACCGGGGTAGAGGCCAAGGCCCTGATCCTGGCCTTTACCGCCGCGCGGGAGATTCTCGGTCACGATCAGCTGTGGGCCCAGATCGCTGCACCAGGCGCCAAAATTCCCGGACCCGCGCAACTGGCCTTGCTGGACGAGCTGGCCCTGGTCTTACGTCGTCAGACCTATTGGCTCGCGCGGCGGGCGGGTCAGGCCAAGACCAAGGTCGAGGCCTTGTTGTCGGCCTATGGTCCGGTCGCAGAGGCTGTGAGTGCCCAAGGCCTAGACCTCCTGTCGGAATTCGACCGTCAGGCCGCGCATAAGCGGATTCAGGTGCTTACCGATCAGGGCGCGCCCAAGGCCCTGGCCAAGACGGTTGGGAGTTTGCGAAACCTCACCCCGATCAGCGATATTGCCGATCTGGCGCGGCGTCCAAAATGGGCCTGGCTCAATACGGCCAGACTCTATCACCAGGTCGGGGCGCAATTTGGCCTAGACCGGCTTCGAGCGGCTGCTGGGTCGATCAAGGCGGAAGGTCCATTTGAACGCATGGCCATTCGCCGCCTGATCGAAGACCTGATGGGTGAGCAGTCGGAACTGACCGCAGCAATTATGGGCTTTGCTGGAAACGAACAGGCCGCTGATACAGGCCGATCAGCTCAGGCCGCAGTGGCATCTTGGTCAGCGCTGCGGATCGATAAGGTGAAGAAGGCACAAGATAGCATCGCCCAGATTGAAGCGGCCTCTGGCCCCTGGACCTTTGCCAAATTGACGCTGGCCAATAGTGCCCTGCGCGAAGTCATAACCAAGGCCTAGGCGGGGCCTAGTGCCTAAAGACCCGCACCCCGGTAAAGGCCATGGCAATACCGGCAGCATCGGCGGCGGCGATCACCTCGTCGTCGCGGATCGAACCGCCGGGCTGGATTACGGCCGTTGCGCCGGCCTCAATGGCCTGAATCAGGCCATCAGCAAACGGGAAGAAGGCGTCAGATGCACAGACCGACCCCTTGGCCAGGGACTGGGAAAGCCCTGCGGCCTCGGCGGCTTCACCGGCACGCAAGGCGGCAATGCGAGCCGAGTCCTTTCGGTTCATCTGGCCAGCCCCAATGCCGGCCGTCTGGCCGCCCTTCGCATAGATGACGGCATTAGACTTGACGTGTTTGGCGACGGTAAAGGCAAACAGCATGTCCTTGACCTCTTGTTCGGTCGGGGCGCGCTTGGTCACGACCTTTAGGTCAGCTGCCGTCAGGCGCGCATCATCACGGCTCTGAACCAAAAACCCACCCGCCACCGACTTAAAGGTCTCGCCCTTGGCCAAGGGATCGGGCAGGCCGCCAGTGACCAAAAGGCGCAGATTCTTTTTGGCGGCAAAAAGCGCAATAGCGACCTCATCGGCCTCTGGCGCGATCACGACCTCGGTGAAGATCTTGACCATTTCCTCAGCGGCGGCCGCATCGAGGCGGCAATTGACCGCAACAATCCCGCCAAAGGCCGAAACTGGATCGCATTCTAGGGCGCGCAAATAGGCCGTCTTCAGATCGCCCGCGACCGCAACGCCGCAAGGATTGGCATGTTTGATAATGGCCACCGCTGGGCCATGGGCCGGATCAAATTCGGCGACCAGCTCAAAGGCCGCATCGGTGTCATTGATATTGTTGTAGCTCAGTTCCTTACCCTGCAGCTGACGCGCTGTCGCCACACCGATCCGCGGATTGGGGAAGGTATAAAAGGCTGCCGCCTGGTGGGGATTTTCGCCATAGCGGGTGGTTTGGGCCAGCCGCCCCGCAATAACCTTGCGCTCTGGGCTTGGATTGTCGCCCTGGGCCGCGAACCAGTTGGCAATAGCGGCGTCATAGCTGGCTGTATGAGCATAGGCTCGGGCGGCCAAGGTCTGGCGCAGGTCAAGGCCCGTGCTACCGCCCGCCTTCAGCGCCGCAATCACCTCAGCAATGTCGCGTGGCTGGGTACAGACGCAGACATAGGCATGGTTTTTGGCGGCAGAGCGGATCATGGCCGGACCGCCAATATCGATATTCTCGACACAGTTGGCAAAGTCAGAACCTGCCGCAACTGTGGCCTCAAACGGGTAGAGATTGACGTATAAAAGGTCGATCCCGCCAATGCCGTGGTCTTGCATGGCCTTGGCGTGCTCGGGCGCATCA
Source organism: Caulobacteraceae bacterium (assembly GCA_044376615.1). Taxonomy (GTDB): domain Bacteria; phylum Pseudomonadota; class Alphaproteobacteria; order Caulobacterales; family Caulobacteraceae; genus CAISGS01. Next base: position 55,098 of record JBILKO010000004.1, read on the forward strand.
CGCACACCCAATAGGCCGCCATGGACCACGGGATGCAGGGTCTTTACCCGCCCATCCATCATTTCAGCAAAACCGGTAAGGTCGGAAACATCCTTGACCGGCAGCCCCGCGGCGGCAATGGCGGCGCGGGTGCCTCCTGTCGAAACAAGCTCGACTCCGAGCTCAAACAGGGACTTTGCCGCCTCAATCAGGCCGGTCTTATCCGACACCGAGATCAAGGCACGGCGAATTTGGGCGCGATCCGGCGCGGCGGGATAGGACTGAGCGGACATGGGTAGGCCTTTAGAGCAGTGGCAAATCAATGCCCGGCTGCTAACATGTCACGGATAGCAATTGAACCCATTGCCTGGACTTAAGCCTTAGGCTCGGGCACAAAATCGGGCTCTAGCGCACACAGATTGCTAATCACCTGTCTTTGGTCACGGCGTTTGGCGGCATCTTGAAGCTCGGCCAAGGGTGCCTCAATATCGGCCCAGTTCTGGACCGGAGTGCACGCGACCATGACCCCATCGGCCGCAGTCGCGCAAACATCTTCCTCTGCGTAAAAAAGCTCCTCATAGAGCTTTTCGCCGGGCCTGAGACCTGTATGGACCAAGGCTATGTCATGACCAGGCCGCAGGCCATGCAGACGGATCAGCTTTTCGGCCATGTCCTCAATCCTGACCGGCTCACCCATATCCAGCACATAGATTCGTGCGGATCCTGCGGGCTCGGGTAGGGCTGCGGCTTGAAGGACCAGACCTGCCGCTTCTTGCACGGTCATGAAGTAGCGCACCATGTCCGGATGGGTCAGGGTCAAGGGCCCGCCCGCTGCAATCTGACGCTCAAAGAGGGGCACCACCGATCCGGCAGAGCCTAAGACATTGCCAAATCGGACCACGGCCGCTCTAGCCTTACCGCCCGCCATAAGCGCGGCAATACCGCGCTCAGCCACGCGCTTGGTAGCCCCCATCACATTGGTCGGATTGACCGCCTTATCGGTCGAGACAAAGACAAATACTTCGGCTAAGTCCCTGGCCAGCCTAGCAACCGCCAAGGCCCCCGCGACATTGGTCAAGACCGCCTCAGCGGGATTGGCTTCCATGAGTGGTACATGTTTGAGGGCCGCCGCATGAAGGACAATCTGCGGCCTTTCACGCGCAAACAGTTCAGCAAGCCTTGCCTCATCGCGAACATCACCAAGCTCAGAGCGCCAGGTCGTAGTTGTGCCGGTCTCGGCCAGTTCGCGGTCGATTGAATAGAGATTGAATTCAGAAGCATCAAACAAGATCAGGCTCGCAGGCCCAAGGGCGAGAATCTGACGGGTTAGCTCGCCGCCGATGGTTCCGCCAGCGCCTGTAACCAGAACCCGCTTGCCTTCAATCAGATTTCGCGCACGGTCGGCATCCAGCGGCCTTGGCGGGCGGGTTAAAAGGTCTGCCGCTTGGACGGGCGTTAGGACCTGGGTGCCGCCAGCCACCGGCCTGGCCCTTGCCACCCGAACGCCCGCCTGCCCCGCGGCGGCGACTACGCAATCCAGTAGACTGCGGCTTGGGTTTGGGTCGGCGACAATAACTTGCGGCAACAACGCCTCACGCTCTCTTAATCCCTCAAGAACCGGATTGAGCTGATTGAGATGACCGAGCACCTTGCAGCCATCAATGGCCCGTCCACTGATCGACGGATTGGGACTAACAATTCCAACAATCCGCATGGGATGCGGCGATCTTTGATTAGCCCGCAAAAAATCCGCAGCATTTTGATCTTCGGCGACCAGAATGACAGGGGGCTTGGCAAGGTCTTGCAAAACTAGGGCAGCACGCAAGCCGCCGCTGACGCCTGCGCTCACCAAAAGGCGGCCAAACGCGAGGAAGCCGATCGTCACTAACGATACCATCAGCGGTGCCGTGCGTGGAAAATCCTCAAGGCGGTTCAATAGGAACAGGGCTGGCAACAACAGCAAATTGGCCAAGACTACGGCCTGAATAATCCGCCAGACATCATTAAGCGTCGTAAAGCGCCAAACCCCACGATTAAGCCGAAAGAGCCAAAACACGGCCGCGCAAATCAGACTATAGACGCCGACCGCCAGGACAAGCATACCATTGGGCGTTGCCTTTTCCTCAAATTGATAACGTAGCAACAAAACCGTCG
>JBILKO010000121.1:0-7255 GCA_044376615.1 Caulobacteraceae bacterium
GCAAGGCCGGTGCTGGCCCCCTCCACCGCTTCGCGGTCCCCCTCCCCCAGGGGGGGAGGATTAGTCGCGTTAAATCTTCCCCCCCTGGGGGAAGTACCGGCGAAGCCGGGGAAGGGGGCCTAAAATCCCTCCCCTCCGCCGCCTTCCCCGCGAAGGCGGGGATCCAGATGATGGATCACAGGTCTGGGTAAACGGTCTGGGTCCCCGCCTTCGCGGGGAAGGCGGGGCGGGGGTTACGCCGCATCTCCCCACCAAATGTCGGTTGAACCTAGCACTCAAGGTCTTGCGGGTGTCGTCAGCTCAAACGCCATCAGCAGGGACCTTTGGGTTTTGGAAAAATTGTCGTCGGATAGGAGATAGACCCGCAAGGTGCCGGTCTTGGTTTTGGTGACCGCTATCCCTTCAAAATTATCGGTGTTGAGCGGGGATTCAAGGGTCAAGCTCTGGCCGATCCTAGGCGTCTGCCCGGCGGGATCGAAAACCAGGTTCAAGACGATCCGCGAGCCTTCGGCCTTGGTCCATCTATGGTGCAGGATAAACAATTGGCCATCGGGGCTCTCGCGCAGGCCTGTTAGGCGAAAGCCTGAAGGCGGCATGGGCAGGTTCGCATGGGCCTTGCAATCGGTCTTGATATGGCAAAGCCAGATAGGGCCCGCCTCCACCCCGACCCAATAGGCATCGACACCCTGGGCCGGTGCTAGGGATAGCCCCTCCATCCCATCATTGGGCGGCATAGGAATATCAGGCATGGGCACAGGCTGCGGCGGCCTGCCCGATGCGGGATAGATCCAGATGCGGTGATCGTGCTCAAAACTGACCATAAGATCGCCGTTTGGCAAAACGACAAGTCCCTCGGCATCGGCCTTGTCCTTATCAAGCAAGGGCTTTCCAAGGCGATCAGATAGGGGCGCTAGTCGACCGCTACCGATACCGGCGATTTGGTTGTTCGCGTCAAAACTTAACCGCGCGCGGACCAGGCTGCCTTCATCAGTAACAGCGATTAGATCGCCCGCACCGGTCACGACCAGGTCTGAAAGGCCGCCAAAGCGGGGGTTTCCTGGGCTGGTCAAGGCGAGACCGCCGACATAGGTAAAGGCCCCGATCTGGACCTGACCTGGCACCTGCGGGTTTAACGCGATTGGTTCGGCGGCAATCTGAATGGGTCCGCCGCCGTCCTGTTCGGCCTTGGCCGTGCAAGCGCCAAGAAAGATAAAGACGCAAAGGCCCAGGGCACTAAGGCGCATTAGCCGACGGCCTCGCGCACGGCCTTAAAGCTGGTCTTGGCCATGCCTTTTAGGGCTGGGGGGCCTTGCGTGGTCGGCGGCGCGGCCAAGAGATTGGCCCGCTTGGCGACGCGGCGGGGTTCTTCCTCGAACAGGCTGGCTAATTGCTCGGTCATGGCCCCGCCCAATTGTTCGACATCGACAATGGTCACGGCGCGGCGATAATATCGGGTGACATCATGGCCGATGCCGATGGCGATCAACTCGACGGGTGAGGCGGTCTCGATATCGCTGATCACCTGACGCAGGTGCCGCTCCAGATAATGTCCCGAATTGACCGACAAGGTGGAATCATCGACCGGCGCGCCGTCCGAAATGACCATCAATATCTTGCGCGCCTCGGGCCGCCCTATAATGCGTTGGTGCGCCCAGATCAGCGCCTCGCCATCAATGTTTTCTTTAAGCAAGCCCTCGCGCATCATCAGGCCAAGATTGCGCCTGGCCCGGCGATAGGGCGCATCGGCATTCTTATAAATGATGTGGCGTAAATCATTGAGGCGGCCGGGCGTGGCGGGCTTGCCCGAGCGGATCCATTCATCACGGGCCGAGCCGCCCTTCCAGGCGCGGGTGGTAAAGCCCAAGATCTCGACCTTGACCCCGCACCGTTCCAGTGTCCGGGCCAGAATATCGGCGCAGACGGCAGCGACCATGATCGGGCGGCCGCGCATAGAGCCGGAATTATCGATCAGAAGCGTCACGCAGGTGTCGCGAAACTCTGTGTCTTCTTCCTGTTTGAAGGATAGCGGCGCGGTGGGATCAATAATCACCCGGGTCAGGCGCGCGACATCGAGCATGCCTTCTTCCAGATCGAACGACCAGGACCGGTTTTGCTGTGCCATCAGCCGCCTTTGCAGCCGGTTGGCCAGACGCGAGACGACGCTCGAAAGATTGGCGAGTTGCTGGTCAAGATAGGCGCGTAGCCGGGTCAGTTCTTCGGCTTCGCACAGCTCGTCGGCATCAACGGTTTCGTCAAAGGCGGCGGTAAAGATCTTATAGGCGGCCTCGCGACCGCCGGGATCCTTGGCCTCGGGCCGAGCCGGCTTGGCCCCGTCGCCCATATCGGGCGACTCCTCGCTCATTTCCGTATCGCCGTCATCCTCGGCCTGGCTCTGTTCGTCGCCGGGCTGGCCGTCGGTTTCGCTGCTGTCGCTCTCCTCCATCGAGGCGGAGTCCTGGCTCTCGCCCTGACCCTCGCCGTCATCGCCTTGATCGTCAGGCGTTTCTTGCTGGTCATTGGACTCGTCTTCATTGGGCTCAGAGGCATTGGCCTCGTCCTCTTCGCCCATATCCAGGTCGCGCAGGATCTCGCGGGTAATCTTGCCAAAGGCGGCCTGGTCATCGATGGCGGCGGCCAGGCGGTCCAGATCAGCCCCAGCCTTATCCTCAATATCGGCCCGCATCAGATCCACCATGGCCTTGGCGGCGGCAGGCGGGGCATCACCAGTTAGGCGCTCGCGCACCATAAGGGCGATGACATCTGGAATCGGTACCGAGGCGCGGTCTTCCATCCGTGCCAGGCCCTTGCGCTCGATCGCGGCATCCAAAACCACATTGAGATTATCGCGCACGCCGAGCAGGGCATTGGAGCCTATGGCCTCAATCCGGGCCTGTTCCACCGCCTCGAATATGGCCGCAGCGGGCGGTGCAATCGGGCGCTGGCGGGCATGGGCGGCGACATCATGGTGCGACAGCCGAAGCGCCATCTGGTCGGCCAAGCCGCGCAGCCGCGCCGCCTCGAGCGGGGGCAGGTCCCGCGGCGGATGGGGCAGGACGAGCTTATTGCCAACTAGGCTTGGCCCATCGCCCGAAAAAACCACATCGAGGTCGGACATTTCGGCCAGCGACCGGGCCGCATTGGCCAGGGCGCGCTTAAACGGCTCGACGGGGGATTCAGGTTTGGTCGCCATGAGCCTCAACATAGGCCGCGCTTAGCGGCACGAAAAGCGATTCAGCTCAGTCCGGCCTGGCCAATCGCATAAAATCTTTCAGCGCGCTGGCTGAGCAGCTCAGCAGGCGATAGGGCCATCAGGGTGCGTAATTCCTGTTCCAGCGCATCACCGACCGCCTGGATCGCTGCCTGCGGGTTGGAATGGGCACCGCCAGCCGGTTCTTCGACGATGCGGTCGACGATTTTGAGCTGCAACAGGTCCTGGGCTGTGATCTTCATGGCTTCGGCTGCATCCTTGGCCTTGGAGCCGTCACGCCAAAGGATGGACGCGCAGCCCTCGGGCGAGATCACCGAATAGATCGAATGCTCTAAGATTAGGACCCGGTTGGCGCCGGCCAAGGCAATGGCCCCGCCCGATCCACCTTCGCCGGTGACCGTGGCCACCATGGGCACTTTTAGGGTTAGGCCGCGCTCGGTTGAGCGGGCAATAGCTTCTGCCTGGCCACGTTCTTCGGCGCCAATGCCAGGATAGGCCCCGGCCGTATCGACAAAGGTGATGACTGGCAGATTAAAGCGCTCGGCCAGGTCCATCAGGCGCACAGCCTTGCGATAGCCCTCAGGCCGGGCCATGCCGAAATTGTGCTTGAGGCGGGTGGTGGTGTCGTGACCCTTTTCATGGCCCATGACCACGACCGGAATATCGCGAAACCGGCCAAGCCCGCCAATAATCGCCTGGTCATCGGCAAAACAGCGATCGCCGCGTAGCTCAACAAATTCCTCGATCAGGGCGGCGGCATAATCGACAAAATGCGGGCGCTGGGGGTGGCGCGCGACCTGGGTCTTTTGCCACGGGTCCAGCCGGGCATAAGATTCGCGCCGCAAGACATCGACCCTTGCTCGCAAAGCGATCATTTCGCCGTCAAAGGCCCCGGCCCCAGCCGTATCGGAAAGCTTACTCAGCTCCTCGATCTTGGCCTCAAGCTCGGCAATCGGTCGTTCGAATTCGAGATACTGAGTCGCCATCTTGCTCTGTGAAAAGCCCCGTTCCAGACCGCGCAAACTAGGTGGGTTGCGGACTAATCACAAGAGCGGGGTGATGTGGGCCTAAACTAGAACCCATAAACCTCAGCCATATGTGGGTCCTTGGTCGCGATCTGGCGGGCGCAGTCGACTAAGACCTTGGCCTGTTTCCAGGTCGCGTCGTCCTGCATCTTGCCATCAATCATGGCCACGCCGCTGCCATCGGGCATGGCGGCGAGGATTTTTTGCGCAAAGGCGACCTCAGCGGGATCTGGGCTAAACACGGTCTTGGCCACCGCGATCTGGTCGGGATGCAGGCTCCAGGCCCCGGCACAGCCCATCAAAAAGGCATTGCGAAACTGCTGCTCGCAGGCCTCCAGATCGGCAATATCGCCAAATGGTCCGTAAAAGGCCTTAAGGCCATAGGCCGCCGTCGCATCGACCATCTTGGCCATGGTATAGTGCCAAAGATCCTGTTGCACCGAGGCGCGCGCGCCGCCATCGGCCTTGGGATCTTCAATGACGCGGTAATAGGGATGGCCACCGCCAACCCTGGTGGTCTTCATGCCACGCGAGGCCGCGAGGTCTGCCGGACCCAGGCTAATGCCCTGCATGCGTGGGCTGGCGGCGCAAATGGCCTCAATATTATTGACCCCTTCAGCGGTCTCCAAAATCGCATGCAGCTGGATTGGCTTGGTCAGGCCGTGCCGCGCCTCGAGCGCCGCCAAGAGCTGGTCCATAAAATGGATATCCCAGGGCCCCTCGACCTTGGGCACCATGATCACATCCAGCCTGTCGCCGACCCCGGCGACGATCTCGGTGACATCGTCCAATAGCCAAGGTGAATTCAGGCAATTGATCCGAGTCCAGAGCCCAACCCCCATGGCGGCAAAATCAGTGGCATTGGCCATTTCGATAAAGCCATGCCGCGCGGCAGTCTTTGCATCGGCGGGAATTGCGTCTTCCAGATTGCCGAGGATCACATCGACCGTGGCCGCAATCTGACCAACCTTGGCCCGGACCTTTTCCAGATGCGGCGGCACAAAATGGATCATCCGATCAACGCGCGGCGGAATCTCGCGCAAAGGCGCCGGTGCGCCGATGGATAGGGGCTTAAAGAAGTTGCGCGGGGTTTTCATGGGCGGGCCTCGTCATCCAGAAACGGTGTTGTGGCCGAGGCCAGGGCAGGGGTCAAGATGTCCGGACAAATGAAGCCCTAGCCGCCCTTGCTTCGGGTCCGTGACAGGGGGTGACTCGATTCCATCACCTCGCGTAGTCGGCCATCTGTCACATGGGTATAGATCTGGGTGGTGGCGATATCGGCATGGCCGAGCAGCTTTTGCACGGTGCGCAAATCCGCGCCGCCATCCAGCAGGTGGGTGGCAAAGGCATGGCGCAGGACATGCGGGCTGACCAGGGCCGGGTCCAGTCCGGCTGCCAGGGCGCAGGCATCCAGCATCTGACCAAACCGTCGCCTAGTCAGGCAACCACTGGCGCTGCGCGATGGAAACAGCCAGGGACTATCCTTGACCCCCTTGGCGAAAAACGCAGATCTGTGTGGCAGATAGGCCTTGATCGCCTCGCGCGCCGGGCCATTGAGCGGGGCCAGTCTTTCCTTGCCGCCCTTGCCCTTGACGATCAAAAAGGCCGGATCGCGCGCGACCGCGGCGATGGTCAGACTCAATAGCTCAGATATTCGTAGGCCCGAAGCATAGAGAAGCTCAATCATGCAGCCGAGCCTTAGGCCCGCCTCAGCCTTGCCAGTCTCAACCTTGGGCGCAGCGGCGATAAGCTTTTCGACATCGGCGCGGGACAGGACCTTGGGCAAGGGCCGCCCGCGCTTGGGCGCATCGACCCGCCGGGCGGGGTCATCTCGGCGCCAGCCCTCACCTAAGACAAACCGGTAAAACTGGCGTAGCGCGGACCGGCGGCGCGAGGCGGTAGCCGGTGATGCCCCTTGTGCACCCAAATAGGCAAAATAGGCTTCTATGTCCTCGGGCGCGGCGCTGGACAGATCGGTCTTGCGGCCCATCAGAAAGGCCTGGGCGTCGCTTAGGTCGCGGCTATACGCGGCGAGCGTGTTCTTAGCCGCCGATCGCTCGACCGCCATCATTTCCAAAAACGCTTCGCACCAGCCTGTGCTCGTCATGCGCCGGACAGATAGGCGTTACGCTCAGACGCAGGCTTGGGTTTTGGTTTGGGCCTTGGTTTGGGTTTTGGCTTAGCGGGCGGTGCCATCTTGGCCAGATCGGCCTTGCTCAGGGCTGGCGTATAGCCTTGAGCTATGATCAGGCCCTCCATAGCAAGCGCGGTGGCATCGGGACCAAGGCCAACCAGGCCAAGGCTGCGTACAATCCGCACGCGCTCATTCAGCCTTGGGCCCTGGCTGCCTGAGGTATTGAGAATGGCAAGAGCCGACAAAATGGTTTCCGCCTTAAGCTGTTGGTCGGCGGCTAGGTCTAACGCAAACAGGCGCGCGGCTGAGGTATCGAGCTTGCCGGTATCGAGGCGCGCCAATTGGGTGCGCACCGCAGGCGGGACTTGTGCTGTCAAGGCAGCAGTGAGCAGGACGGCGCTTTGGCGGCGAGACAGGGTGCCTTGTCCCGGCATCATCCGGGTTGACCGGCTCAGGCGCTCCAGGACCGCGTCCCGGTCTGCGTCGGTTGGCCCCTTGGCGAGGGTCAATAGGGCATCGAGCACTAGGACTTCGTCGGTTGCCATACCTGCGGGCAGGCTTTGTCGAAGGGCAAGGCCGGTCTCAACATCCCCTGTAACGACTGCCGCCGTGGCCAGTAGCACGGGTGCGGTCACTGGCGCATTGGCCTTGGCAAGTTCGGCAATCAGGGGCGCAGTTAGGCGAGCCATGGCCATGAAATCGGCCAGGCTGTCGCCGCGTTTCAGCAGGTTTGTGACAATCTGGTCGCGCTGACCCCAATCATTGGTGTCGCGGCCAATGGCTAAAAGCCGCGCTTCAGCCGCCGCGCCCTGAAGCTTAAGCAGGCCGGACAGGTCAAGGGGCACCGGCACAGCAAGACCGGCATTTTTGTTCAAGCCAGACGGCATG
>JBILKO010000122.1:0-7128 GCA_044376615.1 Caulobacteraceae bacterium
GCGGCGATCCAGTCTGGATTATTGGCCCCGTCTGCAACCACGACGATCTCAGACGGCCCGGCCAGGGCATCAATGCCAACCACGCCATACAGCCTGCGCTTGGCCGCCGTAACAAAGGCATTGCCGGGGCCGACAATCTTGTCGACGGGCGCAATCGGACCTGCGCCATAGGCCAGCGCGGCCACCGCATGCGCGCCGCCCAGACGCCAGATCTCGCTGACCCCCGCGGCCTTGGCCGCAGCCAGCACGGCCGGTTGCAACTTGCCTGGCGGGGTGACCATGGCTATCCGGTCAACCCCGGCGACCTGGGCTGGCACGGCGTTCATCAGCACAGTGGAAGGATACGCAGCCCGTCCACCCGGCACATAGATCCCAACCGCCTCAAGCGGGGTCCAGCGCCAGCCCAACTCCGTGCCGGTCTCATCAACCCACTGGGCATCGGCGGGGCGCTGGCGGGCGTGATAGGTGCGAATACGCTCTGCCGCGAAATCGATGGCATCGCGCACGGCCTGCGGGCATGCGGCTACCCCCGCCTCGATCTCATCGGCGGTAACCCGTAAGGTCGCTTCGGTCAGGGAGGCGTGATCAAATTGTTCCGCAAACCGCAGGACCGCGGGCAGGCCCTCGGCTCGGACAGCCTCAACAATCGTCGCCACGGCAGCATCGACCTGGGCTGGTGATCCGCGCGGGGCATCGAGAAAGGCGCGAAACGCGGCCTCAAACCCGGGATCAGCAGTATTGAAACGACGCATGGCTTAGATCTTGTGCTTTGGACGCCTGGGCGTAGACCATGGGGAAGATAGGTCGGCCGCGACAACGTCAATACATTCAACGTCAGCGCGCAAATCTCCGCCGCCGGAAAACACCAGATGGATCACGCCGCTTGGCGCATCGCTAGGCTCAAACTGGATGGCGAGCAATTCGACCACCGCCGCCTTGGCCTCGCGGCGCAGATTCTTGGTCTTGACGCTCAGGACACTGCCAAATAGCAGGCCGGTGCGGACCCGCTCCTTGGACCGCGCGCCATTTTCCCAACGAAACCGGTTCAAGGCCAGGGTCAAGCGCTGCGTTTTTGGGTCATAGGCCATGTCGCCGATCAGGCCGACGGCGTCTTGCAAGGCCGCCGAAATCACGGCGAGGTCTTCTGCATCTTCAGCCAATAGGCGCATGGCGCCCTTATCCGTGGTCATTCTAGCCCTCGTCCAATGGCGCGCCCTTGATCCGGCGCACCTGGGCGCCGCACGCCCCCAGTTTTTCTTCTAGTCGCTCAAAACCCCGGTCCAGATGATAGACCCGATTGACCATGGTCTCGCCCTTGGCGGCCAGGCCGGCTATGACCAAACTCACTGAGGCCCGCAGATCCGTGGCCATCACCTCGGCCCCATTCAAGCGCTCGACGCCTTGCACACGCGCCTCGCCGCCATGCACCGAGATCTCTGCCCCCAGCCGCGCCAATTCCGGCGCGTGCATGAAGCGGTTCTCGAAAATGGTTTCGCGTATCACGCTCTCGCCCTTGGCCATGGTCATCAAGGCCATGAACTGGGCCTGCAAGTCGGTAGCAAAGCCCGGATAGGGGTCAGTATGGACATTGACCGCATCGAGCCGACCTTCACCGCGCCGAATGATCATGCCATCAGCAGTCGGCTCGACCTCAACCCCGGCCTGGATCATTAGATCGAGCAAGCTTTGGATAAAGCCTGACTGGGTCTTGGTCAGGCGCACCTCGCCTCCAGCCATGGCCGCGGCAACCGCATAGGTGCCAGTCTCGATTCGGTCGGCAATGACAGAATGGGTCCCGCCGCCTAGCCGCGTCACGCCGGTAATGACCAGGGTCGAGCTGCCCTTGCCCTCAATCTTGGCCCCCATCATGGTCAGGCAGTCGGCCAGGTCACCGATTTCAGGCTCGCAGGCAGCATTGTTCAGGACCGTCACGCCTTCAGCCAGCACGGCAGCCAGCATGGCATGCTCGGTCGCGCCAACCGAAACAAAGGGAAAGGTGATTTCAGCGCCGCGCAGACCGCGCGGGGCCTGGGCAAACACATAGCCCTCATGCAGGTCAATCTGGGCACCTAGCGCCTCCAGAGCCTTAAGATGCAAGTCAACAGGCCGCGCGCCGATGGTACAGCCACCCGGCAAGGAGACCTTGGCATGGCCGGTCCGGGCGATCAGTGGCCCCAAGACATTGAAGGAAGCCCGCATCTGGCGCACCAGATCATAGGGGGCAATCGCGCCGAGGATTTCAGGCGTATGCAGGACCGTCTCAGACCCGTCGGGGCCATCGCGCTCGACCAGGTTTGCGCCAAGCCTTTGCAACAACCGGCCCAAAAAGCGCGTATCGGCCAGTCGCGGCATATTGATCAAACGCAAGGGTTGGTCGGTCAAGAGGCTGGCGGCCATCAGCTTGATCGCGGAATTCTTGGCTCCGCTAATCGGGATTTCACCAAACAGGCGCTCGCCGCCGATAATGGCAATCTTGTCCATGGGAACCCCCGAAACCTGGCAATCATTCGACGCCTGTTTGCGGCGGCAAGGGCCAAGACGCAAGAGCCTTTGGCGCTCTAGGCCGCTCAGGCCTTATGCTTTTGGTTCATCAGGGCCCGACTCAGGCGTTTTGGGTACCACAGGCGTCTTTCGGCGACGCAGATTTTGCCGCAAGGCCGCCGCCAAACGCGCCTCTTTCTCGGCCTTGAGGCCAAGCGTGCGATCGGTCATGGACTTGGTTTGGCTCGGTTTTTTGCTCACAATCTCTCTGTTGGACACGCTTTCGTAACGGGTCAAGACGATTTTGGCTTCACCTAACGATCATCATTCGCTATAGCCGCCCCTCTTCGCCGCCGTAGCTCAGTGGTAGAGCGCATCATTGGTAATGCTGAGGTCGGCAGTTCAATCCTGCCCGGCGGCACCAGCGGCCCCTCGATCGGAAACGGTCGAGGGGCAACCTTTCAAAGCCCCCAGCGATACAGCCTCCCTGCTATAGAGCCCAAGACGGGGTTAGTACGAACGGCTTGGTAGCGGCAATGCGTTTCAAATCCTTGGATTCCTTGCGTGGCCTGGCCGCCTTTGCCGTGGTCCTGCACCATTGCCTGCTGACCTTGCCGAGCACCATGCGGGGCCAAGGCTCTCTGGCCTGGTGGATGACCTTTACCCCCTTTCGCCTCTTGGTCGATGGACCAGGCGCAGTCCTGCTTTTCTTTGTCTTGAGCGGTTTTGTCTTAGCCGCTTCCATCCAATCGGGTCTGGCCAAGGACGATGGACGGTTTGACTATGGCCGGTTTGCCGCCAAGCGGTTTTTGCGGATCTATCCGCCCTTTGCCTTTGCGGTGCTTGTGTCTGCGGGGCTCTATCTGCTCATCCAGCCTGTCCCTGTCGCTGACCTGAGCCTCTGGTTCAATACCCAGTCTTGGGCCTTCCCGGTCGAGCCAGGCATGTTGGCGGGTCACTTGCTGATGACCGATCAGCACCGGGACATGACACTGATCAATGTGATGTGGAGCCTGATCCACGAGTTGCGCATTTCGATAATCTTTCCGCTGATCTTTTTTGGTATGCGCGCCCGGCCGGTCCTGACCCTGAGCCTTGCCGCAATTTTGAGCGCGGGGGCCAATCTGGCCTTGTCACGCGGTGGTCTATCGCCGCTCGTCCAGACCCTGTGCGGCACGACGCAATATGGCCTGATGTTTGCAGCTGGCATGGCCTTATACCTCTATCGCCAAGTCATAAGCGACGGGATGGCCCGGCTTGGCCCGTTAGCGCCCATTATTGCCATCGCCCTTGGCGGCTGGCTGTTTTATCTGCCGCGCATTCTACCGGTCTGGAGCCTGTGGGCCACAGGCCTCGCCGCCTGCCTTTATGTCGTAGCGGCTTTTGGTTCAGCCGGAATGGTGAAGGCCTTGTCGGGGCCGATCTTGTCCTGGCTCGGCCAGATCTCGTTCAGCCTCTATCTGCTGCATTTGCCGGTCTTGCTGACTGTGTTCCATCTGTTTTCAGGCAAGGCCCCGATCGGCGTCTTGGTTAGTGCGACCATTGTCCTGTCCCTAGTCGTGGCGCATCTGGCCTATCGCTGGGTCGAGGTGCCATCCATGGCCCTAGGGCGATGGGTGACGCGGCCTAGGTCAGACGGCTAATCGCCAATCGCCCTGCCAAGGCGCATAGGCCGGTCAAGAGGCTGCCCCAGATCCAGTCGATCATGGCAATCTTGACCGTATAGCCCTGAAAAGCCGCCAGATTGGTCAGGTCATAGGTGCCATAGGCCACAAGGCCAAACAGGATACCCAGCCCCAGGGTCTGGATCAGGCCTTGATCCGATACGCCGGGGCGGACCGCGAACACCACCACGCCAAGCGCATAGAGCGCATAAAACCCAGCAGCGACGGCGATAAAAGGCTGTGGCCGCATCAGGCCCCCGATCTCGGCGCGGTATAGGCCGCTCGCCAGAGTCAGCCACAGAAAATCAAGGCCAAGATAGGTGGCTAGGGTCGCTGCATAGGCCAGGCCTTGTCGGATCATGTCTAAGCCTCCTCAAACGGGCGCGCGAAACGCCGTATAGCTTAAGGTTAGGGCATTCGCAGCCCTAGCCAATAGCCGTAATCCAGATTTCACCGCGTGCGCCGTCGCCGCCCTTGGCTGACGTGAAGGTCTGGCGCGCCGCACCGCCGCCGCCGCCGCCGCCGCCAGGCGCGCCGCCATTGCCAGCGAGCAAGGGGCTTGCCGTTGCCGAGGCCGTCGATCCGCCGCCGCCTGCGCCGCTGCCTTTCAACCAAGCCTTGGCCGCGCCTGGACTACCAATCGCACCGCCAAGGCTAGAGCGGCCCGCGCCGCCGACGGGATAGCCCGTGCCGCCCGTCCCGCCAGATCGGGCATTTGACGACGTATCAAGCGCGCCACCAGCCCCGCCTGCACCTGGTCCAATACCAAGGCCTGCCAAGCCTGTCCCGCCGGAAGTGGTCGCACTCGAGACTCCGCCTGTTGCGCCCTGGCCAAGGGACCCCGCCCCGCCTTGGCCGCCTAGCGCCGTGCCGCCCAAACCGCCGCTCGCCGATAGGATGATGGTTCCGGCAGATGAGATTGTGCTGGCACCACCGGCCGTCCCCGCATTGCCCCCGCTGATCCCAGTGGTCCCCATCCCACCAAGGCCGCCCGCCCCAATCGCCAAGGCCAGGGGCACCGTCAGATCTTCTAGATCAAACGTGGCGTTCACCAGCCCACCCGCACCGCCGCCGCCGCCGCCCAGCCGCACTGCCGTTGCGTCGCCGCTGGCGCCGCTGGAACCGCCGCCACCACCACCGATGAGTGTTGTTTCGAGCCGTCTGGCCCAGCTGGGCGGGGTATAGGTGCCATTGGCGGTGAAGACGTCGGTCTGACTGCGCAAAGCCCCCTTGGCAAAACTGACCTTGCCGCTGGACCGATCGACATTGAAGGCCGTCTGCCAGGCCCCGCCGTCGCTGCTGACTTTAAGGCTTAGATCATCTGACCCAATCAGACCCAGCTCTGCCCGGCCCGACCAGGCTGATTGCATTAGGAATGACAGGACGGCACCCGAGGACTCCTTGTTCAGTGTATAGCGCAGGCCGCCATCGCCGCCCTCGGCCACCGGCTTGGCCGTGAACAAGGCCTTGTTCAGGCGCACGCTCAAGGGATTGGTCGCATCGGCGCTGGTGCCTAGTCCGAGACGGTCGAGATTATTCAGGGCCTTGATCAGACCCATATAGGACTGCCACTGACCGCCGTCATAGACCAGCAACTGGTCCTCGTTGCGCAGCCAGGCCAGCATGCCCTCGGCCACCGCCACATTGGCCCAGGTCCCGGCCTCAAAGCGCATCAGGCTACCCGCGGGCTGACCGTTCCAGGCGCTGCCCGTCCCGGCGGCTGACAAGATATAGAGGCTGCCGTCGACCGGATTGGCCGGGGCCGTGTTCAAGGACCGGCTCTCGACGGCCAATTGCACCAGGGCATCGAGCCGGGTCAGGGCCTCATTGACGGTGACATGCTTTTGCGACTGGCCCGCGGCCAGATATGGCAGGCCAAGCCTGGGTGACGCATCATCGCTCACAATAAAAACTCCCCGGAAACGGTGATGACCACCGATTGTCCGGGGAGAGTGTAGGTCTCGGCAATCGGGCGTGGATTACTCCGCCGCGACGGCCAATCTGTGCCCTCTCGTCAGGCTGGTCTTGGCGGCGAGATCGGCCTTGGCGGCCTCATATTGCGAAGCCAGTTGGTCGACATATTCGGCTACGGTCTGGCGGGCCTTGACCGCGCCAATGCCCTGGCCACAGCCCCAGATATCGCGCCAGGCCTTGGCCTCTTGATTGCCGCCCGAGCCGAAATTCATCTTGGACGGATCACTTTCAGGCAGATTGTCCGGATCTAGGCCCGCCTTGACGATCGAGGGCTTCAGATAATTGCCGTGTACGCCTGTAAACAGGTTGGAATAGACAATATCGTCCGCGGCGGACTCAACAATCATGTCCTTATAGCCCTGGTCGGCATTGGCCTCCTGAGTCGCGATAAAGGCCGAGCCAATATAGGCCAGGTCCGCCCCTGACGCCTGGGCCGATAGGATGGCCGAGCCATTGGCGATCGAGCCAGACAGGGCCACGGGTCCATCAAACCATTCGCGGATTTCTTGGATCAAGGCAAAGGGCGACAAGGTCCCGGCATGGCCGCCAGCCCCAGCCGCCACGGCGATCAGGCCATCAGCGCCTTTTTCCACCGCCTTACGGGCGAACCGGTCCGTGATGATGTCGTGCAGCGTAATGCCGCCATAGGAATGGATCGCCTGGTTCAGGTCTTCCCTTGCGCCGAGCGAGGTAATGATCACCGGCACCTTGTGTTTGACGCACAGGGCCACATCCTCGTCGAGGCGGTTATTGGTCTTGTGGACGATCTGATTGACCGCAAACGGGGCCGATGGCGCCTCTGGATGGTCGCGGTCCCAGGCGGCCAGTTCCTCGCGGATCTGGTGCAGCCACTCATCCAAGAGCGAGACGGGCCGGGCATTGAGCGACGGGAATGATCCGACAATCCCGGCCTTGCACTGGGCGATCACCAATTCCGGCGTCGAGATGATAAAGAGCGGCGAGGCAATAACCGGCAGACGCAGGCGGTCACGAAGAATGGGCGGCAGGG
>JBILKO010000123.1:0-6984 GCA_044376615.1 Caulobacteraceae bacterium
GCTTTCTGGCAGGGATGTTAACCAAGATGGCCTTGGGCGATCCTTTTCATCATTGGCCTTATCATCCTTGGCCTTTGGATCGGTTTCGCCAAGGTCCTTAAAAAGGGATAAGACCTGTTTGTCCCAGTTCGATTTGGACTCGGAAAGAATTTTCACCGCATCGGCCATATCGGCACTGGCTGATTGATCCGCAGCGTTTTGGACGTCTACGCCGGATTTAGGCTTAGCATTGGCTGAATCGGTATTGCCTAAAGCCTGGCCATTACAGGCGGCAAGCACTTTAACGCTCCAACCTACACCCGCTTGCGCAGAATCAACGCCCTTCAACGCAGATGCCAAATCTGGGTTGCTATTCTTATATTCTGAGTCTTGTATTACGAATTTTACTAAACTATTACGGAAGGTATCAAAGTCGCCGTAAATATGCTTTCCAGAATAATTGATTCCGTCCTGAGAAGCATAAAAGATTTTTTGGTCTTCCTCAGAAAGTGTAGCAAAAATTTTTAAATAGGCAAATCCTACCTTTTCTCCTTGATCATGGGCAGAAATCACGAAATTGCCGACCCTGTTGCCCACTTGACTTGCACGACGGGAAAAATCACAATTATCTATCTTGTCAAAAAGAGCTGAAAATTCTGCATTTTCCGTGTCGGTACCGGACAAATCCTCCGTTCCCCACAATTTCCAGAAGGCGGTATAGGCCTTGACTTGGTCATCAATTCCTACCTTGCCGTCAGCATTTACAACCGTATTGACTAATTCAACAAAACGGTCTCGATTTCGCCCATAAGGCGTGATCGATGCGGGTGCCGCAGCCGGTTTTGTTTCGGGCGAGGTGGTCTTATCCGTCGCCGCGGCAGGCTTTTCCGCCGCTGGCGGTATGGCAAGGGGCGGCACACTGGGCGCACCCACAGATGTAATCGCAACCATTTTCGTCTCCTTTCTGCGCTGGTCTTCTACCAACGAAATCAGATCTGGACCGGACCGGTGTATGCGCCCTTATTTCAAGAGCAATCACCGATGACTCTCGGTATAGTAGATTAATTCTAAGGTTCGATCAAGTAACCTTATCCATCAGATAACCCGGCTGATAGCTTTCTGGCAGGGATGTTAACCAAGATGGCCTTGGGCGATCCTTTTCATCATTGGCCTTATCATCCTTGGCCTTTGGATCGGTTTCGGCCGAGTCCTTGAATAAGGATAAGACCTGCTTGTCCCAGTTCGATCCCGACTCAGATAAGATTTTGACTGCCTGGGCCATATCGGCGTCGCCAGACGGATCAGCTGGATCGGATTGAGAATTGGAATTGGTAGGGTCAGTATCACCAGAGGCCTGGCTTTTAAAGGCAGCGAGTACTTTAGCGCCCCAATCTGCACCCGCTTGCACAGAGTTTATCCCATTCAATGCCAAGGCCAGACCCGGCCTACGATTTTTATAATCCGCACCCGCTATGGTCAGCTTTACTAATTCATCACGATAGCTATCAAAATCGCCGTACAAATGCTTGCCAGAATAATCAATTCCATTCTGGGACGTATAAAAGATTTTTTGTTCTTCGTATGAGAGGCTAGCGAAAGCTTGCACATGGGCAAACCCTCCACTTTCTCCTCGATCACGCGCAGCAAAAAAGAAACCTGCGATCTTTTCTCCCACTTGGTCCATGCGTTTCATGAAGTCACTATTATCGATCTGGTCATGAAACGCACAAAATTCTGCAAGCTCTGTATCCGAACCCACCAATTGGTCCCGCAACCACATTTCCCGATAGGTAGTATAGGCCTTTGCTTGCTCATCCAGGCTCGCCTTACCGTCCGCATTCACAATCGTATTGACCAATTGCAAAAACCGGTCTCGGTTTTGCGCATAGGGCGTGGTTGAGGCGGGCGCCGACTTTGTTTCCGACGAGGTGGTCTTATCCGCCGCCGGGGCTGGACTTTCCGCCGCTGGCGGTATGGCAAGGGGCGGCACACTGGGCGCACCAACAGATGTAATCGCAACCATTTTCGTCTCCTTTCTGCGCTGGTCTTCTACCAACGAAATCAGATCTGGACCGGACCAGTAGATGCGCCCTTATTTCAAGGGCAATCACCGATAACACTCGGTATAGTCGTCTTGTTCGCGCAAAAGGTCAAATAAAAATTCCCGCTATGCTTGATAAGGGCCAGTAAGTAATACTCGCTATAGTAATACGGCCTTAGCATAGAGATCCGGCTTAAAGCCGATCAGCTGGGTTTGGCCTAGATCCAGCACAGGCCGCTTGATCATCGAAGGCTGAGCCAGCATCAGGTCTATGGCCTTGACGGCATTGAGGCCCTCGCGATCGGCCTCGGCAAGCTTGCGAAAGGTCGTGCCGGCCCGGTTCAAGACCGTCTCCCAACCATGATCCCTGACCCAGGCTGTCAGGCGAGGCCGGTCAATGCCGGCGGTCTTATAGTCGTGAAACTGGTAGGCCACGCCGTTCTGATCCAGCCAGTCCCTGGCCTTCTTCATCGTGTCACAGGCCTTTATGCCATAGAGGGTCAGGGTCATGTCGGTCTTGCCTTTGGATCAATGGTTTTGGCCATGTCGCGCAATTTTGGATGAAATGCCAAGCGTCTCGTCCCATAGTGCTGAAAAATTCCCAGCCAATCCGGACAGGAAACCGCCATGCCACAGCCTAGCCCCGCCCAAGATCCATCGCCAGAAGTGGCCTATGGCGTCAGCGACCATATTGCGACCGTGACCTTAAACCGGCCGGAGCGGATGAATACGATCAGCCGTACCATGCTCAATCAATTGACTGAATGTCTCTTGGTGGCTGACAAGGACCCCCAGGTGCGGGTCGTGATCCTAACCGGCACCGGACGGGCTTTTTGCGCGGGGCTGGACCTGACCGAGGTGACCCAGCCAGGCGAAGGCGGCATTTCCAATGGTACCACCCAGTCGACCAATCTGGACCTCAAATTCACGCCGCCGACCGTGATGTTCAATATGGAAAAGCCGACCCTTTGCGCGCTGAACGGCTCGGCCGCGGGCTATGGGCTTGATACCGCGCTCGGCTGCGATATTCGCATTATGGCCAAGGGGGCAAAGCTGGCGGCGGCCTTTACCAAGCGCGGGATTGTGCCAGAATCGGGGGGGACCTGGTTTTTGCCGCGGCTAATCGGCTGGTCCAAGGCCGCTGAACTGATCTTTACGGGGCGCACCCTTGTCGCCGATGAAGCCCTGGCCATGGGCCTGGTAAGCCAAGTGGTTGAGGATGATCAGGTCAAGACCGTGGCCCGCGCCCTGGCCAGCGAGATCGCGGCCAATGCGCCCCTGGCCGTTCAGGCCTCTAAGCGGATGATGCGCATGGGCCTGTCTGAGACCTTTAACGACCATGTTCATCACGTGTTTTTGCAGCTCTTGCCCCTGCTCAAGACCCATGACGCTAGAGAGGGCATGTTGGCCTTTATGGAAAAGCGCAGCGCTAATTTCGAGGGGCGTTAGCCGGTTCTAGAGCCTAGGCGGGCCAAGCGGCGAATCCATCCGCCGATAGCGAAAACACTCTAGCGCAAGACCAGGCCTGACCACGAAGAGGCCCAGCCAAACGACCCAGACGAGGCCATAGCGAATGGCCTGAATCACGGCGGCGAGATTGGGCCGGGAAGCTTGAGCTAAAGGGCCTGGGCGGTATGCGAGGTCGGTCATAATTTGGATCTTCCATCGGTGATCCCTTTTTCATGCGCCATACCTACGACAGATTCGGACGTCCCACGGATGCCAAGGCCTTAGATGCTTGTGCGATCTGGACGACCCGGGTCTATGGCTAGGCGCGCCAGTCCTGGATAAGCAGCTAAGCCATGTAACGCGAGATCAAGAGTGCTGACTAACCAGTTCCTCAGCGATCTGAATGGCGTTGAGCGCAGCGCCCTTCCGAAGGTTATCGCCCGTTACAAACAGCGCAAGCCCATGTTCGACCGTCGGATCAGATCGTATCCGGCCAACGAAAACGGCATCTTTGCCGGTCGCATCCAGCGGATTTGGAGTTTCCGCAATGACAACGCCGGGCGCTTTGTTGAGAAGTTGCAGTGCGGTATCAGCGGAAATCCCGCGTTCGAATTGGGCGTTTATAGATAGCGAATGGCCAGTATAGACAGGCACCCGAACGCAGGTTCCAGAGACAGGCAGGTCGGGAATCTCAAGAATTTTGCGGCTCTCGTCGCGCAGCTTTAGCTCTTCGTCGGTGTAACCGTCCGCTGCGACCTTATAGTTGAGGGCGACCACGTTGAACGCAATCGGGACGACCCATTTCTTTGGTGCCGGGAACACCACGGCGTCGCCGTCTCGGACGAGGTCGTCGCCATTTTCAGACGCCGCTCGTACCTGATCCTCCAGTTCACGGACGCCCGCCACGCCGCCGCCTGAAACCGCTTGATAGGTGCTGACCACGAGCGCCTTCAGACCCGCTGTGTCATGAAGCGGCTTCAAAACGGGCATGGCGGCCATGATCGTGCAGTTCGGATTGGCGATAATACCCTTCGGGATCGAGGCCAAAGCGTGCGGGTTAACCTCGGCGACCACAAGAGGAACTTCGGGATCAGCACGCCAAGCAGATGAATTATCAATCACGATCGCGCCAGCCGCTGCGACCTTAGGTGCCAAGGACCGCGACGTTTCGCCGCCCGCCGAAAAAAAGACGATATCTAGGCCGCTGTAATCGGCCGTGGCTGCGTCTTCGACCACAACCTGGCCGCGCTCCCACTTGATTAGAATTCCTGCAGAACGCGTCGAAGCGAACAACCTAAGCGATCCAAGGGCAAACCCACGTTCCGCCAGCAAGGTGAGAATCATCTTACCCACTAGGCCAGTTGCACCAACGATGCCGATGTGGGGTGGGTTTGCTGAAGATAAGGCTTGGCGCAAGTTCATGTATCCTGGTTGGGCAGAGGGGCGAAATGTCAGCCAATTCGGATGACCAACCCAGCCGGGGCAGGTCAGTCTGCACGCGATGGCTTTAGTCGCAAGCGCCGACGCGGGTCGTTATCTAAGAGCGAACGGTAGCGGTGTAAAGTCGCTTGAGCCTTTAAAGGCAAGGATGCTGACGGCTCGAAAACCCTTCGCGCATAGGACTTCACTGAGCGGTATTACAATATCGGAGCCCGTGCCTAGACTGGCGCGCCGCATAGTTTGGGCCAGGCCACGGCTCATCAGGCTAAGGGGCGAGGCGCCGCCCCTAATCGGGTAGGAGGCATAAGAAAAATCGGTCATGGTCAAGATCTCCTCTCGGTGACCCACCCCTTATGACCGGCGCTTAGGTCAAAATCGGACGCACCTAAACGGAAAGGCTCTTGCTGGCTTGCGCGATCTGTTCGGCCAAGACTTGGCGCAAACGCGCCGGTTCCAGGATCACGATCCTGTCCCCCCAGCTAAACAAGTGCCAGGCCAGCTCGGTCATGCCGCTAGCCCTAAATCGGATGATTAGGCTGCCATCTGCCTGGGGCTCAACGACCTGATTCACATGGAACCGCCACCGCGCACCATCGTCCGCCCCATGCGGCAGCACCTTTAGGACCACGTCCTCCACATCATCCTGATAGATGCCAAAGCTTTGATCTGCATAGTCTTGCAAAGAAAACTGCGGCGGCGGCGGGGCAGGTGTCGCCAGAACCGTGATTTCTGCCATCCGGTCCAACCGCCAATTGCGAGCCTCACCGATCGCGCCCGCCTCGCCCAATTCAGCCGCAACCAAATAATTGCTGCGCCCAAACAAGAGGCCATAAGGCGCGACCTGGCGCACCCGTCCTGGCGCACTACCGCCATCATAACGAAACTGAAGCGCGCAGAGCGATTTGATGGCCTGGCGCACAAGGGCTAGGACCTGTTCATCCTCAAACGGCCTCGGGCCCGCCTGAACGGCAATGGTTTCGGCCTGAAGCAGGGCCTCGACATCTGGGGCCAGGCGACGGCGAGCGCTGCTGCGCATAGCCGACATGATCTTGGTCTCTAGGCTAGATAGGGCTGCTGCCCTCGCCTTGGCCCCAGCGCTTTGGAGGGCCTCGGCGGCGGTGCGAAGCGCGACCAGCTCATCAGCCGATGGGGCTTGATAAAGGCCATCAAGGCCCGATGGAATCCGAAACCGTCGCGTCGGCGGATCGTCAATCTCTTCCAATTGCGGAAACACTTCGCGTACCGCATCACGCATACGCTCGACCGTGCGGCGGCCAACCCCAATGGCTGCTGCCATTTCGTCAAGCGTGAGGCCCTCAGCAGACCCCGCGAGCAAGCGGGCCAGAACCAGCAGGTTTTGTGCTTTTTCATGCCGCATAAACGACCCCCTTTTGTACGTCCGATTTTGACGTACCGCGCCAGTACACCATGGATCAGTGAAAGTGTATAGCCAAAGGACAGCCGCCATGGCCCCCTATAAACGCCCTGCCCCATCGCGCAGCCCCAGTCGATCCAGGCCGCCCCTAACCGGCGCGGTTATTGATGCGGTTTTGCAATATGCCGACCTGCAAGAAGATCAGGGCTGCGGCCGCACCTTGCTGAAACTCAGCGCCCGACGGCTTGCCGAGGCGGGGGTCAAGGCCAGTTTGGGGAATAGTATCGACCGCGCCCGCGGCGTCAGCATTCTTTGGAACGACCGTGAAGGCGAGATCGTCCGCATCTTTGACCAGCCTTCGCGTCTAGTCGCCTAGGCGATGGCCTGCGCTTTCAGGATTTGCCGCACACACCGAGCGTTCAGTCCGCAAGCGATTGATCACTTGAAACATGGATCAACGGACTCACCCAACGCGGTTTGTTTCAACATGCAAGCCCTGATCTCGTCCAATTTGGCCTGATCCTTAAGCGATTGGATCGTATTTGCGACCGTATTTGTGAGCACCTGGGTCGGTGCATTGGCCTGAGCAATGATCAAATTGGTCTGCTGTTGAGCGAGACTTGCCTGAGCCGTGGCAAGATCCGTCTGGCCGGATAATTGCAGTTTTGCTAATGCAATTTGCGACTCCAGGTTGGCCTTC
>JBILKO010000006.1:0-54516 GCA_044376615.1 Caulobacteraceae bacterium
AAAAGTCGTTCTATTGTCGCGGTCGTGTCCGGATCCTGACGTGTCCGCTCAGCCAGCTTTGGGGCCATGTCAGGTCATTCGAAAGGAACGGGTGATGCTGATTCAAAAACTCAGACTTCAACGCGGCTGGTCTCAAGAACAATTAGGCGAAATCAGTGGCCTAAGCCCGCGGACCATCCAGAGGTTGGAACGTGGTATGCCGGCCAGTCTGGAGTCTCTAAAAGCCCTCGCCGCCGCTTTCGAAATTGACCTCAATCAACTTCAGGAGCCGGCTATGGACACGACACAGACCCAAAACTACTCAATGCGCGAAGTTCAAGACCCGCTGGAGCGGCAAGCCCTAGCCCGCGTGCGGAAGCTGAAAGGCTTCTATCTTCACGGTGTGCAGTATGTTCTGGTCATAGCCTTACTCTTCGCCATAAATCTTATGACCTATCCGAAATTTTTGTGGGCAGTGTTTCCGGCCCTGGGTTGGGGTGTTGGCCTAATGATGCATGGCCTAGCGATCTGGAGCCATTCACCACTGTTTGGCGCCGAATGGGAAAGGCGCCAGGTCGAGAAGTATCTAGGCCGCAAGCTTTAGGGGCACAATGGACCCCTTACGCCTTCGCGGGGAAGGCGGCGGCAGGTCAGGGCTCGCACCCTATGCCCTCGCCTATGACGCCAAACCAGTCTAGGGCTTTGCGCCAACACTCGCTAAAGCCCGATGCCGTATGCCCACCGACCCCTTCCATGCCAGTCTATCCATCGATCTAGATGCCTTGGCCCAGAACTATCACACCCTGACCAAGGTTGCGGGCGGGGCTGAGGTCGCGCCGGTGATTAAGGCCGATGCTTATGGTCTGGGTGCGGTGGCGGTCAGCCGCCGCCTCTGGGCCGAGGGCGCGCGCCGGTTCTTTGTGGCTAGGATTAGCGAGGGCGAGGCCCTGCGCCAAGGCTTGGGCACGAACCGCCCTGCCACGATCTATGTTCTGGATGGCGCGATGCCCGGCTCAGCACCCCGGCTTGCTGCATCGCGCCTGACCCCAGTCCTTAATAGTGCCGCCCAGGTGAGCGAATGGGCAGGCTTGGGCCGCGCCCAGGCTCAACCTCTGTCCGCCGCGATCCAGATTGATACCGGCATGAACCGCATGGGCCTGAGAATAGATGAGGCGGCGGCCCTGACCCAATCCATGGACGCCTTTAAAGGGCTCGATATTGACCTGGTCATGAGCCATCTGGCTTGTGCATCAGAGCCAAGCCATCCGGCAAATGCCATTCAGGCCCAGCAATTCAAAGAGGCCAGGGCCTTGTTTCCGGAGGCGCAGGCAAGCCTGGCCAATTCCGGCGGCATATTCCTTGGGCACGGCTATCACCATGATCTGGTTCGTCCCGGCATCAGCCTTTATGGCGGCGGCCCGTTTGGCGTAGGCCATCCCGACCTAGCGACAGTCGCAACCCTCACCGCCCCCATCTTGCAAATCCGCACCGTTAGGCCGGGCGAGACCATTGGCTATGGCGCAACCTTTACCGCGTCCCATGCCATGCGTGTGGCCATCCTTGGTGCAGGCTATGCCGATGGTGTCTTGCGAGCCTTCGGATCCGATGGTCATGCCTGGTTTGGTGGCGAAAAGCGCAAGCTCCTGGGGCGAATTTCCATGGACATGATGGCTATGGAACTTGATGAGGGCCATCTTGCCCATCCTGGCGACATGGCTGAACTGCTTGGCCCCAACATGCCCGTGGATGCGGTCGCCGCTGCCAGTGGTACGATTGCCTATGAGTGCTTGGTGCGCGTAGCCCCGCGGCTCGTGCGGACCTATGTCGGACGGGCGGACTGAAACAATCCTTCAGACAGCGGATTTATCCGACTGCGAGGTCGGCTAAACTGGATCTCAGAAACGGGCGTGATTCGCCCTTGGAGTGCTGATGGCCCGCGACGGTGCGACCTATGTTTGCCAGACCTGCGGCGCGGTTCAGTCCAAATGGGCCGGTCAGTGTCCCGCCTGCGCCGCCTGGAACAGTCTGGTTGAAGAGGTCCAAAGCCGCCCGCCCGGCGCCCTAGCCCCCAGCCGCGCCAGCAAGCTGCGGGGTCTGACCTTTGAAACCCTGGACAGCCAGACCCCGCCGCCGCCACGGATCATGACGGGGATAGACGAATTTGACCGGGTCTGCGGCGGCGGCGTCGCCCGTGGCTCAGCCATTTTGCTCAGCGGCGATCCAGGCGTTGGCAAGTCCACCTTGCTGCTACAAGTCTGTGCCCAGGCCGCCGTGCAAGGGGCCAAATGCGCCTATATTAGCGGCGAAGAAGCCCTCGATCAGGTTCGCAGCCGCGCCGCCCGTATGGGCCTGTCCCAGGCCCCGGTCCAGATGGCGGCTGAAACTGCCCTGCGCGGCATTATTGATGGGCTAAAGCGCGAAGCCTTTGACCTGGTCGTGATCGACTCTATCCAGACCCTTTGGAGCGACGCGCATGAGGCCGGTCCCGGCTCGGTCACCCAGGTACGGGCGGCAGCTGGTGAGCTGGTGCGCCTGGCCAAGACGCGCGGCGTTGCCGTTATCCTGGTTGGCCATGTGACCAAGGATGGCCAGATTGCAGGCCCGCGCGTCGTCGAGCACATGGTCGATGCTGTCCTGTCCTTTGAGGGCGAGCGCGGCTATCCCTTCCGCATCCTGCGCGCGGCCAAGAACCGGTTTGGCGCTACGGACGAGATTGGTGTGTTTGAGATGGGCGATGCTGGCCTGCGCGAAGTCAGAAACCCGTCGGCCCTATTCCTAAATGGCGGCGGTGAACGCGCACCGGGGGCTGCCGTGTTTGCCGGGATTGAGGGATCGCGCCCGGTTCTAGTCGAGTTTCAAGCCCTGGTCGCGCCCTCGGCCTATGGCACGCCCAGGCGCGCCGTGGTCGGCTGGGATTCAGGGCGCCTGGCCATGGTACTGGCGGTTTTGGAGTCCCGCTGCGGGCTGGGGCTGGGCGGACGCGATGTCTATCTCAATGTTGCAGGAGGCCTGCGCATCAGCGAGCCAGCCGCCGATTTAGCTGCGGCGGCGGCCCTGGCCTCTTCTGCCCTCGATATCGCCTTGCCGCAAAACTGCATCGTTTTTGGCGAAGTGAGCCTATCTGGCGAGGTCAGGCAGGTCAGCCGGATGGAATCGCGCCTAAAAGAAGCCGCAAAGCTTGGTTTTTCACAAGCTTTAGCGCCCATGGGCCTCAATGACCTAGCGCCCTTCCCGGTATCGGGTGTAAGTCGTCTGACGGATGCTGTCCGCCGGATCGGCGAAAGCGACTGGACCTAAGGTCTGAAGGAGCACGAGTGACCTTATTCGACCTGATTGCCCTTTGTATCATTTTGGGCTTTGCCCTAATCGGGTTTGTGCGCGGCGCTATTCGCGAGGTGATGACCATATTGGCCTTTTTCCTGGCCGCCCTGATCGCCATATTTGCCCTGCGCTTTACCGGTCCCTTAGGCCGCAAACTGATTGATCCCGACTGGGCCGCAACGGCCCTGGCCGTGGTCCTAAGCTTTGTCCTGGCCTATATCGCCCTTCGGCTTTCTGGGTCCTATTTGACCAAGAAGGTGCATGATATTGAAACCCTAGGCGCGTTAGATCGGTCCGTAGGGGTTGGGTTTGGGCTGTTAAGGGCCTTGGTCCTGTTAGGGGTGTTTTATTTGGTCTTTAATGCTGCCACGCCGCCAGAACGGGTTCCGCGCTGGATTTCGCATGCGGCCCTCTATCCGCTGGCCAAGCTCAGCGCCACCGGCCTGCGCGCCCTTGCGCCCGAAGGCTCCGCCGTCGCCGACCGCCTGGGTCCATCGCTGGAGAAGGCAGTGCGTGAGGGCGCTGGCGATAAGAAGGCCCAGTCCAGCGCAAACTCGAGCGGCAAGGGCACCGGCTATGATGAGCAATCGCGCAAAGACGTTGATGCCCTAGTGGAGAAGAACCGATGATCGGCCAGACCCGCGAAACCTTTTCAGCGCCAGAGCATCGCGACCATGATGATGATCGCCCAAGGCTCGAATGCGGCGTGTTCGGCGTTTATGAGGTTCCAGATGCCAGCGCCGTCTGCGCCCTAGGTCTTCACGCCCTGCAACATCGCGGCCAGGAAGCCTGCGGCATAGCCAGTTTCGACGGTAACCGCTTTCACACCGAACGCCATATGGGCCATGTCGGCGATGCTTTTGCGGGCGCTGACCTAGTTAAGCGCCTGCCGGGTACTCATGCCATCGGCCATACCAGGTATTCGACGGCGGGCGGCAGCTTTATCCGCAACGTCCAGCCTATGTTTGCTGATCTGGAGGCGGGCGGTGTCGCCCTGGCTCATAATGGCAATCTGACCAATTTCCTGTTTCTGCGCGACCAGCTCGTTTCAGACGGGGCCATCTTCCAATCGACCTCAGATTCAGAGGTGATCCTTCACCTGATCGCGCGCTCGCGTAAGGCCAGGGTTGTCGACCGCTTTATTGAGGCCTTGAGCCAGATTGAGGGCGGCTATGCCCTAGTCGCCATGACCAATAAGAAGATGATCGGCGTGCGCGATCCGCTCGGCATACGGCCGCTGGTGCTGGGCGATCTGGACGGCAAGCCGGTGCTGGCGTCGGAAACTTGCGCCCTGGACATGATCGGCGCGCAATTTGTCCGCGATGTTGAGCATGGCGAAATGGTCGTGATCTCGTCTGACGGCATAGAAAGCCTGCGACCCTTCCCAGCAGCAGCTGCACGGCCTTGCGTATTCGAATATGTCTATTTCGCCCGCCCTGACAGCGTCGTGAATGGCCGCTCGGTCTATGAGGTCCGCAAGCGCATGGGGCGGCGCTTGGCCCAGGAATGCTTTAGCGATGCCGATGTCGTGGTCCCTGTGCCCGATTCCGGCGTCCCCGCAGCCTTAGGCTTTGCGCAGGAAAGCGGCATTGCCTTTGAGATGGGCATTATCCGCAATCACTATGTCGGCCGCACCTTTATCCAACCCACCCAGGGTGTTCGAGAACTGGGCGTGCGAATGAAGCACAGCCCCAATCGCTCGGTTCTTGCGGGTAAGCGGGTCATTCTGATCGACGATTCTATCGTGCGCGGCACGACCTCGCTCAAGATTGTCCGCATGGTGCGAGAGGCTGGGGCCACGGAGGTGCATCTGCGCTCGGCCTCCCCGCCCATACGTTGGCCGGACTTTTACGGCATTGATATGCCCGACCGCGAACACCTTTTGGCGGCCAACAAGTCGTTGGAAGAAATGACCAAATACCTCGAGGTCGACAGTTTGGGCTTCCTATCGGTTGACGGGCTCTATTGGGCCATGGAGGCCGGGGCCCGCGATCCGGCTGCGCCGCAATTCACCGACCATTATTTCACTGGCGACTATCCCACCCGCCTGCTCGACCGCGAAATTGCCGAGGGGCGCAAGGATCAGGCTGGGCGTCAGCTCTCCTTCCTCGTCAGCGCGTGACTGACGGCGGTCAGGGCCGCCTAAGCGGTCTGATACAGAGGTTTCGTATCGATCCCTATATGCTGGCCCTGGTCGGCATGGTGGTCTTGGCCAGCCTGTTGCCCGCTAGCGGCACGGCAGCGGTGCAGCTGGGCGTCGCTACAAAGCTAGCTGTTGGCCTATTATTCTTCCTGCATGGCGCGCGCCTATCACCGCAATCAGTCGGGGCGGCCCTGGTGCATTGGCGCCTGCACCTGACCATATTGGCAATCAGTTTTGCCGTGTTTCCCTTGATAGGCCTGGGCGTCAACATGTTACCTGAGGACATCTTGCCCGCCAGCCTTGCGCAAGGCGTTCTAGTCCTGTGCTGCCTTCCGTCCACGGTCCAATCGGCCATAGCCTTTACCGCGGTAGCCCGCGGCAATATTGCCGCCGCCGTCGTTGCCGCGTCAGCCTCCAACCTGATTGGGATTGTTGTGACGCCAATCCTGGTCGGCCTTCTCATGCATGCCCAAGGCGGCAGCATGGGCTGGGATTCGGTCGAGGCATTGCTGGTTCAACTTTTTTTGCCTTTCGCCCTCGGCCAGGTCCTAAGACCCTGGATTGGCAGCTTTGTGACGCGGCACAAGGCGAGCCTGACATATGTTGATCGTGGCTCGATCCTGCTGATCATTTATAGTGCCTTCAGCCAAAGCGTGACGGACGGCCTGTGGCACAAGATCGCCGGCACTGACCTGGCAAAACTGCTAATTCTCTGTCTCTTTGTACTTGGCTTGGTTCTATCCATCTCGACCCTATTGGCCCGGGTGCTGGGCTTTAACAAGATGGACGAGATTGCGATCGTGTTTGCCGGTTCCAAAAAGAGCTTAGCAACGGGCGTATCTTTGGTGGGCATCTTGTTTCCCCCAGCGGTTGCCGGTGTATTCGTCCTGCCCCTGATGATATTCCATCAGATCCAGCTCATGGCCTGCGCCTTCCTGTCTCAGCGCTATGGCCAAAGGCCAGAATCCGACAGCGATTAGGCCGCGTCGCCAAGGTTTCTGCGTGACCTTGGCGCGGCATTCGCTAAAAAGCGCGCTATGAACACCTCATCAAACCCAAAGCCGCTTACCGGAAAGATCGCCCTGGTTACCGGGGCCACGCGCGGCATTGGCCAGGCCATCGCCTTTGGCTATGCCAAGGCTGGCGCGCATGTCATCGCGGTTGGCCGCACTCAAGGCGGGCTTGAAGCCCTCGATGACCAGATCTTTGCCGAGACCGGCGCCCATGCCAGCCTGGTCCCGCTCGACCTGATGGATGGCGAAGGCATTGACCGGCTGGGGCTTGCCCTATTTGAACGCTACAAGCGCCTCGATATCTTGGCTGGTGCCGCAGGCTATCTCGGCGGCCTGACGCCGGTAGCCCATTTAGACCCCAAGCCCTTTGACCGGGTGATTGGCATTAATCTGACCGCCAATTATCGCCTGATCCGGTCGATGGACCCCTTGCTGCGGCAGTCCGAGGCAGGGCGTCTGATCTTCTTGTCCAGCGGCGTTGCTCGCAATCCGCGCGCCTTTTGGGGGCCCTATGCCGCAGCCAAGGCGGGGCTTGAAGCCATGATTGCTTGCTATAGCGATGAAATGGCCAATACGCCGGTGCGCGCCTGTCTGGTCAATCCTGGCCCCATGCGCACCCAGATGCGGAAAGTCGCCTTTCCGGGCGAAGATCCCATGACCCTGCCTGCACCAGAGGAGATCGTGCCCCTGATGCTCGACCTGGCCCGAGCCGATCAGGACCCGCCAAGTGGGGTGGTTTCGTTCAAGGACTGGAAGGCTAGAGCCTAAGGCCCCCTCCACCGCTTCGCGGTCCCCCTCCCTCAAAGGGGGAGGATTTATTCTGAATTCAGCGCTTCTTGGGCCCAGTCGGCCGTTTGGTTGCCGAGGGCTTTTTGGGACCGGTCGGCCGTCCCGGCGGCGCTTTTTTCGGGCCAGTTCGGACACCGCCGGGGCGTGACCGGATGACCTGGGACGTCTTGGCCAGGGCTCTTGCCTTGGCGCGGGGAGATTTGGTGCCGCCGCCTGTGCCTTTGGGCTTGGCCTTAGGCTTTGCGGCCGGGGCCTCGGCCACTTCCATATCCGGAACTATAGCCGCCGCAGCGGCCCGGGCCGCGACCGCTGCAGCCGAGGCCTGGGCCCGCGCTGCCCGCTCACGGCTGGGCTTGTAGCCAGCACGGGCTGCGGGTGTACCATCGCCGTCAGCATAGGGATTAGCGCCGGACTTGATCGTGATACGCAAGGGCACGCCTGGTATGTCAAAGCTTTCGCGCAGACTATTGATCAGATACCGCCGGTAACTTTCCGGCATTTCCGCCGCCCGCGACGAGAACATGACAAAGGTCGGGGGCCTGGCCTTAATCTGGGCCATGTATTTGGGCTTGATCCGACGACCGCCGACCGAGGGCGGAGCATGGCGCTGCATGGCCATTTGAAGCCAGTCATTGAGATCACGGGTCTTAATCTTGGTCGACCAGTCCTTATAGACCTTGCCAATCGCGGGCATGAGCCGCTCCACGCCCTTGCCGGTCTCAGCCGATAACGCCACAACCGGTGTGCCGCGTACCTGGGGCAGCATGCGTTCGGCGTGTTCGATAAAGGCGGCTAGCTGAGCCTGGGGGTCCTCGACCAGGTCCCATTTTGCCAAGACAAACACAAGGCCCCGCCCGTCGCGCTCAATCAGGTCAGCGATCTGCAGGTCCTGAATTTCGAACGGATGGGTCGCATCCATAACCAGGACCACAACCTCGGCAAAGGTGATGGCGCGGATCGTGTCGCTGGTGGATAGCTTTTCAAGCTTTTCGTGAATTCGGGCCTTGCGGCGCAGACCCGCTGTATCGACCAGGCGAATAGCGCGGCCTTCAAAATTCCAATCAACAGGGATGGCGTCGCGGGTGATCCCGGCCTCGGGTCCGGTCAGCAGGCGCTCCTCGCCGATCAGGCGGTTGATCAGGGTCGATTTACCGGCATTGGGGCGACCAACAATGGCGATACGGATCGGCTTTTCATGGTCGTCCTCGCCGTCCTCATCTTCAAAGCCGTCATCGGCCTCTTCAATTGAGTCTGACACGACGCGAAGGGCGGCATAGAGCTCGGCCATGCCCTCGCCATGTTCAGCGGAAATGCCTAAGGGCTCGCCTAGGCCAAGCTGAAACGCCTCAAGCGTTCCGGACTCGCCTGCCCGCCCCTCAGCCTTATTGGCCAGAAGGATCACTGGGCGCGACTTGCGCCGCAGCACCTCGCCAAACAGGCCGTCCAGCGGCGTGACCCCTTCGCGCGCATCCATGACGAACAGGGCGACATCGCATTCTTCGATTGCCAATTCGGTCTGGCGGCGCATGCGCGACTCCAGACTTTCGTCCGTCACGTCCTCAAACCCGGCCGTGTCGATCAGGACCAGATCCAGGTCTCCAATCCGCCCTGTGGCAAAGCGGCGGTCGCGGGTAACCCCCGGCCGGTCATCGACAATAGCCAGCTTGCGCCCGGCCAGACGATTGAACAGGGTGGATTTGCCCACATTAGGGCGACCGACGATCGCGACTTTAAGCGCCATGAACGCGCGGTCTCCTCAAACAATCAATGGTCAGCGCCTTGGCCGGCCCCTAGCGAATGGCGATCAAGTCACCCTTGTCGCTGGCCACATATAACATGTCATTGACCGCGATCGGCGCGAGCAAGGCCGGAGACCCCAGCTTAAGGGTCTTTTCCACCACACCGGTCCGGGGGTTTATGCCGACCATTTCGCCCGTGCTGGAGACAACGACCAAGCGGTTGGAGGCTAGAACGGGGCTGGACCACAAGGCGCGCTGCTTCTTTTTGCGATCCTTGTTCAGATCGGTGATCCAATAAACCTGACCACTTTCGCGGGACGCACAGATCACCTCGCCAGCCTTGGACACAACAAACACGACATCGCCGACGGGCCAGGGCGTCGAGACACCCAAGATCGGCAAGGACCAGCGGGCTGTACCGGTCCGCAAATCGGTAACGGCAAACACGCCCGAATGGCTGACGGCGAACACGTCACCCTTATAAACGACTGGACGGCCAGGAATATCGCGGATCTCGGACAAAGCATTGGTACGGCTGGCCCGCGACAGGACTTCTTGCCACAGATCATTACCATTGGCCGTGCGCAGAGCGACAAGTTCGCCCGAGGCAAAGCCTGCGATCACCGTATCCCCGACGACCGCCGGGCTCGAGGCCTGTAGAATTCGGGCCGATTCCACCAGGGCCTGATAGGTCCAGCCGGGCGCGCCAGTGGCTAGGTCATAGGTCAAGAGCTCATTGTCCGTTGAGACGACATAGACCGTATCGCCAGAAATGGTCGGGGCCGCATGAATGGGCGCCTCGATATTCACGGTCCAGATCTTGGAGCCGGTCTTGGCATCAAGTGCGGCAATAAACCTATAGCCGGATGAGACGACTAGCTTGCCATTGGCATAGGCGATGCCACCGCCAAAGGCTTCCTTGTCGCGGCGGCTATGAGGTGCAAGGTTTACACGCCACACCTCTGCCCCGGTGCTCGCGAGGTGGGCCGAAACCCCCGCCCCCGCATCCATGGTAAAGATCACCCCATCAGCTGAGACCGGCGGCGCCGTAATATGCACGCGTCGGTTAGAACCAGCGCCAAACCCTCGCTTCCAAGCGATTTGGAACTGAGCGCCCGCCGCCACATGCTCAATGGACTGCTCCCGGGTACCACCTGGCAATGGCCAATCAGTCCGGGTCACAGGATCGGGCAGATAGAAATCAACACCCTTGAGCGCGTCGGCTACTGCGAGCTTTTCATCAAAGGCAATAATCGAGATGCGCTGGCCATCCGAGGCCTTGACCTTATTGTTCGCGCCGCCCTTGAACGGGTTCATTCTGCCAATAGAGTTACAACCCGCAAGGCCAGTTGCGGCGACCAGGGCCAGGACGGCGAGGGTGCGTTTCACGGTCATTGGGCAGCTCCCGCCTGGGCTTGCGGCTCGGTCAGCCCAGGGATCATGGCCCCAGCAGGCATCTGGATAGGCTTGGGCAGAGCCATGGCGGCCTTGGCCACTTCCGGCATGCTCTTAGCAGTTCCGGCATCAATGAGCGCGATGGCCGCATTGGCGCGCTGGCGCATGCCATCGGGTGCATCGGGCAAGAGGGTCAGGACATTGAGGTCGCCCTTGGCCTCATCGACCTTGCCAGCACCGATTTTTGCTAGAGCCAGGGCCTCAAGGGCGGTGGCGCGATAGGGGTGTTTTACTTCCGTCAAGGGCTTGAGCCTCTTTTCGATTTCCGAATAAGGCGCTGTATCCATCAAGGCGAAGGCGGATTTGAGGCGAGCGACATCACCAATGATTAAATTTGGGGCAGCCTTGGCGGCGGCATCAAACAAAACCACGGCCTCAGCGGTCTTGTCCTGCTCAAGCCGGATCGCGCCCTGCTGCATCAGGGCCAAGGCCTTATAGCCGCCCGAGCCAACATCGATAACGGTTTGGAATTCTTTATAAGCGGCGGCCTTATCGCCCTTGGTATAGGTCTCAAGAGCCTGCCCATAGGATTCAGCGGCCTTACCAGCCTGTTTGGTCTGATAGGTCAGATAGCCATAGACCCCAAGGGCAATCACAAAGGCAGCCGCCAATGCGCCGAGGATCCAAGGCACAGCCCGCCGTGCCAAGGCCATATATTGCTCAGACCGGAGTTGTTCTTCGACTTCATCAAATACGTCGGACACGCGTGCAGGCTCCGCTCTTGGCCAGGGACAATGAGGGGGGAACCTATCGCCTGTCGCGCCTGGCCGCAATGCAGGCGTGGTCGGTTA
Source organism: Caulobacteraceae bacterium (assembly GCA_044376615.1). Taxonomy (GTDB): domain Bacteria; phylum Pseudomonadota; class Alphaproteobacteria; order Caulobacterales; family Caulobacteraceae; genus CAISGS01. The sequence goes on from JBILKO010000006.1 coordinate 11,231, forward strand.
AGCGCTTGGCTTGGAAAAATAAGTCTCTTCTTGGCCCGGAAACCGCCTTGCCCGGACATCTTGCGCATAGGTTTCGACCGCCCGGCTGATTTCACCGCGCAGATCGGCATAGCGGCGGACAAATTTGGGGGTCCAGTCAAACAGGCCGAGCATGTCGTCGGTAACCAGAATCTGGCCGTCACAGCCGCTCGAAGCGCCTATACCAATCGTCGGCACATTAATCGCCGCGGTAATATCTCGCGCCAAGGCCTCAGCTACACCCTCAACCACAATGCAAAAAGCGCCAGCATCGGCTGTGGCCTTGGCCTCGGCAATCACGCGCTCGCGCTCGTCTTCTGTCCGGCCCTTGGCGCGAAAACCGCCCTCGACCAACACCGATTGCGGGCGCAGGCCGACATGGCCCATGACCGGAATGCCCCGCCGGACCATATAGGCGATGGTGTCTGGCACGGTCGGACCGCTCTCGACCTTAACCGCCTGGGCCCCGGTTTCCTTCATGATCCGAACCGCATTGTCATAGGCAGCCTCTGCCGAGCCCTCATAAGAGCCAAACGGCATGTCGATGACGACTAAGGCCCGCTGCGCCGTGCGCATAACGGCCTGGCCATGCAGGATCATCATATCGAGCGTAACGCCCACTGTATTGGGCAAGCCATGCACCACCATGCCAACCGAATCGCCGACTAGCAAAAGATCGCAGTGGGGGTCCATAATCGCCGCCATAGGTGCCGTATAGGCGGTCAGGCAGACAATCGGCTCGCCCCCCTTACGCGCCGTGATTTCGGGGGCCGATATCCGGGCTATCGCGGCCTGTGTTTGGGCAGACAAAGGTCCTAGACCTCCTCAAGCAACCTGATCAGGGCAAAACCAAGGGCAATGACCATCAAGCCCCCTGACATCCAGATCGCTTCACCACCAAATGGCCAGGAGGGCAAGCCTAGATGCGTCGGCGTCAAGCTGGCCAAGCTCGCCATGACCTGGTGGGTCTGTTCACCCGTATAGGCCTCTAGCCGGCCAAACACGTTCAGGCCCATGACCTGGCGCACAGCAATCATGCCGCCGACCAGACCGCTCACCCCAATGACAATATTGCGCACCTGCCAGCCCTTGGCCAGGCGTGCCTCCACCCGCAGGGCAAAGGCCTCGCTATCGGCAAAACTCGGCGGCGTATTGAACAGGCGCTCGAGCCTGTAGTTAAAATCGTGATCAGCCATGGGCATCTTGCTCTGATCGGGCCCCAACCTTTGGGGCAAGTTGATGTTTAAGCCGCTCAAGTCCGCGTTTCACATGCGATTTGACCGTGCCGAGCGGAATATTCAAGGCCTCTGCCGCCTCGGTGTGAGACATTCCTGCCCCAAAACAAAGGCTGACGCAGGCCCGTTCGGCCGAACTGAGGACCGCAAGCGCAGTATCCAGATCCATATGGCGCGCCTGCGCCGTGCTATCACCCGGTTGCTCGCTTCCATCCCAGACCGGTTCAGGCGTCTGCGCCATCAGGTCAAGGCGGCGATCCTTTTTCCAGCGACGGATATGCAGCCTAACGGCAATGCGCTTAACCCAGCCGATAAAACTGCCTTCGCCGCGAAACTCAGCAATCTGTTCAAACGCCATCAAGAAGGCGTCCTGAGCGACATCATCGGCGAGGTCTGGCGCGGCCCCCATGCGACGCAGCAAGCCGCGAACCGCTGCCCCGTGTCGGCGCACCAGTTCCCCGAATGCCGCCCGGCCACCTGCAACCGACAGGGCCACAAGGTCCATATCGTGCAGACTGGCCAAGGGCCTTGTCACTTGACTGCTCATAGATCGCCCCCGATCGCTGGATCAGCAATCGCTCAAACTTGCGGCTTATTGCGGCCAAAGTACCATAGCGTGAGGTAACCAAGACCGACAAAGCCGGGTATGGCAGCACTCGCCAAAATTCCATAACGCGGCGCATAGCCAGCCAGCATGCCGATGGCAAAGCTCATCGCCACAAGGCCGAGCGCCACACCGATCAAGATTACCGCCCGGCGCAAGTCGCGGTCAGGGCCGAAATTGACGGTTTGCCCCGAACCCAAACGCACATCCCGCTGCAAAAGCTCGATCATTTCGGGCGCAACGGGTTGGCCTTTTTCATAGGCAATGCGCAGGGTTTCGTGCAGGCGCGCGCGTTCGCGACTACGCAGTACGACAGGTACAATGATGATCGCGGTTAGAAACGCGATAAAGGACATTGGCACCAAAATCTCAGCGAGACTTTCTAGAATACCTTCCATTTTAGCTCTCCCAAAAACTATCCCGCGACTGGCTTGTCACAGGCTTCTGATGGATAGAGACATGAGCAGGGCCGAATAGATGCATGATTTTGCATGAAATCTTTGTAACCTTCACCGCAGCTGGACCTAAGCCTCCAAACCGCCGGACAATCCCATGCCCCAATCCTTTGCTGACCAGGCCCTTACCCTGGACCTGATCGATGACTATGCGGTTCTGACGCTCAACCAACCGGCCAAGCGCAATGCCATGACCAAGGCCATGTGGTCGGCTTTGCCCGAGGTCTGCACTGCGGTTGAAACGAATTCGGCGGTCAAGGTTCTGATCGTGCGCGGCGCGGGCGAGCATTTCGCCGCTAGGGCCGATATTAGCGAATTTGAGGTCGTCTATGCGACGCGCGAGGCGGCAACGGCCTATCGCAATGCCGTTTCAGGCGGCGTCGATGCCCTGGCGGGTCTGTCCAAACCAACCTTAGCCATGATCCGCGGGGCCTGCGTTGGCGGCGGCTTGGCCTTGGCGCTGGCGTGTGACCTAAGACTAGCGGCCAGCGATGCACGGTTTGGCGTAACGCCTGCCCGCCTTGGCCTCATGTACGGCCTTGGCGATACTAAGCGCCTGGTCGATGCGGTTGGAGCCTCGGCGGCCAAAAACATCCTCTATACGGGCGAGATCATGACGGCGGACGAAGCGCTTCGGATCCATCTGGTCAACAGTCTGCATACGCCAGATGCGCTGGAAGCCGCCGTGCTGGCCAAGGTCGCCCAGATCACATCTTCCTCGCAATGGACGGCGCGCAAGGTCAAGCAGGTGGTGGCCATGATTCTGGATGGCCAGGCCACGGAGACCGACCAGACCCGGGCCTGGATCCTAGACGCCGCCGAAGGCCCCGACTTTGCCGAGGGCCGCGCCGCCTTTATGGAGAAACGCCAGCCCTGTTTTCCCATCCGCTGAAGCCTTGCCAGGCTAGGCCCGAAACGGCACTGTCACGCGACTATGATCGCCGGAGCGCGCCATGACCTATCAAAGCCAAGACTTTCTCGTTTCGCGCAAGGATCTGCGACAAGCCGAGTGGCGCACCCAGCCGGTGCGGGCCCTGAATGACGGCGATATCCTGGTCAAGATCGATCATTTCGCCTTTACTGCCAATAACATCACCTATGGCGTCTTCGGCCAGGCCATGGGCTATTGGAACTTTTTCCCCGCCCCCGAAGGCCTTGGCCGCATTCCTGTCTGGGGCTTTGGCAATGTGGTCCAGAGCCGCCACCCCGATGTGTCAGTGGGCGAGCGGCTCTATGGCTATTTCCCCATGTCTGAGTATCTCGTGATTGAGGCCGACCGGATCACGCCGTCAGCCTTAAGCGACCGGGCTGCGCACAGGGCGGCCATGGCGGCCGTCTATAATCACTATCAAAGGGTCTCACACGATCCGGGCCATTCCGCCGCTATCGAGCCTGCCCAGGCTATTTTGCGGCCCCTGTTCATGACCTCCTTCGTGATCGACGACTTCCTTGAAGATAACGGGTTTTTCGGTGCCAAACAGGTGATCTTGTCCAGCGCCTCTAGCAAGACCTCGCTGGGCCTGGCCTTTGCCCTTAAACAGGCGGCGCGCAAGGGCATTGAGGTTGTCGGCCTGACCTCGGCCGCCAATAAGGCCTTTGTCGAAAGCGTCGGCTATTACCACAAGGTGGTCACCTATGACGCCATTCAAAGCCTGCGCAAGGACACAGCCGTATTCGTCGATATGGCGGGCGGCGGCTCGGTTCGGGCGGCGATCCATAATCATTTTGCCGAAACCCTTGCCTATTCCTGCGCCGTTGGTGGCACGCATTGGGAGGACCGCGCGGTGCCAGAGGCCCTGCCCGGCCCTAGCCCAACCCTGTTCTTTGCGCCGGCCCAGATCAAGAAACGCCATAGCGATTGGGGGCCTGGCGAGCTGGATAAGCGGGTCGCCAGCATCTGGTCAGCGTTTTTGAGCGATGTCGCGCGCTGGCTAAAGGTCACTGAAGGCGCAGGGCCAAAAGCGGTCGAGACCATCTATCACGAGGTCCTCGAAGGCCGCGCCAAGCCCGAACAGGGGCACATGGCCCGCATCGGGGCCTAGCGCCTCTGGCTTCGCCCGAAATCCTCGTCGATGCCCGAGGCCATCGCTGCCCGGTCCCGACCCTGCGCCTGCGCCGCGCCGTGGAACAGGCCAAGGCTGGAGCCTGCCTTCGCCTACTTGCCGATGATCCTATGGCCAAGATCGACGTGCCGCACCTGGCCCAAAGCCTTGGCCTGATTGTGCTGGAAAGCCTCTCGGACGATAGCGGCCTTAGTTTTCTGATCCAAAAACCTTAGTGCTTTTTTCGCACGGCGAGCTCGGTCTCGGTGGCCAGCGCGCCGCCGTAAAACACCGCATTGACGCTCCAGGACACCCAGATCAGGAATACGATGACGGCCGAGATCGAGCCATAGGTCGCGCCTAGATGCGCGATTTCCTTGACATAGACGCCGCTAGCCCAGGAGGCCGCCAGGGTCAGGGCTGCCGCCACCGCCCCGCCAAGCAGGGCGGCTGGCCAGGCGACCGGCTCGCTCGACATGACATACCGATAGATCAGGCTAAGGCCGAGGCTGAGGCCCAGGCTGGCCCAGACCCATTCGCTAAACAGCCAGGACACACCGGCCAAGAGGCTAACGCCCGAGGCATTGGTCAGGACTCGAACCATCAAGAAGGCCACCGAAACCAGGCCCAGCAAGGCAAAGGCGGCGATCAAGACAACGAGGGCGATCAGGTTGAACCGGACAAAGCCCTGGGGCTTATCCTCGTTATGGATAAAGCTCAGGCCTGCGAGCAAGGCCTTAAAGCCGCGATGCGCGGCATAGGCCCCAATCAGGCCCGCAAAGGCGCTTTGGGTCGAGACCGTGCCCAGGGGCACATGCGACAATCTTAGAACCTCTTGCCGAAACAGGTCTTGCGCACCGACGGGCATAAACTGCGCCACCAAATCGGCCTGCACGGCCGCCTGGTCTGGCGTAGCAAACAGGCCATAGATTCCGATCAGGATAGAGACCGCAGGAAACACGGCCAATAGGGCGAAGAAGGAAACTCCGCCGACATAAAGCATCACATCGCGGCCAAACAGCCGCCGCCCCGACAGGCCGATAATACGGAAGACGAGGGCCAAGACCTGCAAGGCCGATCGCGGTTGATCAAAAGACGGTGTCATGCGGCCTTATAGGCAAATAGGCCCAGGCCCGAAAGCCTCGATCAAACCGCCTTTCGCCTCAGGCTACGCTCGCCTTATTGGCGGCCTTTTGGGCCGCGGTCCGGGCTGACCAGGCTGCAATCACCGCCTTGGCATTGGCGGCCTCGGTTTCCATGACCTGATCATGGCTGGCATCACGGCAAGTGATTTCCAGATTCAGGCCATTGGGGTCATAAAAATAGATCGAATGGACAAAATGATGATCGATGGGGCCAAAGCAAGGCACATCGGCGGCATCGAGCCTGGCCTTAAACGCCATCATCTGGTCATGGCTCTCGACCTCCATGGCAAAATGCAGGTCGAAGCCGGACTTCATCTTGAACTTGCCCTCATGCGCGCCCTCGGGCACGTCGAAAAAGGCGACATAATTGCCGTCGGCCAACTCGAAAAACAGGTGCATATAAGGCTGAGGCCTGCCGGTGCCCGGCTCTTCCTCAAACACCAGGGCCGCCTTGAGCGGCAAGCCCAGCACGTCCTCATAAAAGGCCCGGGTTTCCTCTGCATCGCGGCAACGAAACGCGGAATGATGCACGCCCTTGAGCGTGGGTAGGGATCCAGACATTGGCATTCTCCCGTTTTGAGCCGAGGATAGGATCATCCTCGGCCCAAGGTAAAGCCCCAGCCTAGACCGCGCCCACCGATTTCAGCGCGTCAATGTCCGAAACGCTAAAGCCCCAGTCGGCAAGGGCGCTTTCGGTATGGCCGCCAATCGCGGGAGGCGGGCCCTGGATCTTGCCGGGCGTGGCCGAAAAGCGCGGCGCTGGCGCAGGCTGCATCACGCCCTCAACCTCAACAAAGGTCTGGCGCGCGGCATTATGGGCATGCTTTGGCGCCTCATCCAGGTCCATGACCGGGGCAAAGCACACATCTGTGCCTTCCATCAGATCGCACCACTGTTTTTGTGTCTTGGTGGCAATCACCGCCGCTAGCTTGGCGCTAAGGTCAGGCCAGGCCTCTCGGCTCATCTGATTGGCAAAGGCGGGATCGGTGATGCCGGTCTTTTCCAGCAAAAGGGCATAGAATTGCGGTTCGATCGAGCCGATCGAGACCCATTTGCCATCGCTGCACTGATAGGTGTCATAGAAGTGCGCCCCGCCATCGAGCAGATTGGTGCGACGGTCTGGACCCCACATGCCAGAGGCCTTCATGCCATAGAACATGGCCATCAGGCTAGCCGCGCCATCGCTCATGGCACAGTCAATGACCTGACCCTGGCCCGTCGCCCGGGCATGAACTACGCCGGCCAGCAGGCCAAAGGCCAGATAGAGCGCGCCACCGCCAAAATCACCGACCAGGTTCAGCGGCGGTACGGGCTTGTCCTCGGTCCCGATGGCATGCAGGGCGCCGGTAATGGCAATATAATTCATGTCGTGGCCCGCGGCCTTGGCATAGGGGCCAAACTGGCCCCAGCCCGTCATGCGACCAAAAACCAGCTTTGGATTACGCTTCAGGGCCACATCAGGGCCAAGGCCCAACCGCTCCATCACGCCTGGCCGAAAGCCTTCAAACACAGCATCAGCCCCGTCCATCAGCTTCAGACAGGCCTCAACGGCGGCAGGGGATTTGAGGTCCAGGGCGATGGACCGGCGACCGCGCCCTGTAACATCAAATTTCGAGCCCCGCCCGGCGCCCTTGCGGTCAATCCGCACCACATCCGCGCCAAGGTCGGACAGGAGCATGCCGCAAAAGGGGCCAGGACCAATCCCAGCAAATTCAACAATCTTCAAGCCTGACAGGGGACCAGACGCCATGGGGTTTCTCCTCTATTGTTATGTTTAAAGGGTTTGGCCATCATCAATGGTGATGATCGAGCCGGTCATGCCGTGGGCCGCTGGGCCAACCAGGGTCATAAAGACGCCGTCCAGATCGCTATCGACCATCAGGCGGCGACGCGGAAAGCTCTTGACCTGGGCCTGGCCACCGTCGGTCTTGAACCAGTCGGCATTGATTTCGGTCTCAATAAAGCCAGGGCACATGGCATTGACGGCAATGCCCTTGCGCGCCCATTCGCGGGCCAGGCCCTTGGTCATGCTGACGACAGCGGCCTTGGTCGCGCAATAGACCGGCACGCCGGGCAAGACAGTTGCGCCCGCAATCGAGGCAATATTGACGATCCGGCACAGGCCCTTATCGGCAAGGCCACTATCGATCATCCGAAGCGCCGCCTCACGTGCGGCGAAAAACACGCCCCGCGCATTGACGGCAAAGCCAGCATCATACTCCTCGATCGATATGTCGAGCGCCCTGCCCTCAGCCGCCACACCGGCATTATTGACCAGGATCGACATCGGACCCAGCGCGCCTTGCGCGGCATCAAGGGCCGGGGCAATGGCATGGGCATTGGAAATATCAAGGCCAAAGGCCTTGGCCGTCCCGCCCTTGGCGGTAATCTCAGCCACAACGGCCTCGAGCCTGTCGGTGCGCCGTGCCATAAGCGCAACCGAAGCCCCGGCATCGGCGAGCAGATGGGCAAATCGCACGCCAAGGCCGCTCGATGCACCCGTCACGACCGCCACCTGCCCTGTTAAGCTCTGACCTTGCATTCCAACTCGTTCCTGATGCGCCTCGCCGCGCCCTTGGACAGGCACTGGCATATTGTTTTGATCGCCTGTAATGGGCTTTAGAATTAGGTTAGCGTCAACTGGGGCAGTTCGAAACCATGCCCTTGCGTCAGGGCAGAAGGGAAATTCGTGCAGGGCTTGGCACGCGTCTTATTGGTGACCCGGGCCAGGCTAGCCCGCCGCGACCTGATCGAAGGCCTTCCCGCCCTTGGATGGCCCCTGGCCTTAGTTGATCGGCCAAGCGTGGCCATCGATTATGCTACCAAACACGCGCTCGAGGCTGTGATCATTGACCTGACCAAGTCCGGACCTGCCGCCCTGATCGAAGCGGCTGGGTTGGGACTTCAGCTCAAGGCCGCTGCGTCTCCGAAAAGCCTGATGATCATTGCCATGGCCGCCACATGTCCTGAGCTGCCGCTTGAGGGGCTGGATCATGTGATGCCTGCGCCGTTGGTACCGGCCCAGATGGCCTCTAGGCTCGACGCCCTGGCCCGCCTAGCGACCGCCGAGGATGAGATCGCCTTGCGCGCCGAGACTTTTGCGGCCCAAAGCCACAATATGCCAAGGTCCAGCGTCGCTACCGGGCCTTACCGCGTGCTGATCATGGCCGAGCCTGCGCCACAGGTCCTGGCGCTTTACAATGAACTGTCCGGGCGGGGCGCAGAGGTTTCGGCAAGCTTTAACCACCATGCCGGATTTGACAGCCTCAGCCGAACCCGGCCCGATGCCGTGGTCTTGCGCGCCGATCCGGGGCTTGAAAAGGCCATGACCCTGGCCGCCGCGGTCCGGCGCAATTCGGCCCATTATCACCTGCCTATCAGCCTTATCCTAACCGACGAGGCCGACCCCTCGCCGATTGAGGCTATGAGCAAGGGTATGAGTGACCTGATCGCATCAGACCGAAGCCATGCCCAGATCGCCGATCAGGTCCTAGAATCGGCGCGTCTGTTTCGCCGGATCGACAAGGCGCAAGCCACCTTGGTGAACAGCACCCGATCAGAACTTATGGACGCGGCAACCGGGCTTTTCACCGCCCGACTGTTTGCCAGTCACGTCCTCGGGCTGAACAAGTCCGCGCGCCGGACTCACCGGCCCCTATCGGTCTGCGTGCTTCGGGTCGCAGATCGCAAGGATACAGCCAAGGCGCGGGCCAGCGGCGCGCTCGACAAGGCCATGCCAGACCTTGGCAATATGGTCGGACGCCTGGTTAGGGGCCAAGACACGGTGGCGCGCCTAGCCCCCGATGTGTTTGCGCTGGCCCTGCCCGCCACCAATGCCGCCCGCGCCCGCCTGGCGGCAGACCGGGTCGCCGCCGTGATCGGCTGTACCCAATTTCCAGCCGGATATAACCAGCCGCATTTTTCGGTCGACTTTGACATTGGCGTGGCTGAGCTCAACGCTGGTGAAACCGCTGGCATGGCCCTGGAACGCGCGGCCAGCCTGGCCTTGCAGAGGCGCGCAAGCTAGGCCAAGCTAACTGCATGCAAACACCCGCCTCATCCCCCGTCCCCATGACTATCGACTTTGTCGCCGATGTGGTCTGTCCCTGGTGCTATCTGGGCTGGCGGCGGCTCAAAAAGGCCCTGGCCCTGCGACCCAATATTGACGCGACCATCGTTTGGCGACCCTTCCAGCTTGATCCGAGCATTCCGGAACAAGGCACTGATCGTAAAGCCTATATGGCGGCCAAGTTCACCGATCCAGAACGGCTGGCGGCGGCACATTCGGCTCTGAAATCCAATGCGGCTGAGGACGGTTTGACCTTAAACATGACCGAGATCCCGATCTCGCCCAATACCAATGCTGTGCACCGGGTAATCCGTTGGGCCGCCGCAGTTGGCCTGCAAGACGCCATGATTGAGGCGGTTATGGCCGCCTATTTCACCGATCTGCGCGATATTGGCGACCCTGAGGTGCTGGCCGAAATTGCTGACAGTGTCGGGCTGGAGCGGATGATGGTGCTCAAACTCTTATCCGAGGAGGCCGACAAGGCCTTGATCGCGCACGAACACGGCGTCGCGGTTCAGGCCGGGATTACCGGCGTGCCCTTTACGATCTTTGGCGGTAAGGTCGCTGCCGTCGGGGCCGAAACACCTGAAAACCTTGCTCGGGCCATTGACCAGGCCCTAGCTGCCTGAGGCCGCTAGCCGGGCGAGATCCGACAAGATCCGCTCCGCCGCCGCAAGCCGCTGATTGGGCGTATCCCACTCACCCTTGACCACGACCTTATGATCAGGCCGCACGCGCCAAGCGACGGCATTCTTATGCGCAAACGTGATCAAGCCCATGGGGTTGGCAAAACTGTCATTGCGGAACGAGACCACCGCCCCCTTGGGCCCGACATCAATCTTGGAGACATTGGCCTGGCGACACAGGCCCTTGATCGCCACGACTTTTAGCAGGTGGTCGGCCTCGTCTGGCAGGGGTCCGAACCGGTCGATCAGTTCTGCCGCCATGGCCTCGCGATCCTCGGCCCGTTCCGCATCAGATAGACGTCGGTAAAGCGCTAGGCGCACATTGAGGTCGGGCACATAATATTCCGGGATCAGGACCGAGGCGCCGGTATTGATTTGAGGCGACCAACCGCGATCTGACGGCATCTCGACCTCACCGGCCTTCATCTCATTGACCGCATCCTCGAGCATTTGCTGATAAAGCTCGACGCCGATTTCGCGGATATGGCCAGACTGTTGCTCGCCCAGCAGATTGCCGCCGCCGCGAATATCCAGATCGTGACTGGCCAGCTGGAAGCCAGCACCAAGATTATCCAGCGATTGCAGGACCTTCAGCCGCCGCTCAGCCGACAAGGAGATCGGCCTTTCCATCGGCGTGGTCATATAGGCATAGGCCCGGGTCTTGGCCCGCCCGACCCGGCCGCGCAATTGATAGAGTTGGGCCAGGCCAAACATATCGGCGCGATTGATGATCAAGGTATTGGCCGCCGGAATATCGAGCCCGGACTCCACAATACTGGTGGCCAAAAGCACGTCATATTGGCCGTCATAAAAGGCGCTCATCACGTCTTCGAGCTGGGTCGGGGCTAATTGGCCATGGCCGACCACGAATTTCACCTCTGGCACCTGCTCGCGCAGGAAGGTCTCGAGCCTTGGCAGATCGGCCACGCGCGGCGTGACGAAATAGGCCTGACCGCCGCGATATTTTTCCCGCAGCAGCGCCTCTCGTACGGCGATGGGATCAAACGGTAGGACATAGGTGCGCACCGCCAACCGGTCGACCGGCGGGGTGGCAATGATCGACAGCTCGCGAATACCCGACAAAGCCATCTGAAGCGTCCGCGGAATGGGTGTCGCCGACAGGGTCAGCATATGCACATCGGCGCGCAGGGCCTTTAGTTTTTCCTTATGCTTGACGCCGAAATGCTGTTCTTCATCGACGATCACCAGGCCCAGATCCTTAAACTTGACCTGTTCGGACAGGACGGCATGGGTGCCAACCAGGATTTCGATCTCGCCTGCGGCCACACCGGCGCGGGTTTCAGCCGCCTCCTTGGCCGGGACCATGCGCGAGAGTTGACGCACCTTAACCGGCCAGCCCTTGAACCGCTCGGAAAAGCCCTTGAAATGCTGGCGGGCCAGCAAGGTGGTGGGACAGACAATCGCGACCTGGCGACCGCTCATGGCCACCACAAAGGCCGCCCTTAGCGCCACCTCAGTCTTACCAAAGCCCACATCACCACAAATCAAGCGGTCCATCGGACGGCCAGAGCCCAGATCGGTCAGGACATCGCCAATCGCATTGAGCTGGTCTTCGGTTTCTTCATAGGGGAACCGGGCGCAGAATTCTTCGAACAGGCCTTGCGGCGACAAGATCTGTTCGGATTTTTTCAACATCCGGGCGGCGGCGATCTTGATCAGACCATCGGCCATTTCGCGCAGGCGCACCTTGGCCCTGGCCTTGCGCGCCTGCCAGGCCGCGCCGCCCAGCCGGTCGAGCACGACATCTTCGCTCTCAGCGCCATAGCGGGTCAGAAGGTCAATGTTTTCGACCGGCAAATAGAGCTTTGAGCCGCCGTCGTAGAGCAGTTCCAGACAGTCATGCGGCGCACCGGCGACATCGAGTGTAGTCAGGCCCTCATAGCGGCCAATCCCATGATCAATATGCACCACCAGATCGCCGGGCGTCAGGGACGAGGCCTCTGCCAGGAAGTTCTGGGCCCGGCGGCGCTTGGTCGGGCGGGCCAGCCGGTCGCCCAAGATATCGGTCTCGGAAATGACCGCCAGACTGTCGGTCTCAAATCCGTGCTCAAGGGGCAGGACCACACGCTGCGGGCGTTTGGGGTCAGCGGCCTTGGCGGCCTGCCAACACGGCGCATAAGAAAGATCGGTCAGGCCATGATCGGCCAACATGCCGCCCAGCCGCTCGGACGAGCCTTCGGACCAGGAGGCAAACAGAACCCGCTTACCGGCGGCGCTCAAGGTGCGGGCATGATCGGCGGCGGCCTCGAACAGGTTCGACGAGTCCTTAGCCCGTTCGGCGGCAAAGCCCCGCCCCTGCCGTGCGCCCATATCTACCTGGCCATCGCCATCATGGCGAAACGGGGTGAATCGTCGAGACGGGTGGGTTTCGAATAGCCGGTCCCACTCTTCCCCACTCAAATAAAGCTGGTCGGGCGCCAGGGGCTTATAGCCGCTGCGAATTCCGGCCTGATCGCTACGCGCCTCATAGGCATCTTTAATCATGGCCAGCCGCTCGTCGCGCGCTTCCGGGGCCAGATAGTCCAAACCGATCAGGGCATCGGGGCCCAGATAGTCAAACAGGGTCTCCATCCGCTCGTAAAACAGCGGTAGCCAATGCTCCATGCCGGCCCGGCGACCGCCATTACTGACCGAGGCATACAGGGCATCATCCAGGGGCGCGCCAAAGGCGGCGACATAGCCAGTGCGGAAGCGCGAAATGGAGTCCGGCTCGACCAGGACCTCGCTGACCGGCAAAAGCGCGACCGAATTGAGCGGCCGGATCGAGCGCTGGGTCTCGGGATCGAAGGCGCGGATGGTCTCTAAAGTATCGCCGAACAGATCCAGCCGCACCGGCTCCTCGGCATTGGGCGGAAACACGTCAATCACGCCGCCGCGAATGGCAAATTCACCCTTGGCAGAGACAGTGGAGGCGCGGACATAGCCATTGACGGCAAAATACCGCTCCAGATCGGAAATATTCACCTCTTGCCCCGTCGCAGCCAGATAGCTGGCTCGGGCAATCACGGCACGCGACGGCACACGCTGGATCAAGGCCGGGATTTGAGTGACCAATAGCCGGGTCTTGCCCGACGGCACCTGCGCCAACTGGCTCAAGGCCGACATGCGCTGGGCCGCCACCGCGGCGGAGGGTCCGATCCGGTCATAGGGCAGACAGTCCCAGGACGGGAAGCGAATGACTTCAATTTCCGGCGCAAAAAAGGTCAGGGCCTCAGCAAAGGCAGTGGCACGCGCGCCATCGCGGGCAACAAAGGCGCAAGTTCCGCCCTTGGCTCGCACCAGATCGGCCATGATGAGGGCATCAAACCCTTCTGGCGCGCCAGTTAGGTCTAGGCGGCCAGGATGCTGAGCCAGGCGTTTTGCGTCGCTGGGGGAAACCACTTTACGAATATATCCTTAGTCACCCACCGCCAGAGTCATGTGGGGCCGTCAGATAGGGCCAATGCCCACCTCGGGGCAAGGGGGAGCTCAAAACTGAACTTGGAAAAGCGCTAATTATGCGCCCTGCCCAACCCCACGCACAGCATGAGCCTCAAACCGAAACGCCTTGATCATGTTCAAAATTTCGCCATCAAACTCAGGCGGGGTTGCAATGCGTCCAACAATCCAGCCATAGAGGTCTTGATCGGGGACCTCGATTAAGGCTTCAAAGGCGTCAAGCTGGTCGCTGCTAAAGCCGTCAAGGAACTGGTCTGCAAACGGGCCAATGATCAGGTCCGCCTCGCGAAAACCGCGATGCCAGGCGCGAAACTTGACGCGCCTTAACCGTGCCTGATGGGTGGAATCGCTCATGGCCGGGCCCTTATGCTCAGAAAACTTGCCTTGGCATATAGAACGGCGCAGCGTCCGCGACCAGTCGCGCTATGGTGTTGGTCATGCGTCCGGAGATTCTCTTTCCCCTGTTTGCGCCTGCGGCCTCGCTCAAGGGCATAGGCCCCAAGATTGCGCCCCTGGTCGAGCGCGCCGCCGGCCCCCTGGCGCGCGATCTTGCGTTTTTGTGTCCGCAAGGCGTCATTGAGCGCAGACGCACCACGGTCCAGGCCGCGCAGGATGGACTGGTCCAGACCTTGGTCGTGCGTATCGATGCACATTTACAGCCCAGCCGCCGCGGCGCGCCCTGGCGTATCCGCACCCTGGATGAGACTGGGTTTTTGTTCTTGAATTGGTTCAAAGGCGGCGGACCGCATCTCGAGGTCCAACATCCGCCAGGGGCCGCGCGCGCCGTCAGTGGCAAGCTGGAGCGGTTCGGGGTCGAGGCTCAAATCGCCCATCCTGACTATCTGCTCGATGCCGGACGGTTGGACGATATTCCCTTGGTTGAGGCGGTCTATGCCACCACGGCGGGCCTGCCCTCACGCACCCTGCGCCGCCTGGCGCTCGAGGCTCTGGCCAAGACCCCCGATCTGGCCGAATGGCAGGACCCGGCCTGGCTATCGCGCAAGGGCTGGCTTGGTTGGCGGGACGCCTTGGCAAGGCTACATGACCCCAAGACCGCAGCCGATGTTGATATTGCCGCGCCGCAGCGGCAAAGACTAGCCTATGACGAGCTGCTGGCCCACCAATTGGCCATGGCTCAGCGCAAGGCGGCCAGGCGGCGCGAACCGGCACCGGTCATCCCGGCCGCGCCGGTGTCGGATGCCTTGCAGGCCGCCCTGCCCTTTCGCCTGACGGGGGCCCAGAGCCGCAGCCTTGCTGAAATTCGCGGCGATCTGCTGGCGGGTGAGCGGATGAGCAGGCTTTTGCAAGGTGATGTCGGCTCGGGCAAGACGGTGGTGGCCATGCTGGCCATGGCCGATGTCGCCGCCAGCGGGGGCCAGTCTGCCCTCATGGCCCCAACTGAGATCCTGGCCCGCCAGCATTTTGAAACCCTGTCTGCCCCCCTCGCCGCTCAGGGGCTAGAGGTCATGCTCCTGACCGGGCGCGATAAGGGCGTGGGCCGGGCTGAAAAGCTGCGCGCCCTGGCCAGCGGCGCGGTCAATATACTGGTCGGCACCCATGCCCTGTTTCAAGACGATGTCGTCTTTGCCAAGCTTGACCTGGCCGTGATCGACGAGCAGCATCGCTTTGGCGTCGCCGAGCGGCGGCGGCTGCAGGACAAGGGCGCGAGTGTCCATCTCTTGGCCATGTCCGCTACGCCCATTCCGCGCACGCTGGAACTGACCCTTTATGGCGATCTCGATGTCTCGCGGATCGATGAAAAGCCGCCGGGCCGCACGCCGGTTGCCACCCGCGCCGTGCCCTTGCCGCGCATTGGCGAGATCGTGCAAAGGCTCAAGACCGTGGTCGCCAGCGGCGCCCAGGCCTTTTGGATCTGCCCCCTGGTTGCCGAATCCGAACTGATGGACCTGGCCGCCGCCGAAGCCCGGGCTGCAGACCTTCGCCAACATATGGGTCCGCGCGTGGGGCTGGTCCACGGCCAGATGCCAGCGACTGACAAAGACGCTGTCATGCAAGCCTTTACCGAGGGCAAGGTCAGTGTCCTGGTCGCCACCACTGTGGTCGAGGTCGGGGTCAATGTGCCCAATGCCTCCATCATGGTGATCGAACAGGCCGAGCGCTTTGGCCTGGCCCAGCTGCACCAATTGCGCGGCCGGGTTGGCCGGGGGGTGAGGGAAAGCTCTTGCGTACTGCTCTATGACCCACCCTTGAGCAAGACCGGCGAGGCCAGGCTGGACATACTCCGAAAGTCCGATGACGGGTTTGAGATTGCCGAGCGCGATCTGGCCTTACGCGGCGGCGGCGATCCCTTGGGCCTGAAACAAAGCGGCTTTCCGGCCTATCGCTTTGCCGACCCGATTGCGCACAAGGAGCTAATCCAGGCCGCCGCCGATGATGCGCGCCTAATCCTGGCCCGCGACCCGAACTTGACCAGTCCAAGGGGCCAGGCGGTGCGGGTCTTGACCGAACTGTTTGATTGGCAGGCGGCACTGGCCCTAACTGACGCTGGGTGAGCCTTGGCGGCGGGCCAACTAGGCGTCAAAGTGCCTGCACAAGACAATACGGGAGACGCCGCATGGACGCTGCCGCGCTAATGACCGCCCTCGGCCCCCTGGCCGGAAAACTGGCCCCTGGTGCCACGGGCCTTGAGGACCTGCGCCGCCTATCGGGCGGGGCTAGCCAGGAGACCTGGGGCGTCAGGCTTGCTAGTCCAGCCGGACGGATTGACCTGATTCTGCGGCGGCGGCCCGATGGCGTGACAGGGTCTGGCAATGCCGTGCCCCTAGCCACCGAGGCCGCATTGATCCGCGCCGCCGCTGCAAAGGGCGCGCCCGTGCCCTCGGTTCCTTATGTCTTCGAAGAAGCCGACGGGATTGGTGAGGCCTATGTCATGGGCAAGGTAGAGGGCGAGACCCTCGGCAGCCGCATTGTCCGCAATGAGGCCTTTGCAGCGATCAGGCCGGGGCTAGCGGCCCAGTGCGGCAAGGTCCTGGCCCAGATTCATGCTATTCCGACTGAGGGCCTGCCCGACCTGGCCGTATCGGATGCCCAGACTGAGCTTGAGAAATACGAGGCCGTCTATCGCGGCTGCGGCGCCGAGCGTCCGATCATTGAGGCGGCCCTCGTCTATCTAAAAGCCAAGGCACCGGCCCTTAGCCAGCGGGTCCTGGTGCATGGCGATTTTCGCAATGGCAATCTGATGATCCATCCAGACGACGGCTTGCGCGCCGTTTTGGACTGGGAATTGGCGCATTTGGGCGATCCGGCCGAGGATCTGGGCTGGATCTGCGTTAATTCCTGGCGCTTTGGCAATCATGCCAAGCCGGTCGGCGGCTTTGGCGATTATAGCCAATTGCTGGACGCGTATGCCGCAGCGGGCGGCAGCGAGATCAGTCTGGACCGTGTCCAATATTGGCAAATGCTCGGCTCAATGAAGTGGGGGATTATGTGCATGACCATGTACCAATCCTTTGCCACCGGCGCTGACGCCTCGGTCGAGCGGGCCATGATTGGCCGCCGTACCAGCGAGACGGAGATTGATCTGATCACCCTGTTGGAGGCCGCCGCATGATCTTGCAGCCCACATCCCTTGAACTGGTCGATGCCGTAATCGGCTTTATCGAGACCCGCGCCGCACCTCAGCTGCAAGACCGCGATGTGTTCTTGGCCCGCGTCGCCGTCAATGCCCTGCACACCATCCGCCGCGAAATCCAACAGGGCGAGGCGGCAGAACAGGCGGCCACAGCACGCCTGCGCGCCCTGCTGAACGAGGAGGGTGAGTTTACCGCACTCAATACCGCCCTTTGCGTCGCGATCCGGGAGGGTCAGATCGCCATTTCCGACCCTACCCTCTTGGCGCATCTGCGCGCCAGCGTCATCGATCAGGTCCAGATCGATCAGCCCAATTATTCAGGCCTAAAAGCGGCCTTGGCCGGAGCCTAGTTTCCGACCTTATGCGCAGGTGTGCGGCCTTGGTCGCCGGGACGCTCGATCGGTGGGGCGGGCTTGGGAAAATCCTGCAGGTTGAGCAAGGACGCGACACGGGCCTGCGCGTCCGCCTCAAGATCGGCATAAAACAGGCTAAATGCCGGTTGCTTGAGTTGGTCGGTCCAGCCACCGCTAGGCACTAGCGAGGGGGATTTAGGCCGCGTGACCTTTAACAGGCCAACGACGCACTGGGCCCCAACCTGGCGGATCAGGAAGGCTGGCCTGGCGCCCCATTCTAGGCCTGTGACATTGGCCGCGCCCAAATTGGACTTAACCCCAGCAGGGTCATCAGAGCGTGCGCCGAGCAAAGGATTGACGCACAACGGCTGGCGCGGCGTCAGATCGACCAGCTGGTCGCCCTTCCAGACCGAAGCACGGCTCGCACGGTCCTGACCGGGCTCTGGATTGGAGTCCAGCACACTGGTCCAGGCGACGACGCACCTTGCCTGGTCACGAAGGCTGCAAGCGGGCACCACTGCGGTTGGTCCGTATTCATCAGCCGGAACCACCGTATCAATCATATAGACCCCGGCCGTTTGGCGTACCCGGCGCGGCTCGCCCGCAATCTCGTCCTGCAACAGGCGCGCGACCAAGGTCCCACCCTGCTCGACCCCCACCAGGATAAAGGGCCGGCCAAAATTATAATGGTCCAGGTATTGGCGAAAAGCCGCGCGAACATCGCTATAGGCAAAGCGTCTGGCCTCGCGGGCATCGTCGCGATTGGTGAGTTGCGAGTATAGACTGGCCTGGCGATAACGCGGCGCAAACATCCGCCCTACCCGATAAAACGGCCCGGCATAATTGGGCAACATGACCCGGGTCAGCAGCCGATCTGCCCGAGGCTCGTCTATCGGCGCATTCCAATGATTGCCGCCATCAAAGGTGGTCGGATGGACAAAGAACACATCGGCGGGCAGATCGCGGTCGGTCCAGCGGTCCGGGTGATCGGGGATCAGGGCCCAGCTTGCCGACTTGGTATAATCAGGCGCCGGCGGCGGTGAATAGGTTTGGAACGGCTGCTTGGGATCAAGCGAGGCCTGGATGATGTCATTGCGCCAATAAAAGGCTGCGGCCAGCAAGAGGCTGACAAACACCACCGCGCCGAGGGCGATCCATCGTTTGAAGCCCATCTTGCCGCGCGTCATAGTCTTGCCATCATCCCCAAACGCCAGGGGCTAGGATTAGGCCCCTTCCAGCCCGACTATGGCGACCGAACAGACATTGGTCGAGGGTGAACCACCCAAATTATGCGTCATGCCCAGGCTTGGGTTGGACAATTGCCGCGATCCGGCCCGGCCCTGGAGCTGCAGATACATTTCATAGAGCATGCGCAGTCCAGAGGCCCCGATCGGGTGGCCAAAGCATTTCAGGCCGCCATCAATCTGGCAGGGTACGCCGCCATCAGCGTCATAAAAGCCGTCCATGACATCGCGCCAGCCCTGGCCCTCATCACTGATGAACAGGTCCTCCATGGTCACCAGCTCGGTGATGGAGAAACAGTCATGCACCTCGATCATCGAGATCTGATCGCGTGGCCGCTCAATCCCCGCCTCGCGATAGGCCTTTTTGGCGGCGATGCGAGCCGTGTGGAAATAGCTGCCATCCCAGCCATTATACTGGCTCTCAGAGCCGTTGGAGACCGATAGCTGCAAGGCCTTGACCAGGACCAGGTCGGTCTTGCCGAGCGAGCGAGCAATCTCTGGCGTGGTGACAATCGCGCAGGCCGCGCCGTCCGACACGCCGCAGCAGTCAAATAGGCCCAGAGGCTCCGCAATCATGGGGGCATTCATGACCTGATCCTCGGTCACGGCCTTTTGCAGATGCGCCTTGGCATTCTTGGCCCCATTGGCATGGCTCTTGACCGAGACATGGGCAATGGCGCGCTTCAGATCGATCGCCGAGACGCCATGCTTAGCCCGGTAGGCCGAAGCAAGCTGAGCAAAATTGCCAGGGGCTGAACCATTGGGCATGGTCTGGGGCGCCAGCGTTCCCGGCGCACCGGTTGGCAGGCCGCCATAGCCGGTGTCTTTCAGCTTTTCCATGCCCACCGCAATAGCGATATCGGCTGCCCCCGCCGCCACCGCATAGACCGCGCCGCGAAAGGCTTCGGAGCCCGAGGCGCAGAAGTTTTCGACCCGAGTCACAGCAATATTGGGCAGGCGCAGCGCAATCGACATGGGCGTCCCGCCCTTGCCCGCGCCAATCTCGTCAATATGGGTAGAGAACCAGGCGGCATCGAGTTGCGAGGGCTGGATCCCAGCGTCGGCCATGGCCTCAATATAGGCCTCAACCATCAGATCGTCGGGACCGGCATCCCACCGCTCGCCAAACTTGGAGCAGCCCATGCCGATTACCGCAACCTTATCCCGAATGCCTGAAGCCATGTCCCAAACTCCCGATGGATTGTGCCCAGCGCTCTTTGTGGCGCTGTGTCTAGGAATGGAGTATATACCCAACTATGAGCTTGTATATACGCAGTGAAGAAGCCGATCGCTTGGCTAGGGAGGTCGCGCAAAGGACGGGGGAGACCCTGACTGAGGCGGTGACGACAGCCTTGCGTCAAAGGCTGGAAACCTTGCCCGATTCAGGCTCTGACGGCGATTTCGACGCGCTTTGGCGCTATACCCAGGGGCTGCAACGGACCTTGGCGGCCCTGCCCCTGCGCGATAACCGGCCACACGACCAGATGCTTTATGACGAGAATGGCCTGCCAAAATGATCGTGGTCGATAGCTCGGCCCTGATCGCGATCCTGCGCGGTGAGCCGGAGGCCTATGCGTTCTTGCGCCATATTCATCAGGATGGCCCGGCCTTGATATCCGCGCCAACCCGGCTGGAATGCTGGATCGTCTGCCGCCGCAGCCGCGATGACGAGACCGAGGCCAAGGCGCTGGAATCCCTAATCGACAGGGCTGGCCTGGTCACAGTGCCATTTGACGAGGCCCTGCTGGTCGCCGCCATTGACGGTTTTGCCCGGTTTGGTTGCGGCCAAGGGCGGGCCAATCTGAATTTTGGCGACTGTTTCAGCTATGCCCTGGCCAAGTCGCGCGGCCTGCCCTTGCTGTTCAAGGGTGAGGACTTCCATGCGACAGATATCGAAGCCGTCGCCTGACCCGGTCAGCGCTTGGGCACCGCCTTCCAGAAATAGCGCCGAAAGCCGCGCTTTTCATCGACCTCTTTGAGGCGGAACATCATCTTGACGCCCATGCCGGTCTCGACCTCGCCCGGCTCGACATCGGTAATGTCCATAAAGATGCGGCCGCCACCCTCAAACACCATCATGCCATAATGATTGGGCGGGGCCATGGCAAAGGTCAGATAGTCGGCCGACCAGGACAGGATGGTCGCTGAGCGTTCGGCGAATTTGTAGGGTTCCTGGGTATCAATGGCCGGATTATTTGGCGCGACCGAGATGCGCGTGCGCGGATACTGCACGACGCCCGTTTCAGTACACCTGCCGCCAACCAGACCCAAGATCTGATCTGAATTGCGATAAAGCGTGGTTAGGGCGGTCTTATTATCCTTCTCTGCCCGCATGCCCTTGTCCCATTCGACCAGACCCTGGAAGAATAGGAATTTCAGATAATTGGTCTCTTCCTTGCGGTCGGCCAGGCTGCCCGCAACCCCGCGCGCTGGGCGGCGGCTGGTGACCAGGCCGGTCGCGCGAAAGACCAGGGCCTCGCAGCCCTGACCAAATTGAGCCGCGACAATGATATCGCCCGCCTTAGCGTTTTCGAGCGCCTGGGCTAGCATGATCAGGCCATGGGCCGCGCCCGCTTCGCCCAAGGTTGCCGCCAGATTATCCTGAACCGCTTCGGCAGGAATACCGCAGGCCTTGGCCACCTGGCCCGAAAGGCCCGAAAACGTGCACGGAAAGCAAAACTGGGTCACGGCCTCGCCACTTATCCCTGCGGCGGCCAAGGCCTGTTTAATCGCGGGCGGGGCCAGCTTGGCTATGCCCTCATCACGGATCCAGCGCTCTTCCCACTGATAGTCAAATTCGGCATCGGCGCCGCGGAAGTGATCGACAAAGTCAGCCGTGACCATGCCGTGACCGATCAAGTCGGCAACCGTGTCTTGCGCCGACACAACAAAGGCCGCCGCCCCATCGCCCCAGTCGAGTTCCTGTGCTGAGGCCGCCCTCGCCCGGCGATGCTCTCCGCCCGCGACGAGCGCGGCCTTGGTCGAGCCTGATTTGACCGCCGCCAAGGCTTGGCCAAGGGCGGTTAAGCCTGCGCGCTGTGATCCGGTAATATCAACGCCCTGGCTGGACCGCTCGAGCGTAAGCGCTGCGGAGACAATCCCGGCATTGAGGCGATCGGCAAACGGGGCTGTGGTCGAGGCAAAATAGAGGGCATCGATATGACTGCGATCATCGTCGGGACCTAGGGCATCACGGCTGGCCTCAACCGCCATGGTCAGGGCGTCCTCGTCCCAATTGGCCATGGCCCGCTCGCCCTTGCCCTTGCCGACAAGATTGGGCGCGATCCAGGCATTGGCGACCGTGACCGCCTTTCGGCTAAGGCGCAGGCGCGGCGCATAGGCACCCCAGGCAGAAATCCCGACCATACCATCATCCCTTAAAGGCTTGTTCTTGGCCAAACCTTAGCAGCCCGATCGGCCGGGGCAAGGCAAGATCGGCCTATTGGCGCGTGCCCTCGCCTGCGGCAAAGGCAATAATCGCCTCGCGCACCGCGTCCCAATGGGCCAGGCCCTGAACATCGCCAATGGCCGCCAGCTCTGCCGCCCGCATGACGGCAATCACCTCGGCATCATCGCCATATTGCGCGATCAGGCTCATGGCCGCCGACTGAGCCGCCGCCTTGTCTGGCCCACTCATAAATAGGGGTCCGGCTTGGACAGGAACTGGCCGACATAGTCGGCAACCCCGTCCTCAAGACTGGTAAAAGGCTTGGCATAGCCCGCATCGCGCAGGCGCTGCATATTGGCCTGGGTAAAATACTGATACTTGTCGCGGATAAGTTCGGGCGTATCGACAAAGGTGACATTCGGGGTCTGGCCTGCCGACTTAAAGGTCGCATGGGCGAGGTCCAGAAAGGTGCGGGCCTGGCCGGTGCCGAGATTATAGAGACCATTAACCCTTGGGCGCTCGAGCAGCCAGGCCACGACATCAGCGACATCGCGGACATAGATAAAATCGCGCATCTGGCCGCCATCGGCATAGTTTGGATTGTGCGAGCGAAACAGCTGCACGCCCTGGCCCTTGGCGATGCTTGGATAGATATGGGAGACGACCGAGCGCATTCCGCCCTTGTGATACTCATTCGGGCCATAGACATTGAAGAATTTCAGGCCCGCCCACTGGCGCGGGGCACGGCCCGCCTCGACCTCGCGCACGGCAAAGATATCGAACAAGGCCTTGGACCAGCCATAGGCATTGAGGGGCCGCAGGGCCTTTAGGGCCTCAAGCCCGTCGTCATCGTCAAAGCCAGCCTCACCATCGCCATAGGTCGCGGCTGAGGAGGCATAGATCAGGCGGCAGTTATGCTGGCTGCACCAGCGAAACAGGTCGCGCGACAAGCAAAAATTGTTCTGGATGATCTTGTCGGCATCGGGCTCTGAGGTCGAGGAAATCGCGCCCAGATGGATGATGGCCTCGACCTGACCCTGACAGCGATCCAGCCAGGTCCAGATCTGGTCAGGATCGACAAAGTCCTGGATCGGAGACTTGGCTAAGTTACGCCACTTGCCTGTTTCGGCGCCGCGGAGCCGGTCGCAGACCACAACTTCAAACCCTGTATCCTTGACAAGGCGGGCGACAATGTTGGAGCCAATAAAGCCCGCGCCCCCGGTCACCAGAATTTGCTTTTGGGTCACGACGCGTCCTTCTTGAACCTGGCAATCGCCGCGCTCGTTGAATAGCCATCGACGAGGGCCGCCAGGCGCACCTGACCGCCATAGGCCTTGACCAAATCACCGCCCACCACCGTCTCTTCGGTATAGTCCGCACCCTTGATCAGGACATCAGGTCGGGCGGCAGCAATCAGATTCAGCGGCGTATCCTCATCAAACGGCACGACCAAATCCACATGCGCTAAACCTGCCAGCACGAGGGCGCGGGATTCCAGATCATTGATCGGGCGCTCAGGTCCCTTGAGTGCTCGGATCGAACGGTCGGTATTGAGGCCTACAATCAGCCGGTCGCACCAGCCTCGTGACTGGGCCAGATAGGCGACATGACCGCGGTGCAAAATGTCAAAACAGCCATTGGTAAAACCGACCTTTAAACCCGCTGCGCGCCAGCCAGTCACGATCTGGGCCATGGCGTCAGGCGTGACAATCTTGGCCTCGGTCGGGGCCATATGAGCGGCAAGCTCAGCGGCGATTAGGTCGGCGGGGCTGGCCGTCGCCGTGCCCGCCTTTTCAACGACGACGCCGGAGGCCAAGATCGCCAGCTCAATCGCGGTCGGCAGGTCCGCCTTGGCGGCCAAGGCCAAACCAAGAGCCGCCAAGCCTGTATCACCTGCGCCCGAAACATCGAACACTTCCCGTGGCTTAGCGCCAAAATGTAAGACGGATTGTCCGCGCACGGCGAGTGACATGCCCTGGGCTGCACGGGTCACCAAAATGGCCTTAGCCTGACAGGACGCCAGCGCCGCCAAGAGCGCAGCCTCAACCTGGGCATCGGTATAGACCGGCATATCGACGGCGAGCGCCAATTCCCCAGCATTAGGCTTGATTAGGTCAACGGGGCCATATTTGGCAAAGCTGCGGCCCTTGGGATCGACAATCAGGGGCACGCCTGCCTTGGTCGCCGCGACCTGGGCGGCGGCAATGATCGCTGGCGTTACGGTGCCCTTGGCATAGTCCGAAAGGACAACCGCGCCGCAGTCGGCGATCGCGGCTTCAAGTGCGGCCATCAAGCCCGTCTCGGTCTGAAGCGTAATGGCGCTGGCGGTTTCTGAATCCACGCGCAGCAATTGTTGGCCGCTGGCAACGAACCGGACCTTGACCGTGGTCTGACGACCCACTTGGCGCACCAGATGCCCAACCACGCCAGGCTCCGCCTCGACGAGGGCGTTTAGCTCATCGCCCGCTGCATCATCCCCCATGGGGGCGCAGAGCACGGCCTGGCCGCCCAGGGCGGCGACATTGCGCGCGACATTGCCAACCGCGCCCAGCATTACCGTCTCAGCTGTCTTGGCCAGGACCGGAATCGGGGCCTCGGGCGAGATGCGCGCCACCTCGCCATAGACATAGCGGTCGATCATCAGATCGCCGATACAGACGATTTTCAGCCCCGAAATGGCGGCAAGCTTGGCCTGAAGGCTCGATAAGTCCATGCCCTGACCTTACCAGCCCTTGGTCAATTGGTCATAGCGCAGCAAGTCGGCCATCAGGGCTTCAAACTGATGCATGGGCACCATGTTTGGGCCGTCCGACGGCGCATTATCCGGGTCCGGATGGGTTTCGATAAAGACGCAGGCGACGCCGACCGAGACGGCCGCCCGAGCCAGCACAGGTACAAATTGACGCTGTCCGCCCGAGGTTGCGCCCTGACCACCGGGCTGCTGCACCGAATGGGTGGCATCAAACACCACCGGACAACCAATCTCGGCCATAATCGGCAAGGCGCGCATATCGGACACTAGGGTATTATAGCCAAACGAGGCCCCGCGCTCGCAGGCCATGACATTGGGATTGCCCGCCGCCAGTAGCTTGCCAATCACATTCTTCATGTCCCAAGGGGCGAGAAACTGGCCCTTTTTGACATTGACCACCTTGCCCGTCACCGCAGCGGCAATCAGCAAATCGGTCTGACGACAGAGATAGGCCGGGATTTGCAGCACATCTACGGCCTGGGCCGCTATGGCGCACTGAGAGGCTTCATGCACATCGGTAATGACCGGCAAGCCGGTCACCTCGCGAATTTCGGCAAATATGTCCAAGGCCTTGTCAAGGCCGATACCGCGCCCGGCATTGATCGAGGTGCGATTGGCCTTATCGAACGAGGTCTTATAGACCAGGCCAATACCCAGGCGCTCAGCGATTTCTTTCAAGGCATGTGCCGTTTCCAACGCGTGTTGGCGGCTTTCCATCGCACAGGGACCCGCCAGCACCGTCAGCTTTTGCTGATTGCCAATCCTTACCTCGCCGCCCTTTGGGGTCTTGATGACCACGGTTGCATTCGGGGCGGCTACGGGTTTTAAGGCGTCTGTCTGGGTCAATTGGCGAATTCCTTAATCCAAGCCGCGAGTCTGAGCGTAGATGTGTTGCAGACCATATACATAAACAAGGACGACCCGACCAGTTCATGACGGCCAATCTCTCGCAAACGCCCATACTGGTCTGGCTGCGTCAGGATTTAAGGCTGGGCGATCAGCCCGCCCTGACCTATGCGGCCAATAGTGGGCGACCGGTTATCCCTGTCTATGTGTTCGATACAGACCCCGATCAAAGGCCCATGGGCGGGGCCAGCCGATGGTGGCTGAACCGTTCCCTTACCTCGCTTAACAAAGATCTAGCACGCATTGGCTCAAACCTTATCCTGCGCCGAGGCAAGGCCGCCGAAGTTATCACCACCTTAATCGAAGAGGCGGGTGCGGAGGCGATTGCCTGGAACCGCCTCTACGAACCCGCCGCCATAGCGCGCGATGCCAAACTAAAGGCGGCCCTCAAGGACCAGGGCCTAGAGGTCAAGTCCTTCAATGGTGCCCTGCTTAACGAGCCCTGGACGGTCGAGACTGGCTCAGGCGGGCCTTATAAGGTCTTTACCCCCTATTGGCGCGCGGCCAAGGCCAAGCTCACGACCGTCACCGCCCTGCCCGCGCCAAAGACCTTGATCGCTCCAGCAAATTGGCCTGCCTCGGAACAGATAGAAGACTGGGGTCTGCATCCCAGCAAGCCCGACTGGTCCAAAGGGTTTGCCGAGTGGCAGCCGGGTGAAGCCGGCGCGAAATCCAGACTCCAAGCCTTTCTCGAGGGACCTGCCAATGCCTATGCCGAGGGCCGCGATCAGCCCGGCAAGGTCGGCACCTCGCGCCTATCGCCGCACCTACATTTTGGCGAGATCAGCCCGCGACAGGTCTGGCTGGCGGCGCAAATGGCCAGCCATAAGGGCGATCTTGACGACGGCGCGCGCGACAAGTTCCTGGCCGAGATCGGCTGGCGCGAATTCAATCATCATCTGCTGTTTCATTTTCCCGATATTGCCACTGAAAACTTCAAACCCGGCTTTGATGGGTTTGGCTGGCTGAATGACGCCAAGGGCCTAAAGGCCTGGCAAAAGGGCCTCACCGGCTATCCGATGGTCGATGCGGGCATGC
Source organism: Caulobacteraceae bacterium (assembly GCA_044376615.1). Classification (GTDB taxonomy): domain Bacteria; phylum Pseudomonadota; class Alphaproteobacteria; order Caulobacterales; family Caulobacteraceae; genus CAISGS01. The sequence goes on from JBILKO010000006.1 coordinate 38,217, forward strand.
GCGAGCTCTGGGCTACAGGCTGGATGCATAATCGGGTGCGGATGATTGTCGCCTCCTTCCTGGTCAAGCACCTGCTGATCCATTGGCGCGAGGGCGAGGCCTGGTTTTGGGACACCTTGCTGGATGCTGACCTAGCCAATAATGCCGCCGGTTGGCAATGGACGGCGGGAACGGGCGCTGATGCCTCGCCGTATTTCCGCATTTTCAATCCCATTAGCCAGGGTGAGAAATTCGACCCCAAGGGCGACTATATCCGCCGCTGGATCCCCGAACTGGCTAGCCTGCCTAACAAGCTCATCCACCGGCCATGGGAGGCCTCGGCCCTGGAACTTGCCGCTGCGGGCATAAGCCTAGGTACCACCTATCCAAATCCCATGATTGACCATAGCCTAGCGCGAGGCCGCGCCCTAGAGGCCTATGGGCTATTGAAAACAATGTCGTCAGACGAGGCTGCATGAAGATCGCGATTATTGGTTCTGGTGTTTCCGGCCTGGGCGCGGCCTATGCGCTGCAAGGCGTGCATGACATTGTCGTCTATGAAAAATCAGAGCGCGTTGGTGGCCATTCCAATACGGTGACCATCGATTATGACGGCCAGTCCATTGATGTTGATACGGGCTTTATCGTCTATAATCTGAAAAACTATCCCAACCTGATCGGCCTTTTGGATGCCCTAGAGGTCGAGAGCATGGCCACGGATATGAGCTTTGCCTTTTCCGGCTCTGGAACAGAATGGTCGTCGAACTTTCCGAAGGGCGTCTTTGCGCAAAAGCGCAATCTAGTGAGACCAAGCTTTTTGCGGCTCCTGCTTGATATGCAGCGCTTCAATAAGGCGGCGTTTGTAGATCTTAAGTCCGGCAAGATTGGCGACCTAACCTTGGGCGGCTACCTGACCCTGGGCGGCTACAGTAAGGGCTTTATCGACCATTACATATTGCCCATGGGCGCGGCCATCTGGTCCAGCACTGAAGGCCAGATTATGGAATTTCCGGCCGAGAGCTTTTTGCGGTTCTTTGCCAATCATGACCTATTGCAGGTGGTTCAACCGAGCTGGCGAACCATCAAGGGCGGTAGCCGGTCTTATGTCGACAAGCTGCGCGCCCTGCTTGGCGACCGTATCCGGGTTGGGTCGGGCGAAGTGACGATAAAGCGCCTAGGCGGCAAGGTTCAGGTCACGGATGGCCACGGGCAAGCTGCGCTTTTTGATCAGGTCATTATGGCCTGTCATTCGGATGAGAGTTTAGCGGCGCTTAGCGATGCCGACGCTGAGGAACGCGCCTTCCTCGGTGACGTCGGCTATGCGCCAAATAAGGCCTATCTACACCGCGACCCAAGCCTGATGCCAGGGCGCAAGGCGGCCTGGGGCAGCTGGAATGTGCTGCATTCGGCGGGAGCTAGCGCAGGCGGTGTGGTCACCTATTGGATGAACACGCTGCAAGATATAGACCGCAGCCGGCCGCTCTTTGTCACGCTCAACTCGCCAAAGGCGCCCGACCCTGCCCTGACCTTTGGTGTCTATGACTACGCCCATCCGCAATTTGATACGGCCGCACTGGCTTCACAACGCCAGTTCAATCGCATCCAGGGCCGGGGCGGGGTCTGGTATGCCGGGGCCTGGCTGGGCTATGGCTTTCATGAAGATGGCCTGACTTCGGGCCTAAGGGTGGCCATGGCCTTAGGCGGCAAGGTGGATTGGGATTTTGTCGATCACCGGATAACCGGCGGGGCCTTGCCCCAACCCGATTCAGCGATGCATTCCAAGGCGCGGCAGAGCAAACGCGCGTGACAGACAAGGCCCGCCTTTATCTTGGCAAGACGACCCACCTGCGCACCCAGCCCCGGGTGCACAGGTTCAGCTATACTGTGTTCCAGATCCTGGTCGATATTGACCACTTACACACCGCGTTTAAGGGCCTTAAGACCCTGCGCCATGGCAAATTTGGGCTGTTTTCATTTTCAGAGCGCGATCACGGAGCCCGGGATGGCTCAAGCCTCAGGGTCTGGGTCCAGGGGGTTCTGGATCAGTTGGGCCTTAAGGTTCAAACCCACCGCATAAGCCTCCTATGCTTTCCGCGTGTTCTAGGCTTCGTCTTCAATCCAATCTCGTTGTTTTTTGTCCATGATGACAAGAACGTGCTGCGGGCCGTGATTTATGAGGTCAATAATACTTTTGGCCAAACCCATGCCTATGCATTGCCGACCGAAGACCTAGATGTGAACCATCAAGAGGTCGACAAGGCCCTCTATGTTTCGCCATTCTACCGGGTTGAGGGAGGCTATAGGTTCACCGTGACCGACCCAAAGGAACGCTTTCACCTAACCATTCTAAAACAGGTTGGTGGCGAGATTGATTTTACCGCCACCTTGATCGCCAAGCGCCAGCCCCTGACGGACGCGCAATTGTTGAAGCTTTTTCTGACCATGCCCTTCATGACCTTGGGCGTGGTGTTTGCTATCCACTGGGAGGCCTTGCGCCTCTGGATCAAGGGTGCCGTCTTTGGTGCCCGCCCCCCAGGACCCCAGGCCAGTATCAGCCTGGGTAAGATCTCCTCTCGCACTCTCTAGGTGAGTTTATGTCGTCTGTTGCTACCATGACCTATTCGCCCGACACGATCGCGCCCCTAACGCCCGAAATTTGGGCCTCTCGCGAAATGCGCAAATCACCGGCTGCCTTTAAGACGGCGGTGCGCGTCTCCAATGACAATTGGCGCTATGGCTCTTTGAGCTTTGTCCTGCCATCAGGCCGCGCCTTTAAGGTCCAGGGCAAGACCAAGGGGCCCGATGCGGTGCTGGTCATCCATGATTTTCGCTTTGTTGGGCGCGTCATGGCCGGCGGCGATATCGGCTTTGGCGAGGGCTATATTGCCAAGGAATGGGATAGCCCCAACTTGTCCGCCGTTCTACAGGCCTTTACGAGCAACTGGGATCATCTGACCCGCCTGGTTCAGGGTAACCCCCTGGTTTCCATCGCCAATTTTATCGGCCACCTCTTGAACGGCAATAGCAAGCAGGGCTCGCAGCGCAATATCTATGCCCATTATGACCTGGGCAATGCCTTCTATGCCCGCTGGCTTGACCCTTCCATGACCTATTCCTCGGCCAAGTTTGAAACGCCAGGCCAGAGCCTGACCGCTGCTCAACGCAACAAATATGCAAGCCTAGCGCGGTCTATAAACCTTCAAACCGACCAGAGCGTGCTGGAGATCGGCTGCGGCTGGGGCGGGTTTGCGGAATTTGCAGCCAAGGAGGTCGGGGCCAAGGTCACTGGCATTACCATCTCCCAGGCCCAACACGATTTTGCCAAAAAGCGCTTGTTTGAGGCTGGGCTAGCCGAAAAGACTGACATCCAGCTGATCGATTATCGCGATGTAAAGGGTAGTTTTGACCGCGTTGCCTCAATCGAGATGTTTGAGGCCGTCGGCGAGAAGTATTGGCCGACCTATTTCAACAAGATTCAAGATGTTTTGGCCCCCGGTGGCCAGGCTGGGCTCCAGATCATTACAATCAAGGATGAACTGTTCGCCGACTACCGCAGCCGCGCCGATTTCATCCAGAAATACATTTTTCCCGGCGGCATGTTGCCGAGCGAAAAGCGCCTGCGCCAAGAAACCGACAGGGCCGGGCTAGAATGGCGTGAGGTGTCGCGCTTTGGCCAAAATTATGCCGATACGCTGGTGCAATGGTCCGAACGGTTCCAAGGCGCCTGGGACGAGATCAAGCCACTCGGCTTTGACGAACGGTTTCGGCGGCTTTGGCAATTCTATCTGAGCTATTGCGAGGCAGGCTTTCGTACCGAGCGCACCGACGTGATCCAGCTTAGCCTTGCCAAGGCCTAGCGCGCGGGGGTCTTGCGGGTCTGTTTGCGCCAGAGCGAGGCATATTCGCCGTCCTGGTCGATCAAGGCCTGGTGAGACCCACGCTCGACAATCCGCCCAGCCTTGAGCACCAGGATCTCGTCAGCGTCAGCAATGGTCGATAGGCGGTGGGCAACGATCAGGGTCGTCCGCCCCTGTCGGGCACGGCGTAAGGTGGCCTGAATGGCCTGCTCGGTCCGGCTATCGAGCGCGCTGGTCGCCTCGTCTAGGATCAAGACCCTCGGATCGGCGAGCAAGGCCCGAGCTATCCCGACCCTTTGGCGCTCGCCGCCCGATAGTTTCAGGCCCCGCTCACCGACCCGGGTCTCGAGCCCGTCAGGCAGACCGCGAATGAATTTGCCAAGTTCCGCCGCCTCAGCTGCGGCCCAGATTGCGCCTTCGTCGAGGTCGGGACGGGCAAAGGCGATATTGGCCTTTAAGCTATCATTGAACAGGGCCACGTCTTGCGGCACCAGGGCTACAGCGCGCCGCAGGGCCGCGACCTTAAGCCGTTTAAGGCCAACGCCATCGAGTTCAACTTGGCCGGATTGCGGGTCAATGAGGCGCAAGGCCAGCCGCACCAAGGTGGTCTTGCCTGCACCAGATGGCCCCACCAAGGCGGTAGTCTTTCCCGGCGCAATATGGAAGGACACATCGCTCAGGCCCTCAGACCGCGCATCGTGGCGAAAGCCGACGCCCTGGAATACCACATCGCCGCCGCGTTGATCCCGTCCCTCAGGCAAGTCCACCGCATCGGGCGCTTCGGCGACGTCCGGGGTCTGCCTTGAGACATCAAGCATGGCCTCCATATCGATAAAGGACTGACGGATCTCGCGATAAGCAAAGCCGAGAATATTCAAGGGCGCATAGAGCGAAGTTAAGATCAAGATTGCGGCCGTGACATCCCCTGGCCCCATCCGCCCGGCCATGGCCTCCATCCCGGCCAATATGGCCATAATGCCAAGGCCAACATTCATCACCACCGCCTGAACGGCGTTCAGCAGGGCCAGCGAGCTATTGGCCTGGACCGAGGCCCTGGCATATCCCGCCAAGGCCTGATCATAGGTGGCTGCGGCCCGGGCCTCAGCGCCAAAGGTCTTGACCGTCTCATAATTCAACAAGGCATCAACGGCACGGCCCGCGGCCTCTGAATCGGCCTCATTCAAGGCCCGTCGGTGACCAATGCGCCAGTCGGATATGGCAAAGGTTAGAAGCCCATAAATCACCACAGTGGCAACGGCTGTGGCCGCAAACCGCCAGTCATAGGCCTTAGCCAGCACGATGGCCGCCATAACCAGCTCAAGTACTGTGGGTGCCAGGTTAAACACCATGGTCCGGAGCAGAAAATCGATCGACCGCGCACCGCGATCAATGACACGCGACAGGGAGCCCGTGCGCTTGGTCTGATGAAAATCCATCGATAGGGTCAGGGCATGGGCAAAGGTTTCTGTGGCGGCGGTCTGCTGAGCCGCCTGTGCCAAGGGCGTGAAGATGGCGTCGCGAATCTGCGGGGCTATGGCTGCGACCATCCGGATTACCACCCAACCGATGGCAAGCCCTACAAAAGCCAGGCCAAGACTGGTGGCAGCATCTTGGCCCTTGGCTAGACGATTGACGGCAGCGCCCAATAAAAGGGGCGCGACGACGCCCAAGGCCTTGCCGACGACGGTCAAGGCCAGGGCTATGCTAAGCCGGGTCTTCAGATATGGGGCCTTGGAGCGGATCAACAACCGCCACAAATCGCCTGAGACTTGAAATAGCCGAACTGGCGCGCCAGACGCAGCGATGGCACCGGGGACAGAGTCTCGGCGTGTCGGAGACGATAGGCGAAGATTCATGGGGGTCCTTGGGTCGTCGCGATCATTATGACGCTCGACTGCACACCGCCACTCGGCGTGGTCCAGTCAATTCGCCAGCCATTCTGCAACCGTACTGATTTATATAGGGTGCCCGCCGCCAAACGCGCTGGCTGCATATCGACAATAGTGGCCAAGGTCCGGCCCCCAACCTGGACAAGAACCTGATGAGGTCCTGGCTTGGTGGCCCGAGAAAGCGCCAAGCTATAGTGACCATCGCGGCCAGCGAGGCCTTGGGCGACCCAGTCACCGTCGAGCGCAGCCTTGACAGCCTGACCCGGCGCAGTCGAGCCGGAGACCGCCAGGGCGCCGACATCGTCAAAATCGGCAGTTAGTACCAATGCGCTATTCGCCTGGACCCCGCCGATCCGGCGAGCGCCGGTCCCTGCCCTGAGCAAGACTGCAGGTGTGGCGGCATCGGGCAGTACGCCAATATAGCCCTCGGCCTGGACCATTCTGCCATCGCGGTCTTGCGAGAGGCCAAACATTTGCAGTGGCTCCACGGCATTTGCTACGACGGGCACCTCTATCGTCCATTGGCCAGTATCCGTCACCGTAGTGCCAAAAGCCTGACCCTTTGGGCTCGAGAGGCGTACGCGTGCGCCCGACGCGGCGCGGCCGCTCAAGATCACTTGGCTGCCCGCCAATCTTGCAGATAAAACAACGGGGGCCTGTAGATAGCCTAAATCCGGCGAAGGCGCATTAATGGCTGGTACAGGTTGCGCTGGCCCGCACGCGGTCAAGACCCCGAGCAAGCCAAAGGCCCCAGCCAAGATCAAGCGACGCAAAAAGGTCAGACACAAACTCTTCATCAATTCAGCCTTGAATAGGGGTCAAGGCTTGAACAGTTTCGGATATGCTCAACTGCCCGACTCAAGCCATCCGCGACCGGCCTTTGGAACCTGAACCTCATGGTGTTTTCGACCTCTAAACTGACCTCAGTATGCGTATATTGCGGGTCTTCCAATGCGACGGATCCGGATTTTCTAAAGGCCGCGGCAGACTTTGGCAAAATCCTCGCGACCCAAGGCGTGCGACTGGTCTATGGCGGCGGCGGCGTTGGCCTGATGGGCGCGATTGCCCGGGCAACCCACGAAAATGGTGGCAAGGTCTTAGGCATTATGCCCCAATTCCTGCGTAACCGTGAAATACTGTTTGATGAGGTCGAGACCGTTGTCGTCACCTCAATGCACGAACGCAAGATGATGATGTTTGAGCAGTCCGACGGCTTTGTCGTCCTGCCCGGCGGCATTGGCACCCTGGAAGAAGTTGTCGAGCTCTTGTCTTGGCGGCGTCTGGACCTTCACCGCAAACCGATTGTTTTTTTCGACCAAAAAGGTTTCTGGCAGCCGTTTTACACCCTCATCTCCCACACGATCGATAAGCGCCTAACGCCCGAAGCCTTCCGCGCCGCCTGGCGCTCGACCGATCAGCTTGAGGCTATCTTGCCGACCCTTAAGACCATGCTTCAGGAAACCCGAGGCCTGAGCATGATGCCTCAAGCCTCAGACCTAACCTAGGCGGTCTGGCCCGCCAGCCTTGCAGCAGCCCGGTCGCGGCCAATCAGGACTAAGAGCGGACCCATTTCCGGGCCATGGTCACTGCCCGTCAGCGCCCGTCGCAGCGGCTGGAACAGGCCCTTGCCCTTGGCTCCGGTCGCGGCCTTGACCGCCTCCACCCACTCGCTCCAGACCGCGTCACCAAAGGTCAGGGGCAATAGGGCTAAGGCCTGGGCGATGAATTCACTGTCCTCGATAACGGGGGTCACTGGACCCGCAACGAGGCGCGCCAGGTCGGTCACATCGGCAAACATGGCCAGGTTGGTGCGAATGGCCAACCAAAACGCTTCGCCAAGATCAACATCAAGGGCCCCGAGCCGTGGCTTGGCCTGGGCATAGGCCATGGCATGCAGGACCTGGGAATTCAGGCGGTCAAGATCAGCGGGGTCATAGCGCGCCGGCGCGCGTCCCATTTTCGAAAAGTCAAAGGTCTGACCAAGTTCGGTCAGGGAGCCCATGGCCTCTAGCGGATCACTCGTCCCCAGGCGGGCAAGATGAGAGGTCACGGCCAAGGGCTCATAGCCCTTTTCGCGCATGTCCATGATCGACATGGAGCCGAGCCGCTTGGACAGGGCCTCGCCATCAGTGCCAACCAGAAGCGAGAAGTGCCCAAAGGTTGGGGCAGTGCCGCCTAGGGCCTCAAAAATCTCAATCTGGACGCCGGTATTGGTGACATGGTCCTCGCCGCGCACGACATGAGTAATCCCCATTTCCAGATCATCGACCACGGACGGCAGGGTATAGAGAAAGGCCCCGTCTTCGCGGATCAGGACAGGATCGGACATGGAGTTGGTATCGACATCACATTCGCCGCGCACCAGATCTGTCCATCTGACCCTGCGACCATCGAGCTTGAAGCGCCAGTGCGGCTTGCGGCCTTCTGCGTTCAGGGCGGCGATCTGATCAGCGGTCAAGGCGAGGGCCGCGCGGTCATAGATGGGCGGCTGGCCACGGGATAATTGCACCTTGCGGCGACGGTCGAGTTCTTCACCGGTCTCGTAACACGGATAGAGCTTGCCCATGGCTTTAAGGCGCTCAGCCGCCGCCTGATAGATATCAAACCGCTTGGACTGGTTGTAGCGCTCGTCCCAGGTCAGGCCGAGCCAGGTCAGGTCGGTTTCGATCCCGTCTTCATAGGCCTGGGTTGAGCGCTCCAGATCGGTATCGTCGATGCGCAGCACAAAGACGCCGCCATGACGACGGGCAAACAGCCAATTGGTCAGTGCGGCGCGAATATTACCAACATGGATACGGCCCGTCGGAGACGGGGCAAAGCGGACCTTAACGGTCATGGGCGGTCTCTCATTACGGAAGGTCGACCCCATCCCTAAAGGACCAGGATCGCGAAATCAAAGCCTAGTCCAAAGCCAGGTCATGGCTGGACCACGAAACAGTCGCTAATCGTCGCGGTGAACGCGTTCACGCCGCTCATGGCGCTCTTGGGCTTCAAGGCTCAGGGTTGCGATCGGGCGGGCTTCAAGGCGCGCTAGGCTGATCGGTTCGCCGGTCTCCTCACAATAGCCGTAGGAGTCGTCCTCGATCCGGCGGATGGCCGCGTCGATCTTTGAGATAAGCTTACGTTGTCGATCGCGGGTGCGAAGCTCCAAGGCCCGATCGGTTTCAGAAGTTGCCCGATCGGTCAGGTCCGGATGGTTCTCGGTTTCCTGTTGCAGATGCGACAAGGTCTCTTTCGACTGGTCGAGGATGTCCTGTTTCCAGGCCAACAGCTTTTGCCGGAAATAGGCGCGTTGACGTGGCGACATAAATTCCTCGTCCTCTGAAGGACGATAGGTCGCCAAATCCACCTGCATTGTGGCCGTCGTCATGGACGTCCTCACGCTCTCTATCTAACGCTTCGTGCTGAAGCGAGGCCGCTTATACCAAAACATCTGTCCGGATCAACGCGCCTCGTCATAGAGGGGTTAGATTACAATACCATGACGCGATTAACGGGTTTCAAGCTTAGCAATTTCAACCGCAGCGCGGGTTTCTATCTCATTCAACAGCGCTTCGAGGCCCGGATCATCGGTCGAATCGCGAGTCTGGTGCACGGCCTGGACCAGGTTTCCTAAGGCGCTAGCTGGAACATCACCCTCAAGCAGGCTGATCTTGACCTCGTCAAGGACGTCTAGAATCTTGTCCGCTCGGCGCACGGCGCGGCGGCGACGCTCTAACGGCCCGCCGACCGATTGCAGCGCCATAAGCGCATCGATCGAGCCAATGCCGGTCGTTGCGCTGGCCCGTGCGACTGTGCCAGCCTCTTAGCCTCGGATGTCTCAGGCAAACGAAACCCGCTGTCAGCGCTACGCTGGCTTGCCCGGCTTGGCGTTGCCGGGCCGATGGGGCTGGAGCCGTTGATCTTCATGGCGGCGGCGTCCGTTCAAAGGAATCGACACAGCATAACTGCGCCTGGTTAACAGTTTCATGGATTGGCGTTTATGTTTCCTTAAGGCTCGGCAATTCTTGCCCAGGTTTTTCCCGTCCGAGCACGCCAATTTTCAAGCCGCTGAATCCATTAACCATTTTTCTTCTCCAACTTGGCACGATCCTCGCATGAATAGGGACAAAGCGCGGGATCTGCGCACGATTAGGTTTGAGGACTAGGCAAAAATGCGTCAACGCACCTGGAATTGGGCATTGGTCATTATGGCAATCGCTATGGCGGGCCTGGTCACGAGCCCGGCCACGGCGCGGTCACGGATCAAGGACATTGTCTCGTTCGAAGGCATTCGAGACAATGAGCTGGTCGGCTATGGCATTGTTGTTGGCCTGAACGGCACAGGCGACTCGTTGCGAAACGCCCCCTTTACCAAGCAAAGCCTTGAGGCCATGCTGGAGCGTCTGGGCGTCAATACCCGCGATGCCAATCTCAATACCAAGAATGTTGCCGCCGTCATGGTCACGGCCCGCCTGCCCGCCTTTGCGGCAACGGGGTCCAAGATTGATGTGACGGTGTCTGCCTTTGGCGATGCCAAGAGCCTGCTAGGCGGCACGCTTTTGGTCACGCCCCTGCTCGGCGGCGATGGCGAGGCCTATGCCTTGGCACAAGGCACGGTTCAGACCGGCGCGGTTTCGGCCTCTGGCCAGTCTGGGTCGTCGGTCACCAAGGGCGTGCCAACAGCAGGACGGATTGCTGGCGGCGCGCTCGTCGAAAAAGAAACTGGCTTTCAGCTGGGTCAGATGAGCCAGATGCGCCTGACCCTACGCAATCCCGACTTTACCACCGCCAAGCGGATCAGTGAGACCATTAATGCCCGCTATCCTGGCGCTGCCTTTGCCGATAACCCAACCATTGTCACCCTGCGCCCACCGCGGGGCCAGGACATGGTCGGCTTTGTTACCCAGATTGAGTCCTTAGAAATCCAGGCCGATAATATTGCTAAGGTCGTGATTGACGAGGTCGCGGGCGTGATTGTCATGGGTGACAATGTCCGCATATCCACCGTCGCCGTTCAACAAGGCAATCTAACCGTCTCGGTTCAAGAGACCCCTGCGGTTAGCCAGCCAAACCCCTTGGCAGGCGGCACAACTCAGGTCGTCCCACAGTCCAATGTCACGGTGAGCGAGGAAACCGGAAAGCAACTCTTGACCCTTAAGGATGGGGCCTCCTTGGCCTCCCTGGTCAAGGCCTTGAACACACTTGGGGTTACGCCGCGCGACATGATCTCCATCCTCCAGACCATCAAGGCCGCAGGCGCGCTGCAGGCCGATATTCAGGTGATGTAATGGCCCTTAGCCCCATCAGCGTATCCCCAAGCCTCTTGCGGCCTCTGCCAACGGCACCTAAGGGCGGTGACGGTCTGTCGCCAACCAAGGTTGCCGACCCAGAAACCCTGGCCAAGATCAAGAAAACGGCGCAGGATTTCGAGGCCTCGTATCTATCCAACGCGCTGTCCTCCATGTTTGCCGGGGTTGAGACCTCCGACCCGTTCGGTGGTGGTGAGGGCGAGGCCGCGTTCAAGTCCTTCCTGACCGAGGCCTATGCCAAACAGATCAGTCGTGCGGGTGGCGTGGGCCTGGCAGCGGCCGTGCAAAAGGAAATGCTGAAAATGCAAGGTCTGACCCTGGAGCCGACCCCATGATGTCTGACCCCGAAATAGAACCGGAAATGACCCAAGACGAAGACAATCAGGCCGCGCAAGCCCGGCTTGAACACATTTTCGACCTGACCGTAAACCTGACCCATCGCCTGGCCATTGAATGCCAGGCCTTTGAGGCGAACCGGCCTTTGGATGTGGCCCAAACCCTGCCCGAAACCACGCGCCTGGCCAATCTCTATCGGCACGAGTCCCGGCAATTGCGGGAAGCACCACAGATCCTTGCAGGAACGTCGCGTGAGGACCGTATTAGGCTGATCCAAGCCACCGAAGCCTTTGATGCCGTCCTAGCCCGGCACGGCCGCGCCATTGAAGCAGCGAAATATGTAACCGAGGGCGTCGTTAGGGCCATCGCCCATGAGGTCGCGGCCTCGCGCTGCACCGGCGCAGGCTATGGCCCCAGCGCGCAGCAGCCGCCGCCGCCGTCTACCGCCCTTACCCTGAACCAAAGCGCCTAGAGCGCTAGCAGGGGCCGTTGCCGCGCGGCCCTTAGACCGGGAAACACCCCACCGACAAAGCCGATAATTAAGGCCAGAATGACGGCCTGGCCGACCAGTTCAGGTCCGACCTGAAGCCTGAACGCCACCTGAGTAAAGCCCGCGCCGAGGGTCGAGGCCGATAGGCCATTGAACAAGAGCGTACAGATAGCTGTGCCCAACAGGGCCCCGAGCGCCGACAATACAAGGGCCTCGCACATCGTACCCATAAAGGCGGAAAAGCCGGAAAAGCCGATCACCCTCAAGGTCGCGATCTCAGACGCGCGGGACGCCACCGACGCATACATGGTGTTCAAGGCCCCAGCCAAGGCCCCGATCGACATGATCAGGCCCAGCGGCCAACCGACATATTTGATCAAGAGGCCAGAGCGTTCAGCCTGGGCGGCAAAGTATTCCTGCTCACTCTGAGCCTTTAATTGCAGGCGCGGATCGCCCTTAACATAGGCAACAAAGGCCGGCACCGCCTCTGGACTGGTCAGGGCAATGCGCGCGGTCTGGAAGGTGGTGCCGCGCTTAAATAGGCTCTGAACCACCGGCGCATCGGCCCAGAGTTCAGACTCAAATACTGTGCCTGGAGCTTCAAACACGCCAACCACGCGCCAGGTCTGTGCCCCAAAGCGAATGGTCTTGCCCATTTCGAAACCGGCAAATTCACGCAAAAGCCCAGCGCCAACGACGATCTCGTTGGACCCTGGCGAAAACATCCGCCCTTCACGCAGCCTTACCTGGCTACGCACAGCCAGGCCGTTGGGGCCAATACCACGCAGGGGCATATTGGCCTTGGTGCCGGACGATTTCTTGATGCCATCGACCACCAGCATCAGCTCACCTGAAATCAAGGGCTTTCCGTCGGCGCCGCGCTTTATGCCCGGCCCCTCAGCTAGGAGGTCGATCTGATCGCGGCCGATTACGCTGTTTAGCTCAGCACCCGACCCATCGCGCAGCACGATCACGACATTGGGTGAGCCTGACCCCTTCAAGGTCTGACTAAAGCCATTGGCCAGGGCCAAAAACCCCAGCAGGACCGCGACCACCAGGGCAATCGAAACTACCGTCGCCAACGACATCCATAGCCTTTGCGGGATGGAGCGGACATTCATCATTATGACCGAACCGGTCTGGTTCAAGAGGCTCATGACGCGTCTCCCTATCGCCGGCCTAGGGCGTCGATAATATTCATGCGAAGCGCCGACAGGGCTGGGATCAAGCCCGTGACCAGGCCGAGCAGGATGGCCAAAACGATCCCAACCAGGGCCACGGATAAGTCCATCGACAGGTCACCAAAACTGGCCCCCATCGGCGATTTGGACAGGCCGTGCAACATAAAGGCAGCAACGCCAAGCCCAAGGCCCCCGCCTAGGCCCGAAAGCAGGGTCGACTCGCCGAGCACCATGCGCAGGACACGGGCACCAGGAAAGCCCAGGGTCTTCATCACCCCGATCTCCTTGGTCCGTTCGCGCACCGCCGACACCAAGGTCGTCCCGACAATCATCAAGATCGCGGCAAAGGCGGCGGCCACCACCATGGTAATGATGAAGTTCAGGTCGCCCGCCTGTTTCAAGAAGGCTCGCTGGAAGGTCTTTTCATCGACGGTGGCCGTCTCATAAGGCGAGTTTGCAAACCGGGCATCAATGGCCTTGGCAACCGCGTCATTAAGATCGGGCGAAGCCGTCACAACGCCGATCGTCCCGATCTGGTCTCGACCAAAAGTCCGGCTCTCGTTCAGATACTCGTAATTAAAATAAAGAGCCGTGGTTGGGTCAGTTGGCTTGGCACCTGTAAAAATGCCGACAACTCGCATGTCCCATGTCCGACGTCCATCTGGCTGGATATAGATATTGGAACTGATCGGAATGACCTGGCCAAGGCGCCAGCCATATTGTTCAGCCAAGGCCTTACCAACAATGACCCCGTCGCGTTGCTTGATAAAGGCCTCGCGCTGGCCTGGGCCCAGCTTAATCTGGTCAGAATATACGGATGTATAGGTTGCTGGATCGACGGCAAATCCGACAAAGCGGCTCTTGGCCAGGTCCTGATAATAGGCCCCGAACCAACTAAAATGGGTCACTGCAGTAACGCCAGTTATTGTCGCCACCTGGTTGATATAGGCGAACGGCATGGGCTGAGTGAAATTGATCTTATTGGCAACCACCAAACGATTGCCCGCAGTGCCGCTCTCAGACGAGCGCTCGAGCGCGACATTGATACTGACCAACAACCCGAATATCAAAAAGGCGATAAAGATTGAGATGATCAAAAGGCTGGTGCGCAGCGGTCTGCGAAACAGGTTTTTCCAAACCAGATCGAAGTCGGTCACGACGTCACCTCGACAAATTGACCCTTATCCAGGTGCAGGGTGCGGGTGGCAAAGCGTGCAGCCTCGGGGTCGTGGGTGACCATGATAATGGTCTTGCCCAGTTCGCGATTTAGCTGCTGCAGGGTCTTTAGGATGTCATTGGCCGTGGCCCGGTCCAGATCTCCGGTCGGCTCGTCGCAAAGCAGGAATTTGGGGTCGGAGACAATTGCTCGGGCAATTGCCACGCGCTGTTGCTGACCACCGGACAGCTCCTTAGGCTTGTGCCCCGCCCGTTCCGACAGATCGACGATCTTGAGCGCGGTTGCGACATTTTCCTTGCGCTTTTGCGAGGACAGCGAGGTCAAGAGAAGCGGTAGCTCGACATTCTGGGCAGCGGTCAAGACCGGCATCAGATTATAGAACTGAAAGATAAAACCGACATTGCGCGCCCGCCAGGCCGCCAACTGCCCCTCGGAATAGCCCTCAATGTGTTCGCCATCAAAGACGATTTCGCCACTGTCGCACCGGTCCGTGCCGCCTAGCAGGTTTAGTAGAGTCGTCTTGCCCGAACCGGACGGCCCCATTATTGCAACAAAATCACCCTTGGGAATGGTCAAGGTCAATTTGTCGAAAATGCTGATGGTTTCCTTGCCACGCGTATAGGTCTTGGTGACATTGGTAAGCTTGATGAAATCGGACATGCGGGGCTCCGGTTCCAGCCGCGATCAGGCTGGTTTTTCGACAAAAGTGACCTTAACGGCCATATCAGGCAAGATTTTAGCGTCTTTGGTATCAATGCCGATCCGAACCCGGACCGTCGCCTTATCGCGGCTGGCGGCGGGAATGGTGGCAATCACATGGGCTGGCAGGACGGCGTCCGGATACGCATCGAGAATAGCTTCAACCTTTTGGCCCGCCGTGACGCGGCCAATATAGGCCTCGTTTACATCCACCTCAATCTCGAGACTGTCCATATCAACAATGGTGCAAATCCCTGTGCGGGTAAAACCGCCGCCGGCCGAAAGGGGCGAGATGATTTCGCCAGCCTGGGCGGCCTTGTCGATCACCACACCAGAAAACGGCGCGCGAATAACGAATTTGCCAAGCTGCAGGCCAGCGCGATTGGCATCGGACCGGGCCGCGCCCAGCTGCGCTCGGGCCAAATCCAGCTGGGCCTGGGCCGATTGGCTACGCGCCGTTGCGGCCTGCAGATTGGCGTCGCTGGCATAGCCTGAAGCGGACAAGGACTTGGCACGGATAAAGGCCTTTTGCGCCTCGTCATAGCTAGCTTGAGCCGCCACCACCGAGGCTTCGGCCGATTTTTGACGCGCTTGAGCGGTTTGGTTGTCCGCATTGGCTATAGAGCCATCGAGCACAGCCAAGATATCACCGGCGCGCACGACCTGGCCCTCTTCGACCCTTACCTCGACCACTCGGCCCGTCACCTCCGCCGCAATCGTGGCGCGGGCGCGCGCAACGACATACCCAGACGCGGTCAAGCCGCTGGCGCGAACCGGACCCTGATTGGCTGGGACAGGCGCTGCGGCCGCAACCACTTTGGGCTTGGGCTTTAGCACCCATCCGATTGCACCGCCGACGCCAAGGCTCGCCACCACGGCGATCACGATCACCCCAACACCCAGGGGCGATTTGGCCAAAGGCGGCTGATTGCGATCAATGCTCAAGGATCGCAATAGATCAGACTTATTGTCGCTCAAAACCAGCTCTCCAGGGCGTTTACCCTTAAGTAATCTAGCGCAGAAACCACGCCGTCAAGGCCTGGATTGGTCAAGTCTCGTTTAGGCCTGGCTATACCAATAGACGCCGTCACTGTCGGGTTCGACAACAGCCAAGCCGCGACCGACCAGGCAATTGAGATGCGCTAGGCTTTCGCCCGTCGCCATGCCCAAAACCTCCGGCCCAATCTTGCGCGCAAATAGCGAGCCGAACACATCAATGCTGCGTTTGGGCTCAGCTAAGGCCGCCGTCAGACGCGTCAAGGCCCGCTCATGGCCACGGATCAGGTGATCAAGGCGGGCATGCAGGCCATAGAAGGGCTCATTGTGTGACGGCAGGACCAGGACATCATCGGGTACCTTGGCCTTGATTTTGGCCAGCGACCTAAGCCAATCGCTTAGAGG
>JBILKO010000092.1:0-10199 GCA_044376615.1 Caulobacteraceae bacterium
CATGACGGTCGCGCGGAATGACCTGGGTTGAAACCGGCTCAACGCTCAGCCCCATCTTTTCGGCGACATGGACCTCAACACGGGGGTCAACATTGGCAAAGGTGCCGACCGCGCCCGAAATCGCGCAGGTGGCGATCTCGAACCGGGCCATTGCCAACCGTTCTTTGGCGCGCTGGAACTCGGCATAGTGACCGGCCAGTTTGAGGCCAAATGTGGTGGGCTCGGCATGGATGCCGTGGCTGCGGCCAACCGTGGGGGTTAGCTTATGTTCCATGGCCCGGCGCTTGAGGGCGGCCAGGACCAGGTCAACATCGGCAATCAGCATATCGCTAGCCCGGCTTAGCTGAACCGCTAGGCAGGTATCGAGCACATCCGACGAGGTCATGCCCTGATGAAGGAAGCGCGCCTCGGGGCCCACCACTTCCGAGACATGGGTCAGGAAGGCAATGACATCGTGCTTGACCACGCGCTCGATTTCATCGATCCGGTCAGAATCCCAGACCGCATTGCGGCCCTTTTCCCAGATCGCCTTGGCTGCCTCTCTTGGGATCACGCCCAGCTCCGCCATGGCATCAGCGGCATGGGCCTCGATCTCAAACCAGATGCTGTATTTGGTCTGGGGCGACCAAAGATCGGCACATTCGGGGCGGGCATAACGCGGGATCATGGGCTTTTAGTCCGGTGACGGCTGTGTTCAGCGCAGAAGGTGCTTGGATGCGAACGGTCCGGCCCTGATGTCAAGGCTTGGGATCGCAAGATTTGCACCAAACGCTTCCCTCTGGGTCTTTCTTTTTGTTATTGGTGTCAGTCTTGACCTATGTCGCGCCCCCATACCAGTAAGAACGGATCAAGCCATGGAAATCATAATTGGCACTAAAAACTGGTCTAGCTGGTCGCTAAGGCCCTGGCTGACCCTAAAGCATGCGGGCATCAGCTTTACTGAGACGCTTATACCGTTGCGCTGGGACGGCACGACGGATGCCATTGCCAAGCATTCGCCGTCTGGCCGGGTTCCGGCCTTGAAGGATAATGGTCTGACCATTTGGGATTCGCTGGCGATCTGCGAATATCTGGCGGAGCGGTTTCCGGGGCAGCACCTTTGGCCCGCTGATCCAATCGCAAGGGCCTTGGCCCGCAGCGCGACGGCCGAGATGCATTCGGGCTTTGCGGCCCTACGCAATGAATGCCCGATGGAGATTGATGCTCGCAAGACGATCAACTTGAGCCCGGAGGCTGAGGCCGATATCCGCCGAATTGTCAGCCTCTGGACGCAATTGCGCCGGCAGTTCCAGGTGACTGGACCCTTCTTGCTCGGCACCTGGTCGATCGCCGACGCCTTCTACACGCCGGTCGCGACGCGGTTCCGCACTTTTGGCATTGAACTGGCCGATTTTGGCGATGAGGGCCTGGCCGCCGCCTATGCCGAGACCCTGCTGACCACGCCTGAATTCCTCGAATGGGAGGCGGCGATCTAGGCCCTAGACCGGATCATAGGGGAAGACCGAGGCCGTAGCGCCCAGATCGGTAAAGCTTGCGGCCATGGCCGGTACTGCCTGTTCCAAGATCGAGCTCGGGCTCCAGCCCTCAATGCGCGAGACGGAGCGCACGGGCCGCGGCTGGTCAAACAGCACGATCTCGTTGCCGCGCACGGCAAAGACCTGCCCCGATACCGCATGGGCCTGAGGTGAGGCGAGGGCGACTGCTAATTGTGCCACCTGATCGGCGCGCATGCCATTCTTCATCCGCTCGACGCGTGCCGCCGAAGCCTCGTCCTTAACCGGAATAGTGGCAATCATGCGGGTCCAGGCAAAGGGGGCGATGATATTAGACCGCACCGCCTTGATCGCGCCTTCCATGGCGATGATCCGCGACAGGCCCATAACGCCCAGCTTAGCGGCAGCATAATTGGCCTGGCCAATATTGCCGATCAGGCCAGAGGTTGAGGTGAACAGGACATAGGAGCCTTCGCCCTGATTGCGGAAATGCTCGACCGTGGCACGGGTGACATTATAGGCGCCGCGCAAATGTACCTCGATCACCGCGTCCCAGTCCTCGTCCGGCATCTTATGAAACATACCATCGCGCAGGATGCCGGCCGGATTGACCACAGAATGCAGGCCGCCAAACGTGTCCATGGCCTGTTCGACCATGGCCTTGACGCCGTTCATAGAGCTGACGCTGTCGGAATTGGAGACCGCCTGACCGCCTGCGGCCCGGATCTCGGCGGCGACTTCCTCAGCCGGTCCCGCCGAGCCTAGATCGTCACCGCCGACAGAGGCGCCCAGATCATTGACGACCACGCTGGCACCCTCTTGAGCGGCCAAAAGCGCGCATTCACGGCCAACGCCGCGGCCGCCGCCGGTAACCAAGACCACCTTGCCCTTAAGTACGCCCATCATCCTGCTCCTCGATTTTTTTGTTGTGATTGTTTTAGGTCAGGCGATCAGCCTTGCGCAAGGCCGGGAAGAGGCTGGCCCAGATGGCGGTGACCGCCAAGGCCCCAACGCCGCCAAACACGGCTGCACCGACCGCGCCAAGCAGACGGGCCGCAACCCCGCTTTCAAATTCGCCAAGCTCGTTAGATGCGCCGATGAAGAGACCGGAAACGGCTGAGACCCGACCCCGCATGGAGTCCGGTGTCACGATCTGGACCAGGGTCTGGCGCACATAGACTGAGATCATGTCAGCCGCGCCAAGTACGGCTAGCGCCGCCACCGATAACCAGAGCAGCTTCGACAGGCCAAAGACGATCGTGGCAACTCCAAACACGGCCACAGCGCTGAACATATAAAGGCCCGCCCTACGCTTGATGGTGAAAACGGCCAGGAAGATGGCCATGCTGGAGGCGCCAATCGCGGGCGCGGCTTTCAATATGCCAAATCCCGAAGCGCCAACATGCAATATGTCGCGCGCAAACACGGGCAAAAGGGCTGTGGCCCCGCCCAGCAGGACGGCGAACAGGTCGAGCGAGATGGCCCCAAGCACAATCTTATTGGTCCAGACATAGGACAGGCCCTCGAGGATCAGCTCTTTGCGAGACCCCGCTTGCACCTCGGGCTTAGTATTGGCGCGGATGCAGAGCAGCAGGGCGACCGAAAGGGCATAAAGGCCAAGGGCTGCGCCATAGGCCGTTGCCGCCGAAAAGGCACACAAGATGCCGCCTAGGGCTGGCCCCACGATCGAGGCGCTTTGCCAGGCCAGCGAGTTCCAGGCGATGGCTTTTGGCAAGAGTTCGCGCGGCACCAACATCGGACCCATGGCCCCGCTGGCCGGAGAAAAGAAGGCCCGCGCACCGCCAAAGATCAGGGCCAAGGCGATGATCGGCCAAAGCTCTGGGTGGCCGTCCTGTGCCAGCATAAACAGGCCGCCTGCACAGGCAATCTCGACCAAGAGGGCCAGGATCATGATGGTGCGGCGATCATGGCGGTCCGCCGCCTCGCCGGCGAAAAGGGTGAGGCTAAGCAGGGCGATGAATTGGGCTAGGCCGATCAGGCCGACAATGAGCGCTGCTTCACCAACGCCATGACTTTGCCGCGCTAGGGAATAGACCTGCCAGGCGATCGCGACCGCCTGGACCTGTACCGCCAGAACATCAATGAACTTTGCCGCCCAGAACAGGACAAAGGCCCGTTGCCCAAGAAGTGATGGCGTTGGCTCTGATGGGCCGGTCGATGAGGAATCGGGTGTGGGGGTGTCGGTCATATGACCTTCACCATGGACCGGACCGCACGCGGAATCCAATAAGGGTCAAGTCGCTGGGTGAGATTTTTGCGCCAGAAGTGCGGTTTTGCTTTGATTGCACGGGAGGACTGGGCCATTGGTCTGGCCGAAATTTATCGCGCTGGCCGAGTTGGCCGCACACGAGGGCGAACGCACGGATATGACCCAGACGGCGAACCTTGTTCGCGCCAAGGCCTTGACACTGCAGATTCGAAATGAGCAGGCAAAGGATGGGGCCGCGATCGACGCCTTGGTTATGCGCGCCTTTGGCCCTGGCCGGTTGGCCAAGACGGCCGAGCGGCTGCGTGAGGGTAATCGTCCGATCGGCGATCTGTCATTTGTGGCCGAGCAAGGGGGGGAGATCGTCGGCAGTGTGCGGCTTTGGCCCATCCAGATCGGACCGGAGCGCCTGGTCTTTCTTGGCCCATTCGCGGTGGAGTCCAGCCTGCGCAGCCAAGGCCTTGGTGCGCAGCTTATAAAAACGGCCTGCCAGGCGGCGGCCGAGGCCGAGGTCGGGGCGATCCTCTTGGTCGGGGACCTCGCCTATTTTTCGGGGCTTGGGTTTGAGAGGACCGATCCCGGCCGCATTCTGATGCCTGGCCCGGTCGACCCCGGCCGGGTTTTGATTCAGCCTTTGGCCAAATCCTCCGACGTCTATCACGGCCTCGTTAAGCCCGCGGCCTTAGGCCCAGATTAACCAAGCGGCCCGATAGTGCGACGAGCGTGTCCTTCCGTCGCGAGTCTAAAGAGCCGCCATGTTGCATCGCCTTGTCCGTCCAGACCCGGTCCCAGACGCCGAGGCCCCGCGCAATATTGTCTCGGGCGCGCCTTTAACTCGAACCTTGAACGCTTATGAAAGCGCTGATGGCTTGACCTATTGCGGTATATGGACGGCCACGGTCGGGGCCTGGCGTGTTCATTATGACGAGTGGGAATATTGCCAAATCCTGTCGGGCCAAATGAGCCTGATCCCCGATGGCGGCGAGGCGCAGCGATTTGGGCCGGGCGATCAATTTGTCATTGAACCCGGCTTTTCGGGGGTCTGGGCCGTGTTAGAAGACATGAGCAAGTCCTATGTCATCCGACTTCCCACAGGGTCTGATCATGAATAAGCCCTTGCCACCCGGAACACCGCCGCTTGGCATCATCGAAGGCTATTACGGCAAGCCCTGGTCCTTTGCTGCGCGTGAAGAAGTGGTCAAGCGCCTGAGTCCGGCCGGCTATAGTTTCTACCACTATGCGCCTAAGGCCGATGCCCATCTACGCCGCCAATGGCGTGAAGACATGACGGTCAGCCATTCGCAGGACCTGGCCGTGTTTGCCTGGCAATGCCGTCACCACAGTATTCGGTTCGGGGTTGGTCTTAGCCCCTATGGCGCGCACCTGAATTTTGACGCTGAGACTAAGGATCTGCTTAAGCGCAAGCTAGAGCAGATTGACGGGGTTGATATCGATGATCTGGCGATCCTGTTTGATGATATGCGCGGCGATGTGCCAGACCTTGCCGAGCGCCAGGCTGAGATTGTCGCCTTTTGCGCAGACCATAGCCGCGCGACCCAGATCTATGTTTGCCCAAGCTATTATAGCGATGACCCGGTGCTGGACCGGCATTTTGGCAACCGACCAACGGATTATCTGGAAGATCTTGGGCGGTTATTGGACCCGCAGGTTAAGGTCTATTGGACGGGCGAGGAAGTCTGTTCGCGCGAGATTAATCCCGGTCATTTGAAATCGGTCAGCGAACGCCTGGGTCGCAAGGTTTGCCTGTGGGACAATTATCCGGTCAATGACAGCCCGCGTATGGCGTCGTGTTTGCACCTGCGGGGCTTTACCGGTCGGCCGGCGGCCAATGCCGAACACCTGACCGGTCACGCGGTCAACCCGGCGCTACAGCCAATCTTGTCCTGCATTCCGACCCTGACCCTGGCCCAGTCCTACCGTCAAGGCCTGGACTATTGCTACACCGGCGCCTTCGAAAGGGCCCTGTCTGAGATCGCCGATCCGTTCCTGGCCATGCGCATGCGCAAGGACCTGATCCCCTTCAATGATGAGGGCCTGACCCGCCTAGACCAGACCGCCCGCGACCGCCTGCGCAACCGCTATGCAGAGATTGATCACCCAGCGGCGCGAGAGATCCTGTCCTGGTTGGCAGGCGAGTATGAGGCCAGCCCCGAGGCGATCCTAGAGCAGGCCGGGACGCCCTAATCAGCATCCATCTTGAGCGCCGCAATAAAAGCTTCTTGCGGGATCTCGACCTTGCCGAATTGACGCATCTTTTTCTTGCCCTCTTTTTGCTTGTCGAGCAGCTTGCGTTTGCGTGAGAGGTCGCCGCCATAGCATTTAGCGGTCACGTCCTTGCGCAGGGCCCGAACGGTTTCGCGGGCAATGATCCGGCCGCCGATTGCAGCCTGGATCGGGATGACAAATAGATGCTGAGGGATCAAATCCTTCATCTTTTCGCACATGCCGCGGCCGCGCTGTTCGGCCCGGTCGCGGTGCACAAGCATGGACAGGGCATCGACTGGCTCTGCATTGACCAGGATGGACATCTTGACCAGGTCACCTGTGCGATAGTCCTCCATCTGGTAATCGAAGCTGGCATAGCCCTTGGAGATGGATTTCAGGCGGTCGTAAAAGTCGAACACGACCTCATTCAGGGGCAGGTCATAAATGACCATGGCCCGCGTGCCGACATAGGACAGCTCGCGCTGCTGCCCGCGGCGGTCCTGGCACAGCTTGATGACCGAGCCGAGATACTCATCGGGGGTAAAGATGGTGGCCTTGATCCAGGGCTCAGCGATTGAGGCGATCTTGACCGGGTCGGGCATGTCGGCGGGATTATGCAACTCGACCACCTCGCCGCTGGTGAGGGTGATCTTGTAAATGACGCTGGGGGCCGTTGCGATCAGGTCGAGATTAAATTCGCGCTGCAGCCGCTCCTGAATGATTTCCAGGTGCAACAGACCAAGAAAACCGCAGCGGAAGCCAAAGCCTAGCGCCGCCGAGGTCTCCATCTCAAAGGTAAAGCTGGCATCATTGAGCCTGAGGCGGCCAACGGCGGCGCGCAGGTCTTCGAAATCGGCCGCATCGACCGGGAAGAGGCCGCAAAACACGACCGGCTGCACCTCCTTAAACCCGATCAGGGGTGAGGTGGTTGGTCGGCGGTCCTCGGTAATGGTCGCGCCGACGGCGGCGTCGGCGACTTCCTTTATGGAGGCGGTAAAGAAGCCAACCTCACCAGCGCTGAGCGATTCAACATCGGTGGCCTTGGGCTGAAACACGCCCAGCTTTTCGAGGGTATAAACCGCGCCGGTCTGCATCATCTTGATCTTTTGGCCGCGCTTCATGCTGCCATCAAAAACGCGCACCAAGACGACCACGCCGAGATAGGGGTCATACCAGGCATCGACCAGCAGGGCCTTGAGTGGCGCCTCGGCATCGCCCTTGGGCGATGGCAAACGCGTCACAACGGCCTCAAGCACATCATGAATGCCAAGCCCGCTCTTGGCAGAGCAGAGCACGGCATCGGAGGCATCAAGCCCGATCACATCCTCGATCTGGGCCCGAATCCGCTCGGGCTCAGCAGCCGGCAGATCGATCTTGTTCAGGACCGGAACAATCTCGTGATTATTGTCGATGGCCTGATAGACATTGGCCAGGGTCTGGGCTTCGACGCCTTGGCTGGCATCGACCACGAGGATAGAGCCTTCACAGGCTGCGAGACAACGCGACACCTCATAGGCAAAATCGACATGCCCGGGCGTGTCCATCAGGTTCAGCACATAGTCCAGCCCATCATCGGCGCGGTAATTGAGCCGCACAGTCTGGGCCTTAATCGTGATTCCGCGCTCGCGCTCAATATCCATGGAATCGAGAACCTGCTCCTTCATCTCGCGGGCCGTCAGGCCCCCGGTTTCCTGGATCAGGCGGTCAGACAGGGTGGACTTGCCATGGTCGATATGGGCGACAATGGAGAAGTTACGGATGCGGGATAGGGGAGTCGTGCTCATGGCGTCAGGCTCTAGCATATTCGCGCGATCTTGCCACAGTCCTGGACGAGGATGATTTGCGGATTGGCTCAGCCTGCCCTTAACGCGCAGCCTCAAACACGTCATATTGAGGTGAAATGAGTCGGGCCAATGGGGCCAATCGGGAGATCAGAATGGACCGCCGCACCTTGATTGTTTCTGGATTGGCGAGCTTGGGCGGAATTGGCTTGGGGCCGCCAGCCGATGCCCAGGATAAGCCTGTAACAGCCCTTCCGGACCCTGGTAACCATGCCGACCATGCATCGGCAGAGACCTATACGAGCGATGAGCTGATCCATTCGATTTCGGATTATATGGGCGTTACGGCTGAAAATGCCGGGTCGGCGATTCAGAAAATGTTTGAGGAGAACGGCCTTCCAACCGCCTATATTGCTGGCGAGGAAGGTTCTGGTGCCATCGGCCTGGGCCTGCGCTATGGGCGCGGCCTGCTCTATATGAAGGGCCATCCGCCGCAGGAAGTCGCTTGGCAGGGCCCTTCAATGGGTTGGGATGTTGGCGGAAATGTGAGCCGGGTCTTTACCCTGGTCTATAATCTCCAATACCCCGACATGATCTATCGTCGCTTCCCTGGGGTAGAGGGATCTGGATACGTGATTGGCGGATTGGGCGTCAATTACCAGCGCGCTGAAGGTATCACGCTTGCGCCTGTCCGCGCAGGATTTGGGCTGAGGCTCGGAGCCAATGTCGGCTATCTGAGCTATAGCCGCAAACAGAGGGGCTGGCCCTTCTAGGCCGCCTCAGCGCTTTTGGATTGACGAACGGGCAGGCCGACAATCACCTGGGTACCTTCGCCTGGACTACTCTCGATCAAGAGGCTTCCCTTGTGCAATTCAATGAGAGACTTGGTGAGCGCAAGGCCAAGGCCTGAGCCTTGCTGGGTCTTAGCCAATTGGCTTTCGATCTGCTCAAAAGGCTGGGCGAGGCGCTGAAGGTCCTCTTCAAAAATCCCGATCCCAGTGTCAATCACTCTGACCATAACCATGCCGCCATTGGGCCCGGGCTCGGGTCTTGCGGAAACCGTGATCGAGCCATTGCGCGGCGTGAACTTGATGGCGTTTGATAACAGGTTCAGCAAAACCTGCTTGATCGCCCGGTAGTCGGCCTCGGTTGAGGGGAGATCCCTCAGGTCAAGGTTAAGGCTCAGGCCAGCCTTTTGCGCATTCTTGCGCACCAGGCGCGTGGCGTCTTCAATTACATCCTCAAGGTGGATCGGCTCGAACCGAAGGCTCAGCTTCCCGGCCTCAATCTTGGACATGTCCAAAATATCATTGATTAGGGCAAGTAGGTGCTGACCTGACCCTAAAATATCGTGGGAATAGTCGTGATAACGCTTATCCCCCAATGGGCCATACATTTCGCCGGCCATGATTTCCGAAAAGCCGATGATTGCATTGAGCGGGGTGCGCAGCTCATGGCTCATATTGGCCAAAAACTCGCTCTTGGCCTTGTTTGAGCCCTCAGCCCGGATCTTTTCAGCGGCATATTTATGTGCCAGATCGGCAAGTTGGGCCTGGCTCTTTTCGAGACCCTCGACTGCACGCCGTAGCGCATCTTCATTGAGGCGGTCGACCTCTTTTTGCGCCTTAGCAGCGGTAATGTCGAACGCCGTCAATACCCAGCCGCCCTCGCTCGTCCGCCGTTCCGAAATCCGCACCCATCGGCCATCCTTGAGCTCGGCCTCAAAGTCGCCCGGTTGACCGTCCACTGAGGGCTGCTGATTGACCATGACCTTGCCCAGGAGTTGGCGTAGGTTCGTGCGGTCACCGAGTTGAGCTATGCCTGCACTATCAAGGCCATAGACCTCGGCATAATTGCGATTGTACAGGATCATCTTGCCTGACGAGTCCCACAGTGCGAAGGCCTCTGGGATGCTATTGAGCGCTTCTTGCAGAGCCCTTGCTACAACACCAAGGGGCTTATTGGGCCTCGGTTTGATCAAGTTGGACGCCGATCGCAATATGCGGTCATACCACTTGCTCATGGCTTGACGCGGCCAATTCCGATCAGTCTGGCCGCTCAAATGTGCCAATCCCGCGTCCTCCTGTTCCGTGCTCAAATTGACCGGACGGATACATGCGTCTTGTTACAGGCCGGGAGGTAAAAATTTAGCTAAAACAGGCATCTGTGTGTTCGTTGCAGGTTATCGTCTAGATGCGACCGAGATATGGCGAGGCCAACCTAAGTCACAAACTTAAGACAATGCCTTTTCTGCGAGTTCGGAGACATTTTTCGACAGGCCAGGCTGGCTGAGAATACGCTCTAGCTGCGCCCTCATCTTGACGCCAAGATCGGCCTCGTATCGTCGCCAACCGCCTAGAGGCTCGATCAGGCGGGCAGCCGTCATTGGGTTGAACTTATCAACGGCTAGAATCTGGTCGGCCAAGAAACTATAGGCTGTGCCATCCGCCGCGTGGAACCGGGCCGGGTTGG
>JBILKO010000104.1:0-9328 GCA_044376615.1 Caulobacteraceae bacterium
TGAGGCAAAGGTTTGTATAAGGGCGCGCAAGCGATTGGGGTTTTTGGCATCAAACGCCGGGTGCGCCGTAAGGGCCATGACACGCCGCAAGGCGTCCGCCGCCGGGTTGCGGGCCTGGAGTGCAAACCATTTATCGACTACCAAGGGCTCGCTCTTCCAGCGGGCGTAAAAGTCTGCCAAGGCCGCCTCGAGGGCATCGCCACCAAGAATGAGTAGAGCGTTTAGGCCGCCCATAGCCTCGGTCATGTTGCTAGCTGACCTGTAGTGGCCCTGTGCTCGCGCAACGACTTGGGGATTAGGTACCGCAGCGAGCAGATCTAGTGCGGCATTGCGCAGGGCCCTTCGGCCAGCACCTGCCGCATCGGGGCTGAATGGGCCATCTGAGGCCAATTGATCGTGCAAGGTGCTCAGGGCCATACCTAAAACCCGTGCCAGGTCTTCACGCAGGCCCTCACGCGCTTGGTGAATTGCGGCAGGGTCGGCTGGCAACATGCTCATGGCCAGGTCAGGTTCGCTGGGTAGGGTGATCAGCAAGGCCTTGAAGGCCTGGTCAGCCGCGTGATCGCTTAAGGCCTGGCCAAGGGCCTTGGCGAAGCGGGCCTCGCCGTCCGTATCGGCCTCTCCGCGTACCCGCGCCTTGATCAGGTCAGCCGCAAGACCTTGGCCAGCCTCCCAGCGATTGAAGAGATCAGGATCAGAGGCCAAAAGCACATAGCGGTCCTGAGGTGGCGTATCAGAGCGGAGCTGCACGGGCGCAGAAAAGCCGCGCAGAGCCGATATGACCGGCTCAGTTTGTACGCCGGTCAGTTCAAAGGTTTGGATGTCGGACTCTAGGACCAGGACGGTTTCGGTCTCAGCCTTCTCCTTGCCCGGCCCACCAAAGCTTTGGACCCGCCCTTCGCGGTCCAAAAGGCCAAGCCGAACCGGAACAGGCAAAGGCTTTTTCTGCCCTTGACCCGGCGTTGCCGCAGTTGCCTGGCTCAAGGTCACGGCCAAGGTCTTGGCCGCTGCATCATAGTGTGTTTTCAAGTCCAGCTGCGGCGTACCGGCCTGGCTATACCATTGGAAAAACGCGCCGAGGTCCTGGCCCGATGCCTCGGCAAAACAGGCGATAAAGCCCTCAACTGTGGTCGCGTGGCCATCCCAACGTTCGAAATAAAGATCCGTCGCCGCGCGAAAGGTCTGAGGCCCCACGAGGGTGTGTAGCATCCGGATGAGTTCGGAGCCTTTTTCGTAAATGGTCGCGGTATAGAAGTTGTCGATCTTGACATAGGCCTCGGGCCGAACCGAGTGGGCGAGGGGACCCGCATCCTCGGCAAATTGACGCGCGCGCAGGGCCTTTACGTCCTTGATCCTCTGCACCGCTGCACCGCGCATATCGGCCGAAAAGGTCTGGTCGCGATAAACGGTCAGGCCCTCTTTCAAGCACAGCTGAAACCAGTCGCGGCAGGTAATGCGATTGCCGGTCCAGTTATGAAAATATTCATGCGCGACGACGCTTTCGATCCGCTCATAATCAAAATCCGTCGCGGTTTGAGGCTCGGCCAGCAGGAGCGACGAATTGAATATGTTGAGGCCCTTGTTTTCCATGGCCCCGAAATTGAAATCGCGCACGGCCACGATCATGAACAGGTCCAGATCATATTCGCGCCCATAGGCCTGTTCGTCCCAGGCCATGGAACGTTTGAGGGCGTCCATGGCATAGGCGGCACGAGCCGCCTGGCCCGGATCGACATAGATGCGCAGATCAATCTTGCGCCCCGAAATGGTGACGAAGTCGTCGGCGAGCTCGTCCAACTCGCCCGCGACCAGGGCAAACAGATAGCATGGCTTGGGGAAGGGATCGTTCCAGACGGCATAATGACGACCATTCGCTGCAGTGCCGCTTTCGATCAGATTGCCATTGGAGAGAAGGCGGGGAAATGCTGCGGAATCGGCCTCGATTCGCACCGTATAGCGCGATAGGACATCGGGCCGGTCGGGGAAATAGGTAATTTTTCGAAAGCCCTCGGCCTCGCATTGGGTGCAAAACCTGCCGCCGGACATATAGAGCCCTTCCAGCGCGACATTGGCGGCCGGATCGATCTCGACTTCGGTGGTCAGGACAAACTGGTCGGGCAGGGCCGGGATTTCCAGGCACTCATCAGTCAGGACAAAATCCTTGCCAGTCAGGGCTTTGCCATCAAGCTCTAGGCTAATCAGCTTCAGGCGCACGCCGTCGAGCCATAGGGGCACGGTCGACCTTGCCTCGGTTCGGCGCATCTGCATACGGTTGCGTACGCGGGTGGCATTGGGCTCGAGCTGAAAATCCAGTTCGACCTGGTCAATGGCAAAGGCCGGGGCCTTATAGTCCGCCAGTCGGATGGGGTTTGTGACAGTGTCAGTCATGAAAGGCTCGATTCAACAGGTCTAGGGGGTCAGGTTGTGGCCGGATTCAGGCCCGCTCAATCGTAATATCAACGCCCGCAGCCGCAGCGTCGGGGGCCAGGGCCTCTGGCTTATCGACCCGCACCCGGGCGCGCAGGACGCGGTTATCCTCGAGGCAGGCCTGGGCGAGTCTCTGGGCAAAGGCCTCAACCAGCAGGATGTGGCCAGAGGCAGCGACCGCCTTGGCCTTACTCACCACCGCCTCATAATTGACCGTGTCATGAATATGAGCAAAGCCGGTCAGGCCGAGATCGGGCAGGACATCGAGCTCGACATCAATGATCAGGGGCTGGGCGCGGCCATGCTCATGCGTATGAATACCGATCTCGACAGCCAAGTGCAGGCCACGGACCAGGACCTTTAGCGCGCTAGTGCGATAGGCGCCTTGGGTGGCCAGGGCAAGGGGCAGGGGCGGAGCAGCGGTCACGTCAGACTTTCTATTCAGGGTCAGTCGCCAATAATGTCGGCTGTGCGCCAAGCCAGATGCTGGCCGCCATCGACAGCGATCATCTGGCCAGTGACAGAGGCGGCGTCAATCAGATAGAGGACCGCCGCTGCGATCTGCCCCGGATCGGCGGGTTTTTGCAACAGGGTATTGGCCGCCTCGGCGGCAAAGGTCTCATCATCCTGATGGATCGAGGCCAGGGTTGGGCCAGGACCCACGCCATTGACGCGAATATGCGGCGCCAGGGCCTGGGCCAGGGTCTTGGTTGCGTGCCACAGCGCGGCCTTGGTCAGGCTATAGGTGAAAAACTGCGGGTTTGGCTTTAGGGCGCGCTGGTCCAGCAGATTGATGACCTGACCGTCTTGGCCCGGCGGCAATTGCGCCGCCAAGCCTTCTGCCAAGACTAGCGGCGCGCGCAGATTGGTCTGCATATGCGCGTCCCAGGAGGCGCGGCTAAGGCTGCCGACCCGGTCGTCGTGAAACAGGGAGGCATTATTGATCAGCAGGGTGACGGGACCCATGCGCTGAGCGACGGTGGGGATCAGGGCCTGGATTTCGTCTTCACGCGACAGATCGGCCTGAAAGGCCTCGGCGCGGCGACCCAGCGCTTCGATTTCGGTGATTAGGCTTTGGGCGTCAGGGCCACTGCCGCGATGATGGATGGCGACATCATAGCCGATCTTGGCCACGGCCAAGCATAAGGCCCGGCCAATCCGCTTGGCCCCTCCGGTTACAAGAGCGACGCCGCGGGGCGCAGCCTGCACCATGAACCCGGCCACGCCCTAGTCTGGACGACCAAACTCAAACAGGTTCAGCGCGAACAGGGCACCAATAAAAATCGCAATGGTCAGCAGCGCAATCATGATGCAGCTCCGGTTAGGTGGACTGTCCCCGCTTTAGCGAGGCTGGGGCGGGAGGGCAAGGTGGCACGGCGTTGCGCAAGATCTCAATGCTTGATCCCGAGCAATCAGAATCCAAGCTGGCTATGGGAGCCAAGGCGCACAAGTTGTAGGATGCCTTCGTCTGGCTTTGCATAGATCAATAACAGGTCTGGGCGTATATGGCAGTCGCGAAAGGCTTTCCAATCCCCTGAAAGGGCATGGTCCCGATGCTTTGGCGCTAAGGGCTCGTCACAGGCTAGAGCGGTGATAATGGCGATAAGGTCACGATCAAGCGTTGTTCGGTATTGCCCCTTGGCCTCGCGCTTATAGTCCCGCTTAAACTGAGTTGTGCGCTCAATCGTCCGCAAGGAGATCAGCCATAAGCTCCTCAATGTTTGCCGCGCTCTTAGTTTTCCCCGAACGCGCCTCGCGCATGGCGGCAAGGGTCGTCTCATTCGGTGTTAAGGGCTCAAACGGCAATGCGCCTTCTCGGGCAATCCGCGTCAACATCATCCGAAAGGCGTCCGAAACCGTTAATCCCATCGCCGCCAGGACGACAGAGGCCTCTTCTTTGACCTGCTCATCGATCCTGGCGCGAACAACGCTATTCGTGGTCATCGGGAGGGCTCCATTTTTGTGAGCTACATTGTAGCCCAACTGCCGTGCCTAGGCAAGCCGTAACGCACATGCGCTTGGCTAAGGCGGTTAACTCCAGTCCGTTGCAATGCCCTGTGGGCTGCCGCCCAAACCCGCGAACCTTGCTTCATGCGCTGGCGTCATCCCCAAGAGCCGCTCTCGCCGCCGTTTTTCATATCTGGTTTCGTTTAAGCCGGGGCATGACCTTGGGCGTGCGGGGGCGGGTCTTGAATGATGAGGCAAGCTGCGATCACTCGCTCGCTTGGATGATTATCTGGGCGAGTTGCTCTGGTTGCGACAAGTAGGGCGAGTGGCTGCTATCGATGCTAAATGTTGCATTGACGCCCGCGCGCGCGACCATTTCTTGCTGGAACGGATAGCTCAGGATGTTGTCCTGAATAGTGTAGATATAGGCGCGTGGGACGCTGCCGAATCTGGCCTCGGTGAGGTGAACCTTCTCGCCCAGCGGTGGAAACGGCTCAGCGACCATTGTGTCCGGAAAGGCTGCCTGCTGATCGGCTCGGCAATCAAGGCAAAACAGCATCACACGATCCTCTCTAGCGATGGAGGCCGTCGCCTTGTCGGTCGCGACCTGAAAGCTCGTGGGCTTGAGTTTGTGTGCGATGTCATGCTGGAACAAACCAACCAAAGAATCGCCATCCTTGGGTAGCAGGGCCGCCAGATAGATGAGCTTTTTGATCCGTGTCGGCGCGTCCTCCGCGACATTAGAAATCTGTATACCGCCGAAACTATGGCCAACCAGAACCACAGGCGCCTTTTCGTCTGTCATTGCGGCAAGGATCGCCTGTTTATAGTCATTAAGCGTCACGGTTTCTGGCTTTTGTGGCGACGTTGGTCGACCAGGCAACTCAACCACTTTTGTACGGAATCCTCTGGCTTCGAGTGCCGCCTTGGTTTTGTCCCATACCTTGCCGGTTACAAACGCACCATGCACAAGCACAATTGTGGGGTGATCAGCGGCGGTCGCTGGCAATGCCGAGAGCGAGGCAAGCAGTATCGCCACCAGTGATGCTATTTTGACGAAGCGCGGTGTCATAACGTCTCCATTGGTCAGGGTTAGGCTCATCAAGCCGTGAACCCATTCGACCGCGATGGCGCATTGATTTATATCCGGTTGTGGTGGCGCTATTAGCTCATTACATCGCCAACATCGGATAGAGGGTGTTGTGGATATCGCCTAAAAGCAGGTCATAAATCTGAGTTTGGAGGCGTTTATGGGCCAGGATGATGCATACTGGGCGGCGGTACAAAACCGCGATGCCAGTTACGACGGCAAGCTCTATTATGGGGTGCTGACCACGGGCGTTTATTGCAAGCCAAGCTGCAAATCCAGACCGGCACTGCGCAAGAATGTGCGTTTTTTTGACAGCGCAATAGAGGCAGAACAATTCGGCCTTCGGGCCTGCAAGAAATGTAACCCCAAGCAAGCGGCGAGTGGAATTGATGATGTCGTTCACACCTTGTGCCGCTTTATCGAAACCCATGCAGACGAAGCGATTTCGCTGTCACGCCTGGCCAAAAAATCGGGATACAGTGCCGCGCATATCCAGAAAGCGTTTATCGCTGTTGTCGGCAGCAGTCCCAAAGCCTATCAGGACGGTCTGCGTCGGCGGCAATTGAAAAGCGATTTGAAATCAAGCTTGAACGTGGCGGACGCTATATACGGCGCAGGCTATGGTTCGCCGAGCCGCGTGTATGAAAAGCTGGCAAGCAATATCGGCATGACCCCAAGGCAATATGGCAGGGGCGGCGAGCAGGTGTCGATTCACTATGCGAGTGGCAAAACCAGCTTGGGCATAACCATGATTGCTGCCACCGAACGCGGCATTTGTTTTCTGCAGTTTGGGGACAGTGCCGATGACTTGGTTTCTGAGTTGCGAAAAGAGTTTCCAACCGCAGATATTGCGCCGATGCCGAAATCAGGAGTGGAAGAATTTGTCGCATGGATGCAGGCGCTGAATGGCTATCTCGATCAAAAGCAGACGCTTAAAAGCCTACCGCTCGATATTCGCGGTACCGCATTTCAAATGCTGGTTTGGCGCTATTTGCAAACAATTCCAGCGGGCGAGGTGCGCTCATACAAGGACGTGGCCGAAGCCATCGGGAAGCCAAAAGCGATACGGGCCGTTGCATCCGCCTGTGCCAATAACCGCATTGGTATCGCGATCCCCTGTCATCGCGTTCTGCGCGGTGACGGCCATCTTGCGGGCTATCGGTGGGGGATTGAACGCAAGCGCACCATGCTTGATCTAGAGCGGCGGGCAAAATGACGCAGAGCCTAACAACAATATCGCTTTTCACAGCAGTGTTAGGAATGACGCAGTATGAATGATGCAACGAGACGCGTCCGTGCCGCTGACTGGACAGAAATCACAAATACGCTGCACGATATAGGTATAGCTAGGTTGCCGTCTACTCTGGATACGAGTGCATGCACTGACTTGGTTAGAATGTTTGAAGACCCTCAACGCTTTCGCACCCGTATCGACATGCAGAGATATAATTTTGGTAAGGGTGTGTATCAGTATTTTGCCTATCCTCTCCCTCAGCTCATCCAAGACCTGCGCGAGGCCTTGTACCATAAACTGGCCCCGGTCGCTCGCCAATGGTCAATGCTTATGGAGAAGGCGGTCGATTATCCAGACACCCATGCTGAGTATATAGACCAGTGTCATACCCAGGGACAGCAAAGGCCAACACCGCTGATTTTACGCTATCAGGCCGGTGACTATAACTGTCTGCATCAGGACCTGTACGGTGACGAGGTATTTCCGCTACAGGCTGTATTCATGCTCAGCGATCCGAACACCGACTTTACGGGCGGCGAATTGGTGCTCACCGAACAGCGACCACGCATGCAGTCGCGTGCGCACGTCATGCATCTGCAACAAGGCGATGCGGCCATTTTTGCCGTACAGTCACGTCCGCAAAAAGGTACGCGCGGCTATTATCGGACCACAATGCGCCACGGTGTTTCCACCATCCATTCCGGGACCCGCCATACGCTTGGCATTATAATGCATGATGCGACTTAGTTTTTGTGCAATCGTTGTTCTTCCGCCCAAACCCGTTAACCTCTGCCCATGCGCTGGCGACAATCCCTAGAGCCGTTTCTGCGGCCGTTTTTTCATGCCTGGTTTCGCTTAAGCCGAGGCATGACCCTGGGCGTGCGGGGGCTGGTCTTGAATGAGCAGGGTCAGGTGCTCCTGATACAGCACACCTATATTCGCGGCTGGTATCTGCCCGGCGGCGGGGTGGATCGCGGTGAGACGGCTGAGGCGGCGATTATGCGCGAGCTGGTTGAGGAGGTCGGGATAGTCGCCCGCAGCCGACCCAAGCTCTTGTCCGTCCATTCCAATCATGCGCGGCACAGGGGCGACCATGTGCTGTACTATCATATTGAGGTCTGGGAACAGGGCCAGGCGACCTCGAAGGGCGAGATCCATGCCGCCGAATGGTTTGCGCCCGATGCCTTGCCCGACGCGATTACGCCCTCGACGCGGCGCCGGATTGCGGAGGCCTTGGACCAATTGGACCCTCATCCAGAATGGTAGGGCGGGGGGCTCAAACCCTTAGCGTGTTATGGGTATTCTATGCTATAGTCTGACCCTAAATGTGATTTGCCGCCCGGTTTGGCGGCCTTGGAGCCGACCATGACTGATCTTGACCTGATGCAGACCCCGATCCGAACCTCGGCGATCAAGATCCATAGCCAGGCGGATTTTGAGGGCATGCGCAAGGCGGGGCGATTGGCGGCAGAATGCCTGGACATGCTGACGCCCCATGTGGTGCCGGGCGCGATTACGGATGATCTGGACCGTTTGGCGCGCGAATTTGTGCTCGATCATGGCGCGCTGCCGGCCTGCCTCAATTATCGCGGCTATTCAAAGACGGTCTGTATCTCGCCCAATCATGTGGTCTGTCACGGCATTCCAGGGCCTAAGGCCATTCGCGACGGCGATATTGTCAATATTGATGTCACCGTAATTGTCGATGGCTGGCATGGCGATACCAGCCGCATGTATCCGGTCGGCACGGTCGCGCCGCGCGCCCAGCGCCTGATTGATGTGACCTATGAGGCCATGGACCGGGGCATGAAGGCGGTTAAGCCGGGCGCAAGGCTTGGTGATATTGGCTGGGCCATCCAGTCCTATGTCGAATCCATGCGTTGTTCGGTGGTTCAGGATTTCTGTGGCCATGGTCTGGGCCAGGTGTTTCACGACAATCCCAATGTCTTGCATTTTGGCCGCAAGGGCGAGGGCGAGGTGCTTCGCCCCGGCATGTTCTTTACGATCGAGCCCATGGTCAATCTGGGCAAGCCCCAGACCAAGATTCTGGCCGATGGCTGGACGGCGGTAACGCGCGATAAGTCCCTATCGGCCCAGTGCGAACATTCGATCGGTGTGACTGAGACGGGCTATGAGGTCTTTACCGCCTCGCCCAAGGATCTGTTCCGGCCGGTGGCCACCGCCTAGGGCATGAGGCCATGCATGACGGGGACAAAGGGTTTGCGGATGCGGCGAGCGCTTCGGACCTTAGTGGCCATCGCGACCGGCTAAGGCAGCGCGCGCGCAAGGGCGGGCTTGAGGCTATTCCCGACTATGAACTGCTCGAGCTTTTCCTGTTTCGCACCTTTCCGCGCGGGGACGTAAAGCCCAAGGCCAAGGCCTTGTTGGCCCGGTTTGGCGATATGGCCGGGGTGCTGGGCGCGCCGCTTGAGGACCTGCAGGCTGTGGCTGGGATTGGCGAGACGGCGGCCCTGGATCTAAAGCTTTTGCATGAGGCTGCGATCCGCCAGGGCCGCGCGGGCCTGAGGCAGCGCACCGTGATCTCGTCCTGGACGGCCTTGCTGGGCTATGTGCGGGTCATGCTGGCCAGTGAGGTGCGCGAGCAGTTTCGGGTACTGTTCCTCGACAAG
>JBILKO010000124.1:0-6920 GCA_044376615.1 Caulobacteraceae bacterium
TCCCTTTGCCACCGACCTTTTTGCAGCCTTTGCAGCGGCCCGGCGCGGCGAACGTGCACCCTCGCCCGTAACCTGGGACGAAAAGCCTTATACGGCATTTGTATCCCTCATGCCGGTTACCGACCCAAGCGCCGGCATTGGCCAGGCCTATTTGCTTAGGCTAATGCCTCAGCCTGAGGTCGTCACGCCCGGCGGCGGGGCCTTAGAGGACGTCACCGAACCGGCCATGCCCGGTCCGCCAGCCTATTTGGCACCGCTTGGTACCTCAGACCACGAGCACGCTAGCGACCAGGGCCTGGATACGTTTTCCGCCGCTGCCCCGTTTGGCGCGGCCCTATTGGACGGTGCAGCGCCCCTCGACGCACTGATCATTCAGTCCAACCAGGCATTTAGCGCCATAGCGGGTGCGACCGACCAAGATAGCCACTTCAGCGACCTGATTGACCCTTCCGCCCGCGCTGAGGTTGCGGCACAGCTAGCCGCCGGCAAATTTGGCCCGATTGAGGTTCGGCTTACGGCAAACCCAACGGGGCTCGCGCATCTCTATGTCCGGCGCAGCGGTGCGCGGTTTGTTGCCTATCTGATTGATGTGTCAGAACAAAAGCAGATGGAACTGCAATTGGCTCAATCGCAGAAGATGCAGGCAATCGGCCAATTGGCCGGTGGGGTTGCCCACGATTTCAATAACCTTTTGACCGCCATACAGCTGCGCCTCGACGAGCTATTGCATCGCCATCCGGTTGGTGACCCGTCCTATGAAGGCCTGAACGAAATTCGCCAGACCGGCGTGCGCGCCGCTGACCTGGTGCGCAAGCTCTTGGCCTTTTCGCGCAAGCAGACCCTGCAGCGCGAGGTCCTGGATCTGGGTGAATTGATCAGCGAGTTTTCGGTTCTGCTGCGCCGCCTCCTGCGCGAGGACGTCAAGCTTGAGACCGATTATGGCCGCAACCTACCGATGGTGCGTGTCGATAAGAGCCAGCTGGAAACCGCCGTTATGAACCTGGCGGTGAATGCCCGCGACGCGGTGCGCGCCCAAGGTGGCGGCATCGTCAAGATTCGCACAGCCCGTCTGTCGCTCGATGAGGCAAAGGCCCTTGGCTATGCGCTTGAGAACCCAGGCGTTGGTGAAGTGGCCATGATTGAGGTCGCTGACAATGGCCCTGGTATTCCGCCCGAGGTCCTCTCTAAGATTTTCGACCCCTTTTTCACGACCAAGCCGGTCGGTGAAGGGACTGGCCTTGGACTTGCTACTGTCTATGGCATCGTCAAACAGGCCGATGGCTGGATCCATGTCGATACGGGCCCTGGCAAGGGCGCAGCCTTCCGCATCTTTTTGAAGGTCCATGTCCCCGCCGCCGGTCTTGGGCTTGCGCCCGCGCCGGTCGTCAAGGCCAAGCCTGTGGCGCGCGACCTGTCTGGCGCCGGCCGGATCTTGTTTGTCGAGGATGAGGATGCCGTGCGCGGCGTTGCCGCCCGCTTACTCCGCGCGCGCGGCTATGAGGTCATTGAGGCCTGCGACGGTGAAGAGGCGCTTGCCCTGGCCGAGGAACATACGGGCAAGATCGATCTCTTGATCAGCGATGTCATTATGCCCGGCATCGATGGGCCAACCTTGCTCAAACGCGCGCGTGAGTTTTTGGGCACCGCCCCTGTTATGTTCATATCGGGCTATGCAGAGGCAGAGTTTTCCGACCTGCTCGAGGGCGAAACGGGCGTCACCTTCCTGCCCAAGCCGCTGGACATCAAGGTCCTGGCCGAGCGGGTTAAGCAGCAGCTGCAGGCGGCCTAGCCAAGTTTCACCATCATTGTCACTGCCGTCCTGGCTAAAACCGTGTAGACAGCGCCGGGGTCATCGGCATGGCGATGGCCCCGCGACCCAAAGGTAGTTGTACTTTCATGTCCCTGCGTGATTTTGGCCTCCTGATCCTGATCTGTACGGTCTGGGCCATGAATACAGTACTGAGCAAGGTGGTGATCACCCAGATGGGTGTGCCGCCCATGAGCTACGCCTTGGTGCGCTTTATTCTGGTCGCCATTTTGGTTGCGCCCTGGCTCCTGCCCATGCCCCGGCCGCGCTGGCGGATCTTGGTTGTGGCCCTGCTCATGGGCGGCGGCAATTTCGTCCTGCTGTTCATTGGCCTGAAGACCGCTAGCCCTTCGGGTGCAGCGATTGTTAGTCAATTGGGCGTGCCCATGACGACCCTCCTGTCTATGTTCATGCTTGGCGAAACTATCCGCTGGCGGCGAGGCATTGGCATCAGCTTGACCTTTGCCGGGGCCATGACTGTGGTCTGGGATCCGCATGGTGCGGCCTTATCAACGGGCCTGATGTTGATTGCCGCCGCCGCCTTCCTTGGCTCGCTCGGTGCGGTGATGATGAAGCAGATGGAAGGCGTTAAACCCTTGCAGTTTCAGGCCTGGGTCGGTGCCTCTTCGATCTTGCCCCTGCTCTTGCTGAGCGGCCTATTTGAGCAAAATCAGATCGGGCTGATGATCGCCGCCGGTTGGCCTTTCCTGGGTGCCCTGGTGTTTTCAGCCCTGGTCGTCAGTGTCCTTGGCCACACGGCCTATTATGGCCTGATCCAGAAATATGAGGCCAATCTGATTGCGCCCCTGACCCTGATGACGCCGCTTTTCACCATTGGCCTGGGCGTGCTCCTAACCAATGACCATTTTGATCTGCGCATGGGGATTGGCACGGCCATTGCCCTGACTGGGGTCTTGATTATCGCGCTGCGTCCTAATCGGATGCTGTCGGTTGCCGAGCTGTTTCGGAGCCGCCAATGAAGACCGACCCGATTGCTGCGCCTTCTCCGAATTTCGACGCCCGCAAAAGCCCGCCAGACATGGTGCTACTACACTATACCGGCATGAAGACGGGCACAGAGGCCCTGGCCAGGTTGTGCGATCCAGAGGCGAAGGTCTCTGCCCATTATCTAATCGAGGAG
This sequence comes from Caulobacteraceae bacterium, assembly GCA_044376615.1. Lineage (GTDB taxonomy): Bacteria > Pseudomonadota > Alphaproteobacteria > Caulobacterales > Caulobacteraceae > CAISGS01. The sequence goes on from JBILKO010000124.1 coordinate 2,949, forward strand.
GATGGGCGGCTCTATACGCTAGTGGCCGAGGAAAGACGTGCCTGGCATGCCGGCGTCTCGTTTTGGAAGGATGAACGCGATATCAATGCCGTCTCGATCGGTATAGAGCTGGTCAATCCGGGCCATGAATTTGGCTATCGCGATTTTACAGACGCCCAGATTACAGCGCTTGTCGGCTTGCTCGACGATATTCGCGGGCGTTGGGACATTCCCGATAGTCGCATTCTTGGCCATAGCGATGTTGCGCCTGCGCGTAAGCAGGACCCTGGCGAGCGCTTTCCGTGGAAAATCCTCGCCGAAGCGGGTCATGGCCTTTGGGTAGAGCCGCCCGCCTCGCCCGGCGCGCCCCTGTCGATCGGGGATGAGGGGGCAGGCGTTTTTGCGCTTCAGGCGGGCCTGACCCGGCTGGGCTATGATAGCGCGCCAACGGGCCGTTTTGAGGCCGACACGGCCCAGATTCTATCGGCTTTTCAACGTCATTGGCGACCAGAGCGGGTTGACGGTATAGCCGATGGCGAGACCCGGGCGCGGCTTGTGCATTTGCTGCGTGCTGCGAGTTCGACTTGACCCGCAGGGCTTAAGGCCGCATCTGTGCCTTGGATCAGACGGCCGGGCGGTCGCGGTCCCTGGCAACGGGGGTCGAGGAAAGTCCGGGCTCCACGGTGAAAAGGCGGCGGGTAACGCCCGCCGGGGGTGACCCTAGGGATAGCGCCACAGAAAGTATACCGCCCAGACCTTGTGCCTGGGTAAGGGTGAAAGGGTGGGGTAAGAGCCCACCGCGGACCTGGCAACAGGGACGGCATGGCAAGCCCCGCCTGGAGCAAGACCGAATAGGGACGTTCAGCCCTGGCGCTTTTTTAAGGCGTGCGGGGCAGGGCTTCACCGGCCCGAGACGTCCGGGTAGGTCGCGAGAACCGTCCAGCAATGGCCGGTCCAGAGGAATGATCGTCGCGCTGCCTCTCGAGGCGGTGGCACAGAACCCGGCTTATAGGCCGTCTGATCCCTAGATTTCCCGATTATGGTTAATGCGTGCCGGGCTTATGGCTGGGCATAAGCCCAGCCATACGCGCCAATTTCGTCAAAAAACCTACTTAAAGCACTCAAAATGTGGGTTAGTGTCATTGTATCCCAATTGATCCCATGTTAACCCCAATCATGGCCAGAATTGCGTCGTGACCTGAGGTTTGGGGCCTTGGGTGAGGCAAGAAATTGGGGACAGGCGCGGTGTTTCTCTCGACCTTCGAGAAACAGTTGGATTCAAAGCGGCGCATTCTTGTGCCGCAGGAATTTCGCGCCTTTGCGGCCTCGGCTTCAGGTGCCCTGGGCGCAGGCCAGGACCTAGACGGCGTCTATTGCTTTCCATCCTTCGAGGCCGATTGCCTAGAGGCCGGGGGCGCCGTCCTTTTGGCCCGCTATACCAAGGTGATGGACGAGCTGGATTATGGCGATCCCTTGCGCCTTGCCCTCGAAACCTCAGTGCTTGGCGAGATGCGGCCCCTGGCTTTCGATACGGCTGGGCGCATTACCTTGCCCGAAGCCTTTTGCGACATGTTTGGCCTGTCGGACTGGGTCTGTCTGGTTGGGCTTGGTGACCGGTTCCAGATCTGGTCACGCGAGGCCTTTCAAACCCATCGCTCCGTACAGCGCCTTGCTGCGCGCGAGGGTCTGGTGGGCTTGCGCGCCCAGCAAAGGGCGGTGGGCCGGGCTGGCTCTGGGTCGGGGTCCGATAAATGACCGAAGCCTTGGCGCAAGCCCCCGCTCATATTCCGGTTCTTTTGGCTGAGGTGGTCGCTGCACTCGCGCCCAAGGCGGGCGAGGTCATGGTCGATGCCACATTTGGCGCGGGCGGTTATAGCCGCGCCATCTTGGATGCGGGGGCAAGGGTGGTTGCGCTCGACCGCGACCCCAGCGCTGCTCGCTTTGCCGCCCCGCTTGCAAAGACTGGCCGTTTTGAACTGGTCCAGGCCCGGTTTTCGCAACTGGCGAACGTGCTTGAGGCGCACGGCCCCCAAACCTGCGACGGCGTCGTGTTTGATATTGGGGTCTCGTCCATGCAGCTGGATGAGGCTGATCGCGGCTTTTCGTTTATGCGCGATGGGCCGCTCGATATGCGGATGGGCTCTGAGGGGGCGACCGCCGCCGACATCGTCAATTTTACCGAAGCCTCTGCCTTGTCACGCATGTTCTGGGTCTATGGCGAAGAGCGGGCCGCTCGGCGGATCACCGCGTTTTTGGTGCGCAGGCGGGCAGAGACCCCATTTGCAACCACGCTCGATCTAGCTGAGACGATTGAACGGGCCGTGGGTGGCCGCAAAGGCGCACCGACTCATCCGGCAACCAAGGTGTTCCAGGCCCTGCGTATTGTCGTCAATGAAGAATTAGCGGAGCTGGAAGCGGGGCTTGAGGCGGCCGAGGCTGTGCTCAAGCCCGGTGGACGCCTGGCCGTCGTGACGTTTCACTCGCTGGAAGACCGAATTGTAAAAGCCTTTTTTACTGAGCGTGCAGGTCGCTTGCCGAGCGGGTCGCGGCATTTACCGCCGGTGCAGCAAGCCAAGCCCTCGACCTTTGATTTGGCCTTTAATGGCGCGCGCGTGCCGTCCGATGTGGAACTTGCCGCCAACCCCCGGTCACGATCGGCCAAGCTTAGGGCGGGCATACGGACTGCGGCACCGGCATGGGGGGTGGCGGCATGAGCCACTATGCCCTCGACACCTTGTCCTCTTTGTTTGACCGCCGCCTGCGCGGCTTTCGTCTGGTCGAGGTTGTGGGCCTCGGCGTTTTCATCGTCCTCGCCCTGACGGTTTATCTTTTAAAGGCTGGCGCTGGTCATGATCGTGCGGAGATTGCGCGCATTGACCGGCAAATTCTGGCCGAACGGACCAATTTGCGGGTTCTTAGGGCCGAGGTGGCGCATCTGGAACAACCCGAACGGCTCGGCCATTTGGCGCAGGCCTATCTCGGCTTCGCGCCGATTGGGCCTCGTCAAGAGATTGCCCCAGACGCCTTGTCGCAAGTTGCAATCCTAGCACGCCCAACGGCTCAGCCGGTGACCGCCGCCAAGGTGGTCGCCAGTCCTGTGGTGCCAAGCCTAGGATCAAACCATTGAGGCCGTCCGATCTAAGCACCTATCGTCTGCCACCAGCCTGGCGCTGGTTCAATGACCTTGTTTGGCGCATTGAGCACGATTTCGAGCGAGCCAAGGTATCGGGTAAGGCCCAGGACGATGTTCGGGTGCGGGTGGCAATCGTTATGGCGGCCTTTGCCGCCTTGTTTCTGATGCTTGCCATTGGCGCGACTCGGCTGGCTGTGTTTTCCGGCAATGACGGCGTAGACTCAGTTCCGGTCGGCCTTCCCGGCGCGCGGGCGGATTTGGTTGACCGCAATGGCCAAATGCTGGCGGTCGATCTGCCGCATTACGGCCTCTATGTCGATCCGAGAGAGATTTGGGACACGTCCGAAACCCGGCGGGCCCTGGCCACTGCCATGCCAAGCCTGGACATGGCGCGCCTAGAACGCATTTTGCAGGGCAACCGGCGTGAATTCTTGGTTGGTGCCATGACGCCTGAAGCCAAGCTGGCGGTTTTGGACCTGGGCCTGCCGGGCGTTTCGTTCGAAGAAGAAGAGCACAGGATCTATCCTCTCGGGGCAACCGCGGCCCATTTTATCGGCTTTTCGGGTAAGGGCGGGGTAGGGCTCGCCGGAGCGGAACTTGCTCTTGACCAGACTGTACGCAAGGGCGCGGCCCTGCATCAAGCTATACCCCTGGCCGTCGACCTTCGCATCCAGTCCGCCCTTGAAGACGAGGTGCAAAAGGCGGCGTTGGAATTCCAGGCGATTGGCGCAGTTGGTCTGGTAACCAATGTCCATACTGGCGAAATTCTGGGAATGGCCAGCTATCCAGACTATGACCCCAATCTCGCCGGACGTACATTGTCCGACAATTTGCTCAACCGGGCGGCTGCCCAGCCATAT
>JBILKO010000185.1:0-6883 GCA_044376615.1 Caulobacteraceae bacterium
CTCTCATAAAGCAGGCTGGCCGCTTGTGCCAGTGGCGCGTAGTTGATGGGCACCAAGGTAGCACCCTGGTCTTGCAGGCGTTTGAGCGCCAGGTCAAACGCATCGCTGGCCGCCTGGTCACCATAAAACTCCAGCACATCCGGCACACCCACCCGCAGTCGCGCTGGCAAGGGCTGGCGCGCCAGCTTGAGGTGCCGGGAATACGGGTCTGCCGCGTCGTAGGCACCCGCTTGCATGAGTGCCTGCACGGCAGTGGCCACCGTGCGGGCAAAGATGGACACACAATCCACACTTTGCGCTGCGGGCACAACGCCACGCGTGCTGATCAAGCCCTTGGACGGCTTAATGCCCACAATATTGTTCAGCCCCGCAGGCACCCGGCCCGAACCCGCTGTATCGGTACCCAAAGCAAAATCGACCTGGCCGGTTGCCACCACATAGGCCGAACCCGAGCTGGAGCCGCCAGACACATAACGACCATCAAAGCTATTGGGCACAGCCCCATGGGGGGAGCGTGTGCCATTGAGGCCGCAGGCAAACTGGTCCAGATTGGTTTTGCCCACCAGGCTTGCGCCAGCGGCCAACAGGCGCTGGGTGACTGTGGCATGGTCGCTAGGCGTATAGGCAAACGCCGGGCAGGCCGCCGTGGTGGGCCAGCCCGCAGCGTCTATGTTGTCCTTGATGGCAAAGCGCAGGCCCTGCAAGGGGCCTTGAACCGCACCAGGATGGGGGACATCTGGCCGGTACAGCCAAGCTTGGGGAGCGAGCGGGGATGAGGGCACCATCTTGAAGCATTCCATCTTGTATCCAAGATTGAAAGCAATAGGCGTGCCAAAGAAGTTTGGCCTGCTTCGCAAATGACTACCGCAGCGCTGGCGTCGTTTTTATCTCACTTAAACCAAAACCGTTATGGTGTAAATATAGCTTGCATGAGTTCTTGGCCGGGTCAATTCCAAAGGTTACGAAAACCATGATTTACCCCAATCAATTAGCAGTTAAGCTGATTACAAAATTCGCTTCGCCGTCTCACCACTCTTTTGCCTTAAAGCGCAACCCTTACGGTGCGCGGCTAGCTAGGGGCTTATGGGCGCACTTGACTTTGAGTACTTATAGTACTATAGTACTAACAAGCCTGCGAGACGCATCGTCAAGCGCAGTATTTGAGGAGAGAGACATGCACGCCATTGAAGTCGACTTTGACGTTTTCAAACAACTTACGATCCGTAGAGCAACTGAAGAGGACAGCTACAACGACGTCATTCGTGATCTGCTTGGTCTCAGTCGGACTAAGCCGAACGCAACTAAAGAAAAGGACGACCCATCTCAAGGCGATTGGGTTGCTAAAGGTGTTCGCTTTCCCGCCAGCACCGAGTTTCGAGCCAGCTACAAAGGACAAGTCCGAACTGGCCGCGTTGAAGATGGTGCGCTTACTGTCAATGGACAGCGCTACGACTCTCCTTCTGCCGCCGCAGTGGCTATAACGGGAAGCCCGGTCAATGGCTGGCGCTTCTGGGAATGCCGCTTTCCAGGTAAGTCTTCCTGGCAACTCATCGAGAGCCTTCGCCGGTGAGCAAGCCCATAACCCGTCAGTTCACGCGGACGGTGCGCGAAAAAACTGTGCAGCGCCGGTGACTTGTACGTTAGGCTTCACAGAATGCACCGCTCCGGCAGCCGCAAACTTAGAGAACGATATCTCTTATCGTTATTCCTGGAGATTGCAGACTTACCAAATCTCGAAGTTGAGGATTCAGAGTCACCCGACTTCGTACTCGTCTACGGGGAGAAAAGAGTTGGGCTGGAGCTCACCGAGCTCTTTCGACCGGCTGTTGGCACTGGCGTCCCTCCAAAAGCAGAAGAAAACTTAACCGACCGGATTGTCAAGGCTGCTAGACGTATCTATGACGCAGAATCGGACGGGTTCGTTCATGTAAACGTCTACTTCTCCGAAAGTGTGAACATCAAAACCCTCCATCGAGATCAAACGGCACGAAGCCTATGCGATCTTGTCCATCGGTTGCCTCTGACACAAGGTGACCACACACACTGGCGGAACGACTACGTGGACTCAGCCTTGGACGCGATTGCTTTTGTTACGGCACTGCCGGTACCACAAGCAAGCATGGCACACTGGTCCGTATCGCGCGCCGGTTGGCGAGCTACTATGTCACAAGATGTTGTCGCTGAAGCCATCGCCGCAAAGAACCATAAGCTTCCGAGGTACAGACCGAACCTGGATGAGGTTTGGCTTCTCCTTGCGGTCGAAGGCAATCGCCCCTCTCAATTCTTCGATCCCGAGCAAATTCCTGACATTGGCAAGCTCGGTAGCGCCTTTGATAGGACTTACTTCTTCAACTCAGTTCATCATAAAGTGCGAGTCTGGACACGAAGTGAAGCCTAAACTGTCGTATCCGGTCTCCCCCGCAAGCGCAAGAGACTGATTGGTGCTTTGGCTGTTAGGGATTCCCCAGCGCTACAAGCGGCAGTCAAGCCATCGCGCAAATTTGCGGCAAACTGTAGTCATGAATCCTCAAATCCTGAACTTGAAGCTGGGCGATGCGAAAGGCGTTGCGCAGGCTTGTGAGAATCAGGGTTTTTAACGGTCTCGTTAGGCGTCGCAATCCACCATATGGCCACTTCCACCAACCTCCTTGCTCCAATCGAGTCAGCGCTAGATAGGTTTCGGGAAGCGCACTACTGGATTCACACTCTTGAGCAGAATTACCACCATGCCGATCCCTTCCGCTGGCACTTCAACTCGTTCTTGAAGTCCATCAAGGAGGTTCCGAGCCTTGTCTCGATGGGGCTTCAAAACCGGAAGGGTTTCAGTTCCTGGTTCAAGCCTCAACGCGAGAGGCTGACCAGCGACCCACTGATGAACTACTTGGCAACGCAGCGTGATTTCGTTGTTCACAGAGGGATGCTTGTTCCTTCTAGTAAAGGCTCCATTGGCATCACCGAAGGTCGCGGCTTCAAACTCGGCCTCACATTTCCAGTTCATCCGCTTGAAGACAGTGATGACGCTATGCATAGGTATCTGCACTACGTCTTGGAACACAATGACTTCTTGCAGATCCTTATGCCGGATGATGACTCTCTACCCTGCATTCATCGAGAGTGGCGCCTTCCGAACTTCGAACAAGAACTTGTCGAACTCGCGGCGCAAGCATGGCTGCGTACTGGGGAGACAGTCAACAAGGTGGTCGCCTGGCTTGGACCGGAGCCGCCTGAACTCTCACTCAGTTGCCGACATTCAAGCCAGCAGGTCCAGTTCAAGGTATTCGACCGAATCATCTTGAACAAGCAACTAAGACAAATGCGCAAAGACATGCGAGCGGCCAAAGCTTAAAGGCGACGCATAACCCCTCTAGTGGGACTTCCCGTATCGACAAGTAGCTGTAGTGATGTTTTTCTTTTTTGAGCCTTGATTAAAGCCTTGAAGATGAGCCGATGCTCGGGCTCCATTCTCTCGGCGTGACAGTGATGTCGCAGAAGGGTTATCGAGTAATAACTCAAAGACTCAACCCACCCCAGTGAACGCATGCGCCTAGCCAATGAGAAGTTAGCAAAAAGCGGCTATGCGCAATAAGGGTGTGTAAAAGGCCCCCGTAGTTACGCCATCGCGCAAATTTGCGGCAAACTGTAGGTATGAATCCTCAAATGCTGAACTTCAAGCTGGGCGATGCGAAAGGCGTTGAGCAGGCTTGTGAGAATCAGGTTTTTTTACAGCCTCGTTAGTACTCGATGATCTTCAGATCCCAGCGAACCGGATTTTCGGCACTTATGTCTCTAGCCTCGGTCTTGTGCTCTTTGACGGCCCATTTTTGGTTCAGTGACTTTAGTCTTCAGATTGACCACTCCAAGGAAGCACCATGGCAAGTTGCATTTCCCTTGGCCATTCTTTCTTTTCTAACGGCTTGGGTTGCTTTTGGCAGCACAATGCTGCCAAAAATTCGAAGCGGAGGGATGAAAACGATACTTGTCATTTCCGGACGTGGACTTTTTTCAACTGTTGCTGCCCATAGTGCCTACGCGCTGACGATTCTTTTATTGGCTATTATCTTTTCCTCAAAACCAGATGGTGCCAGCGCAATCCTGGGTTTCACTTTGGTGTTGGTTGGGTCGGTGGTCATAGCCTCACAATCACTGGTGCCTGCGATCCCATATGCGCTAGGCGCATCACTCCTATTTGTTCTCGTGTGGCCCGAACCGGCGGTAAAAAATCGAGTGTAAAAAAGTGAAGTCAAGTACTAACATGTTGTTCGTCGCGGACAAGCGGCATGTGCTACCCGCCATACAACGCCGACGTTAGACCGCAAGTTATGTCTTTCTTGTCAAGATTGCTATCGAAGTTTCTCAGCTCGGCTCGCTCTGCCGGTGACTCGTATCGCAAGTCACGAAGTTGCTGCTGGTGGCCTTGGTTGGGCCCTCCGGAAGACTTCGGCCACACTCATTCGTTTGAGTTCATGCACGCGACGTGCAGGAACTGCGGTGCGCATTGGTTCGATATATTTTGCGTCTCTACGGGTTTTACGGGACGTGAGCGCGTTTCAGACAAAGAGGCGCGCTTGATGCTCGATACTGAAGCAGGGCCGAAGCGCAAGGAATTGCTTAAGGCATGGATCGATGAACACCTCTGATCTGTTACGGTCTAACATGTTGCTCGTCGCGGACACGCAGCCACGGGTTGCCGCTGCGCGGCTCGGGCTGCACGCCGTAAAGCGCAAACGTTAGACATCACATGGCCGCCACTACGTCATTGCAACGGTTAGAAGAAATCGGCTTTCGATGCTGTGGCCAATGGCAGCCAACAGAAGCGGGCGGCATTCGCATCACCTTGAATGAACATGCGAACAGTACAAATGCTTTGTATGCCTTTGTCTCAAAGGGTGAGGTGCTCTACATCGGCAAGACAACGCAGCAACTACGCAAGCGGCTGTATGGTTACCAGAATCCGCGAAGTACGCAGGCAACCAACATCCGAGGAAATGCCGCCATTTCTGCAGCTCTCCATACAGGCAAGCAAATCGAAGTCTATGTGCTCCCAGATCATGGGCTGCTGCGCTTCGGTGGCTACCACCTTAACCTAGCCGCAGGCCTGGAGGACAGTCTGATCAACGATCTCCGACCCGCGTGGAACAAGCGCTTTGGCCGTGAAGACGCGCGAGCAAAGGCAAAAGCCGCAAAGGCAAGTGGCGAAGATGCCTAACCCGTCGTATATTGACTACCCCACAAGCGCAAGAGACTGAACGATAGATTGGCTGTTGGGGATGTACCAGTTGCTACAAGCGCCAAGTAAGCTATCGCGCAAATTTGCGGCAAACTGTAGGCATGATCCTTCAAATCCTGAACTTCAAGTTGAGCGATGCAAAAGTCGTTGAGCGTGCTTTTCAGTATCAGGTTTTTTTACAGCTTCGTTAGGCGACATGTGAAGTTCCGTCCAGGAAAAGCCTCCGATGCTCAAGCCCTCGCAGGCCTGATCGCTAGCTTTCAGCGCGAAATCACCGTCCATCCCGACGGAATAGGCGCAGAGAGGTATCTTGCATCTGTCTCTAGCGAAGCCCTGCGGGGCTACTTGGAGTCCAGTCGCTACTTGTACATCGTGGCCGAGCGCGAAGAGGAGTTACTTGGGTTCATCGCACTTCGAGACGGCAGCCACGTCTTCCACATGTTCGTCGCAAGAGATCAGCAGCGCCAAGGTGTTGCCAGGCGTCTTTGGCAGGAGGCGAAAACCCGGGCACAAAGAGCAACTGCCCCGAGTCAGTTCACTGTGAACTCAAGCCTAGGAGCAGTGCCGATCTATCGCGCCTTCGGCTTCGAATCCACGGCCAAGGTAACCTCCTTGAACGGAATTTCCTTCATGCCCATGCGGCTCGCTTCAACCGAGAATGAGGCCTAACCAGTCATATTTGGCCGCCCCCACAAGCGCAAGAGACTGACCGATAGTTTGGCTGTTGGAAGTGAGTTGATGACAATGACATTGCGGCGTGCCAAAAGATTCGCCTCTTCATCGTGGCGCTTTGTTGCCGTAAACCGCAACCCTGACGGGACGCGGCTCTCTTGGGACAGGGTAGTCCCTTTCATTCGTTAGGTCGCCCTGAAGTTTGTAATGCCTGGCGTTGTCCAGTTTGGGGAAGAACCTGCTTCTTGCCTAGAATCGAACAAAACCGGGTGCGGGGTTTGTCGGGATTTTTCATACTGTATAAAAATCTTAGAAAACCATTGACACCCAGGCCAGAAGCCATTTTCGGGAGATTTTGATGTCCAGCTTAACGCGCAAGTCCCAGAATATCGAGCAGGTTTTTCTCAATAAATTGATTTAGAGCCCCTCATCAAAAGGTTGTCATGAAACGCTTAGCTAAAATTCTCGCCGTTATATTTTCAATGGGGATTCTTTTCGTTTTTGTTCTGCCGCCGATACAAGACTTCTTTGGCCTTCCAGAACAAGCAATGCTCTGGGTTGCTGCGGCAATTGGTGTTCCCCTCGCTTGGCTGGCTTTTTACGGAATGCCGTCACTTTCATGGTTATCGGGAGTGCCAACCAAATTATTGATTTTCCGTGTTCTTGGTGTATTGATATCAATAGTTGGTGGCATATTGGTTATCGGCAATCGTTCGGGGCAAATACTCACATTTCCTTTCGCAGGAACCATCGTTGTAGTTGTTGGTGTATTGGTGTTCTACTTTCTTGGCAAAGTAGATCCAGACTAAATAGCCAGACAAAGATCGCTAGATATCACTACCACCATGCGAAAGTGCGATCAAAAAACGTCTAACCCGGCAGTCGAGAGGGACGGCCACAAGCTGTGCTTGTGGTTCCCTACGCTTCGCGCCCGCCGCCCCTGACTTCTACGTTAGGCATCACAGGGGAGCCTAGTGCGCGTAC
>JBILKO010000125.1:0-6858 GCA_044376615.1 Caulobacteraceae bacterium
CAGTTCCAGACGGCGATCTCCGACCTCGAAGGGGAGACCCGTGAGATCCAGGGCAAGATGTGGCACTTTGCCTATCCGCTCGAGGATGAGCCAATTGATGGCGTATCTGAGATCGTGATTGCCACGACCCGGCCTGAAACCATGCTCGGCGACGGTGCCGTTGCGGTGCATCCCGATGATCCACGCTATCAGAAATTCATTGGCCGGTTTGTGCGCTTGCCGATTGCCGACCGACTGATTCCGATCATTGCTGACGAGTACCCTGATCCTGAAAAGGGCTCCGGCGCGGTCAAGATCACCGGCGCTCATGATTTCAACGACTTCCAGGTCGCGGCGCGTCACGGAATCTCCATGATCTCGATCATGGACGAGCAGGCGATGATGACCGGCCCCATTCCGGAGCGCTATCAGGGCCTTGATCGTTATGTCGCCCGCAAGATGGTGATTGAAGAGATTGAGGACATGGGCCTTCTGCGCCAGATCGAAGATAAGGTGATCGCCCAGCCCTTTGGCGATCGCTCGGGCGTCGTGATCGAGCCCTTCTTGACCGACCAATGGTATGTTGACGCCCATACCCTGGCCCAGCCCGCCATCAAGGCCGTCGAAAACGGCGATATGGTGTTTGAGCCACGCAACTGGGAAAAGACCTATTTCGAGTGGTTGCGCAACATCCAGCCCTGGTGCGTCTCACGCCAACTCTGGTGGGGCCATCGTATTCCGGCCTGGCATGGTCCGGACGGCACCATTTTTGTTGAGGAAACCGAAGCCGAGGCTAAGGCTGCGGCGCTTGCGCATTATGGCCAAGAGGTCGTGCTAAAACAGGACGAGGATGTCCTAGATACCTGGTTCTCGTCCGCGCTATGGCCGTTTTCGACCCTGGGCTGGCCCGAAGACACTTTCGATTTAGCGCGGTTCTATCCGACCCATACTCTGGTCACTGGCTTTGACATCATCTTCTTCTGGGTGGCCCGGATGATGATGATGGGCCTGCATTTCAAGGGTAAGGTGCCGTTTAAGCACGTCTTTATCAATGCCCTGGTCCGCGACGATAAGGGCCAAAAGATGAGCAAGTCCAAGGGCAATGTTCTGGACCCGCTCGACCTGATTGACGAGTTTGGCTGCGATGCCCTGCGCTTTACCTTGACGGCCATGTCCGGCCAGGCGCGTGACATTAAATTATCTAAGCAACGCATTGAAGGTTATCGTAATTTCGGTACAAAATTATGGAATGCTGCCCGCTTTAGCCAGATGAATGAGTGCCTGCGTGAGGAGGGATTTGATCCTGGCGCGGCCCAGCAGATCGTCAATCGCTGGATCCGGGGCGAGACGGTCAAGACGGTTCAGGCCGTCACAAAGGCGCTGGAAGCGTGTGCTTTTGACGTCGCGGCCCAGGCGCTTTACCGGTTTGTCTGGAATGTGTTCTGTGACTGGTACCTGGAATTGGCAAAGCCGATCTTGAACGGCGATGACGGGGCTGCCAAGGCTGAGACTCGGGCCATGACGGCTTGGGCCTTAGACGTATGCCTTAAACTACTGCATCCAGTTATGCCCTTCGTCACCGAAGAGCTCTGGGGCAAGCTCGCTGAGTTCGGCGCGGCGCGTGATGGTATGTTGATCACGGCGCAATGGCCCGAATTCCCCGCCGAATGGCTTGATACCGAGGCAGAGGCCGAGATTGATTGGGTCATTGAACTGGTCAGCGAGGTGCGCTCAATCCGCTCGGAAATGAATGTGCCGCCATCGGCGCGTGCGCCCTTGACCTTGGTTGGGGCAGGCGAGGTGGCTAAGGCGCGGCTAGTCCGTAATCGCGAGCTTATCGTGTCTCTTGGCCGCCTGGACTCGGTCAAGGAGGCAGAGGCTGCCCCCGCCGGCGCGGTGCCATTTGTGATCGAAGAAGTGACGGCGGCCCTGGCCATTGCCGAATTTATCGATTTGGCCGCTGAAAAGGCACGTCTGAACAAGGAGATCGCCAATCTGGCTGGCGACATTGAGCGAACGGCCAAGAAGCTCGACAATCCAGACTTTGTCGCGCGCGCCCGCGAGGATGTCGTTGAGGAAAGCCGCGAACGTCTCGCGGAGTCCCAAGCCGCCAAGACCAAGCTCGAAACAGCGATGGAGCGCCTGATCGCGCTGAGCTAGCGTCAATTCCCGTCCGCTTTTCCCGCGAAGGAGGGGACCCAGGTCCTTGCACCGGACCTGTTATCTGCCAACTTGATCCCCGCCTACTTGGAGAAAGCGGCAGTAGGTCATGGGCGGAATTTGGTGCTGCTGGTTTGCCCCATTCCCAAACATTCGCCGCGGGCTTCCAAACAGATGTTTACATTCAAGCTCCTCTTATGTTTGTTCAAAGGATAAGTGCGTGAAAAATTGACGCGCCGAGATCTTGAGGACCCATATGACCGCTAAGACCGCAACGCCCTGGCCCGCCATGTCGATTGCCCAGGCCCATGGCCTTTTGACAGCGCCCGGTCAGCCCTTTGAGATGGAGGAAATGGTCATTCGCGGCGTGTCTATGCGGGTCTGGAAGAATGCGCCGCCGACCCTTCGTGATGTGCTCTTGGCGGGCAGGGCCCACGGGGCCAAGGATTTCCTGGTCTATGAAGACGAGCGCGCGACGTTTGAGGCGTTTTATCGCGCCTGTTTGGTCTTTGCTCACGATCTGATTAAGCGTGGCGTCAAAAAGGGCGATCGGGTCGCGATCGTCATGCGAAACTTCCCTGAATGGCCGGTCGCGTTTTTTGGGGCCTCGATTGCCGGCGCGATTGTCACACCCTTAAACGCCTGGTGGACTGGGCCTGAGCTGGAATATGGCCTGACCGATTCCGGCGCCAAGATCCTAGTGCTGGATGCTGAGCGGCTGGAGCGGCTGCGCGAGCACCTGCCCAATTGCCCAGACCTGACCCGGGTCTATGTCTCGCGCGAGAGCGAAGAGATTGCCCATCCTATGATTGGCCGACTAGAGGATGTGATCGGTGACACCAATGATTGGAAAAACCTTCCCGAACTAGACCTGCCAGGCATTGACCTAACGCCCGAAGATGATGCGACCATCTTCTATACCTCGGGCACGACCGGTAAGCCCAAAGGCGCGCTCGGCACGCACCGCAATATCGTCTCCAATATCATGGCCTCGGCCATTTCGGGCGCACGGACCTATTTGCGCCGGGGCGAAATGCCGCCAGCGCCTGATCCAGATGGGCCGCAGCGCGCGACGCTTTTGTCCGTGCCCTTCTTCCATGCCACGGGCTGCTTTGCAGTCCTATCGCCGTCCCTGTTTGCTGGGGCCAAGCTGGTCTTGATGCGCAAATGGGAGCCTGAACTGGCCATGCAGCTGATTGAGCGCGAGCGGGTTACCGGCTGCGGCGGCGTGCCGACCATTGCCTGGCAATTGATCGAGCATCCGGCCCGGGCCAATTATGACCTGTCCAGCTTGGAAAGCGTCTCTTATGGTGGCGCGCCCTCCGCACCAGAGCTGGTGCGGCGCATTGTCGAGAGTTTCCCCAAATCCCTGCCCGGCAATGGCTGGGGCATGACCGAAACCTCGGCCACCTTTACCCACCACCAGGGCGAAGATTATGAGAACCGCCCCGATAGCTGCGGTCCAGCTGTGCCGGTTTGCGATATGAAGGTGCTTGGCACCGACGGTCAGGAATTGCCCGCTGGCCAGGTTGGCGAGCTTTATGGCAAGGGGCCCAATGTCGCCAAGCTCTATTGGAACAAGCCCGAAGCCACGGCTCAGACCTTTATCGATGGCTGGGTGCGCACCGGCGACCTGGCGCGGATCGATGAAGAGGGCTTTTGCTATATTATCGACCGGGCCAAGGACATGCTGATCCGCGGCGGTGAGAACATCTATTGCGTCGAGGTCGAAAACGTCCTGTACGAACACCCCGCTGTCATGGATGCCGCCCTTGTGGGTGTGCCGCACAAGCAATTGGGCGAAGAACCAGCCGCAGTTGTCACCCTAAAGCCCGGCGCCAGCGCGACCGAACAGGAACTCCGCGCCTTTGTCGCCGAACGCATTGCCGCGTTTAAGGTCCCGACCAAGGTCGTGTTCTGGCCCGAAACCCTGCCGCGCAACGCCAATGGCAAGATCCTGAAGAATGAGCTGAAAAAGGTGTTTGTTCAGGGATGAGGCGGCTTTGCGGTGAAATTGAAATAGATAGGGTTGCTGATCATTAGAAGGCGGCCATTGGCGGCCCGTATATTGAGCCGTATCCATCGGCGTTGGCGATCTAACTTCAGGGTGAACCAACGCGCCTCTTGCGATTTGGTAATCGGTGACAGTGCGGGGGCGGAGTCGCCAGCGCCAATGACCTCAATCTGAGTTCCTGAAAGGTTGCGGGTCTGGACCAAGAAGCGAACCATGCCGCCGTTCGGCAAGGCCAAGACCTCGCCCATTGAGGCAGTTTGCGTACCGTATTCTGCGTAGAACGTTAGGTCCCGGTCGGTTACGCCGTCTAGGTCGATAAGGACCTTGCCAGCCCGTATCCCACCCAAAATGCCAACCTGGCTATTGGCGGCGGCATAGACGAGGGTCGTTGGATTGCCGATCGCGCCCGGCTCATGTGAGGGAAGATCAGGATCGTGATTGTCGCTGCCCGCAATCGCCGTCAAGCGATAGCCCTTATCTAAAAGGCCTTGCCAAAAGGCGATGCCGCTAAAAGGGGTTTCTGCCACGCCAGCGGCCGCCCGAACCGTGCCGCCATTAATGACCTCTATGGCGTCAATCTGGTCCCAAGGCGTCTGAGCGGTCCAGCCGCAGCCCATGCATTGTTCACCAGACGGCAGGGCCGGGTGATTGATCGCCACCAGTCCGCCTAATCCATGCGCCTGATCCAGTATTGTCGCCATGCTAGGCGCTCTTGGGCTGGTCAGCTGGAAATTAATGGGATCGACCAGGCCAAACACATTGGCATGGCCTTGAAACGTCGTGATCTCACGACCCGGGATTAACAACAGATCGTCAAAATAGGGCTGAAGCTCGCGAAGACTTTGAACGTGCGAGCTCGCATTGTGGTCAGTAATGGCGACGAAATCCAGTCCGCTTCGTGCCGCCGCCTCTAGACTGCGATAGACGGGGCAGGGACTCTTGACGTTTTTGCGGCTGAGGCACGATCCGTCACTATGGCCCGTATGCGCATGAAGATCGCCGCGATACCAGCGCGGTCCGGTCGCCAGATCCTTGGCGGCAAACCCATCAAAGCGTGCCTCTTGCCCGTCAAACCAAAACTTGGCGGTAAAGCTTGATTGGCTCGTGGGACGGATGTTTGGAATACCCAGCAGCAGTTTCCATTCGCCCGTGGGCAAGGGGCCGGCCAGATAGGACGGCGTGGCATCGCTGGCGGCCAGGGTGAATTCGCGCTTATTGCCGCCGCTCCAGCCCCGAAACCGACCCGGATCATAGAGGCCAAGATCAATGGTCGTGCGGTCTTCGCGCCCGGTATAGTCAAATTCAACGGTCAGCCGCTTGGTATTGGCCGGAAGCAGGAAGGGTACTTCCTTATAGGTCTGATGATCTGCGCCCGTCAGCGTGCCGGTCAGAACAAGGTCAGCGGGGCGGCTTGGCGCGGTCCAGCCCGGCTTGGCTCCCAGGGTCAAAACCAGGGCAGCCAATAGGCCAAGGTAGGTCCGGAAGAGCGACATGGTCTGTCTCAAAAAAGCTGGGCGGCTGACAAGGTGCCAGCCGCCCATAGGTTTGGGGGAACAGAGACTAGAAGCGGTAGGTAATGGCAGCGCGTAAGGTGCGCCCTAGGATTGGCCGGGCCAGGATATAGCGTGCGCCAGCCTCGCCTGAGACAAATTGGCCCGAGCGCGGATTGCCCTCTGTCAGGCCAATCTCATTGGTCAGGTTTTCGCCATTGGCATAGAGGGTAATTTGATCAGTCAGGTTATAGCGCGCCGAGGCGTTAACGACCGTATAGGCCGGAAGCTTTTGGGTATTGGCATTATCGGCATAGCGGTCTGAGTAATACTCAATCTCGGCCTGGGCGCGTAGGGCGCCGTCCAGCAGATTAACTCCAGGTACAATCCGCGCACCGATTTGCGGTACCCGCACCAGCTGCTTGCCATCAAAGTCGCGAACAACTGGCTGACCGGCAACCACGTCAGAATATTTGAAATTTTTGTATTGCGGGTCTTGCCAGGTCAGGGCCGCGCCAAGATCAAACCAGGACACGGGCCGCAATTCGCCTTCCAGCTCCAAACCAACAGTTTCGCTGCCGCCAAAGGCTACAACCTGACGATAGGAATTGGTCGCGGTATTGAAGATATTGTCCGTGAAGGAGATACCCGTGAACTTGCTGAAAAAGGCAGTGGCAAATACGTCCAAGATTGGTGAAGAGTATTTCAGGCCAAGCTCTGACATCTTGATCGGCTGGACGATGATATCGGTGCGCAGCGGTGAGCCGGTAAAGTCACTGCCATTGGGCAGGCGCTTGGCATCGGTATAGCGGGCAAAGGCCCCTAGGTTCGGATTGACCTGGTAATTGACGCCAATGGTCCAGTGGGTTGCATCATATTTGCGGCTGATGGGTGTAAAGACGCCCGTGCCTGTAATCACAGAATTGTCGGCCAATGTTCCGGCGACGCCGAGATCGACGGTCTTCTTTCCCTCTACCGAACCCTCTAGCTTTTGGGTCTCATAGCGGAAACCCGCATCGACGCGCAGCGCCTCAGTCACTTGCCATTCGTCTGAGGCATAGAGGGCCAAGGTGCGGGACTTTGCCTGGGTGTTGTCAAATAGTGAGCCGTAGCGCAGGAAGCCGTTCTCGCTAATCTTGCCGACGACTGCGCCGCTCGCGTCAACCGCGACGGCGTCCAGCAGGCGACCATTGTCGCGAACATCGACCATGGCCG
>JBILKO010000039.1:0-19144 GCA_044376615.1 Caulobacteraceae bacterium
GCTATCCGATCACCAAGGCCTTGCTCGAGGACGGGCGGCAATGGTCGATCCTGCCGGGTCTGGTCGATATAAGTTGCCCGGTGCGCATCCTCCAGGGCGGGCAAGACCCCGATGTGCCCTGGGCGCATGCTCTGGCGTTAAGTCAGGTCCTGAAAGGCTCTGATGTTGTTTTCAGCCTGGTGCGCGACGGCGACCATCGCCTGTCCCGGCCACAAGATCTCGCGCGTCTGATCGCGACGGTTCGTGATGCGATAGAGGCCGCCAAAGGCTATCAAGAGCGACAATAAGCCCAATCCAGGCGCTTAACCTTTGGACCAGATTGGGCTAGGTCATAGGTATGATAATCTTCTGGATCTGTATCGCCCTGGTGTCGGCGGCGGCGGCCGCCCTTATCTTGCAGGGTGCGGCTGAGCTTGGGCGGGTTGGACCTGAGGCCGAGGATCCGTCCCTCGCCGTCTATCGGCGTCAGATCCGTGAAATTGATGACCTGGCTGACCGAGGCCTGATAGAGCCAGAGGAACAGCAATCGACCCGGACCGAGGCGGCCCGCCGCCTGCTCGGTGCATCGGACCGGGCGGTCGCGCCCGTGAGTGCTGAACGCCCCAGCGCGCGATTGTCGGTCCTGGCCGTAGCGGGCTTGATTCCTGTGCTGGCGCTGGGCGTCTATATGGTTTTTGGGGCACCTGGGCTGGCTGACCAGCCGTTTGCTAAACGCTTGGCAGAGTGGCGCAAGGGTGATCCATCGGCCTTGACCGGCGAGCAATTACTGGTCGTCCTGAATGCTGTGGTTGAAGAGCATCCGAAGGATCCAAAGCCGCTCTTGTTTCTCGCCAGGGTGCAGAGCGCCACAGGCGATGATGGTGGCGCGGTGCGCAGCCTCGAAAAGGCGGTGCGTTTAAGTCCGAATGATGCCCGTCTCTGGACCAGTCTGGGCGAGGGCCTAGTGGTCGCGGCCAATGGCGTTGTGGAGGGCGATGCGGCGCGCGCTTTTAATCAAGCCCTCAAGCTAGACCCCAAAGACCCATCGGCGCGCTACCATCTCGCCAGGGCTCAGATTGCCAAGGGGCAGGTCGCCGAGGGCCTTAAGGTCTGGCGTGCGGTTCGCGCCGAACTGCCGCGCAATGACCCAAGGGCCTCGGGCCTGGCTCTGGAAATCGCGGCGGTGGAAAGGCGCGGTGGGCTTGAGGCGCCCAAGCCCGTGCCCCAGCCCCTGACGGGGGTCGATGCTGACCAGATGGCCTTTATCCGCTCCATGGTCGAAAGCCTTGCGCCCCGACTGAAAGCCTCTCCCGATGATCCGCAAGGCTGGGCGCGGCTGGTTCGGTCCTACGGCGTGCTTGGCGATAAGGCGGCGCAAAGCCAGGCCCTGTCTGAGGCACGGCGTCTTTTCAAGGACCGGCCTGATGCGCTTCGGACCGTCGAGGCCGCCGCCCAGCCGGCTTCGCCAAAATGACGCATTTCAAACCCGTGCAAGGCCTTTGGTTTGATACGAAATGGGCCTATTTCACGCTCAAGACCTTGATCCCTAACCAGGCATCCCAGCGATGAGTATTCTTCCGAAATCGAAAAAGGCGCGGCGGCGATTGCTAGTCCTGGCTGTGGCAGCCCCGATCCTATGCGGGTCAGCGGCCCTGGCCTTTTTCGCAATGGGCGATGCGGTCTCATTCTTCTATTCCCCCGCCCAGGCCAAGGCGGCACATGTTGCGCCTGGCCGGACCATCCAGCTTGGCGGCCTGGTTGCCAAGGGTAGTGTGGTTAAGTCGCCCGATGGCTCAGTGACCTTTGTGGTGATGGACCATGTCGCCAAGGATAAGGTGGTTTATCACGGCGACCTGCCGGACCTATTTCGTGAGGGCCAGGGCGTGGTGACCAAGGGCTCCTATGACGAGGCCGGTGTGTTTCGTGCCACCGAGGTCCTGGCCAAACATGATGAGCGCTATATGCCTCGCGAAGTGACCAAGGCGCTTAAGGCCTCGGGCGAGTGGCGTGGCAAGGGTGACGCCGCTCCGGCGCCGGAAGGCAAGATCTGATGATTGTCGAGATTGGCGCCTATTGCCTGATCCTGTCCTTGCTGCTCTCGGTGGCCCAAACTGGGCTGTCGGCGATTGGGCGTATGCGGGGCTCATTAGCCTTGATCGGGGCCGGGCAGGGCGCAGCGGCGGCGGCTTTCTTGTCTGTACTGGTCGCCTTTGCCGCCCTCATGCACGCCTTTATCACTTCCGATTTTTCGGTTGCCAATGTCGCCGCCAATTCCCATACCGCCAAGCCGCTGCTCTATAAGATTGCCGGGGTCTGGGGCAGTCATGAGGGCTCTATGCTGCTCTGGTGCCTGGCCCTGACCGGGTTTGGCGCGGCGGTGGCCATTACAGGCCGCGGCTTACCGGCCTCGCTCAAGGCGGTGGTGGTGGCCAGCCAAGGGGCCTTGGGTATCTTGTTCCTGGCCTATACGGTGTTCGCATCAAACCCGTTTGCCCGGCTGGTTGATGTACCGGTCGATGGCAAGTCGCTTAATCCGCTCTTGCAAGACCCGGCCTTGGCCTTTCATCCGCCCTTTCTTTATGGCGGCTATGTCGGGTTTTCGATTGTGTTTTCCTTTGCCATCGCCGCCCTGGTCGAGGGCCGGGTCGATGCGGCCTGGGCGCGCTGGGTGCGGCCCTGGAGCCTGGCCGCCTGGAGCTTTCTAACCGTCGGCATCACGCTTGGCGCCTTTTGGGCCTATTATGAGCTGGGTTGGGGCGGCTGGTGGTTTTGGGATCCGGTCGAGAATGCCAGCTTCATGCCCTGGCTGATTGGTACGGCCTTGCTGCATTCCGCCGTGGTGATGGAAAAGCGCGGGGCCTTGCCCGGCTGGACCGTGTTTCTGGCCTTGGCCGCCTTTACCTTTTCAATGCTCGGGGCCTTCCTGGTGCGTTCTGGCGTCTTGACCTCGGTCCATGCCTTTGCTGTTGATCCCGAGCGCGGCATCTTGCTGCTCTCGATCCTAGGCATTGCTGCAGGCACAGGGTTTGCCTTGTTTGCCTGGCGCGGCCCAAAGCTGGCGGCGGGCGGCCTGTTTGCCCCCATTAGCCGTGAAGGCGCCCTGGTGATTAATAATCTGGTCCTGTCAGCGGCGACCGCGACCGTCCTTCTGGGCACGCTTTACCCGCTGATCAAGGAGGCCCTGACCGGCCAGACCTTGTCCGTCGGCACACCGTATTTCAACCTCACCTTTGCGCCGCTCATGGCCCTGGCCTTGCTGGTCTTGCCGCTGGGGCCGCTGATGGCCTGGAAGCGCGGCGATGCGCTCGGGGCCTTACAACGCCTGTGGTGGGCAGCGCTTTTGGCGGTCGGGGTCGCGATTGCGGTGCTGGCATTGCTCAAGCCGACGGACGCCTTTGCCGCCATTGGCATTGGCCTTGGGGTCTGGCTGATCGCGGGGGCCTTGGTCGAGGTTGCCGAGCGGGTTCATCTGGGCCGGGCGTCAGCACATGAGGTGCGCCGCCGCCTGATCGGCCTGCCGCGCGGGGCCTGGGGCACGACGCTTGCCCATGCCGGCCTTGGCCTGTTTGCGCTCGGGGCCAGTATAGAGACCGCCTATAAGATTGAGGCCGCCAAGCCCTTGAGCTTGAACCAGAGCCTGAATGCCGGGGCCTATGTGCTGACCCTAACCGATGTCGATCAGGTTGAAGGGCCCAACTATATTGCCGAGCGCGGTACAATCACGGTGACGCGTCAGGGGCGATTGGATTGTACGGCGACGCCCGAGCGCCGGTTCTATCCCGCTGGGCGTCAGACCACATCAGAGGTCTATATCTGCCTGCAAGGTCTGAGCGATGTTTATCTGGTCTTGGGCGAGCGCCGGACCGGCTTAGATGGCCAGCCAACCTGGTTGGTGCGGGGCTATTGGAACCCCTGGGCGCGGTTGATCTTCTTAGGGCCCTTACTGATGGCGCTTGGCGGCCTGATTTCGCTGACCGACCGGCGGTTAAGGCTGGCTGCGCCGCGCCGCGCCAAGGTCGCTGAGGTGGCCCAATGGGGCTGATCCGGTCCTTTGCCCTGGTCTTGGTCGCCAGCCTTTGCATGGGCGCGGCTTCAGAGCCAAGCGAACGCCTGGCCGACCCGGTGCAAGAGGCCCGGGCCAAGGCCCTGTTCAGCCAGATCCGCTGCGTGGTCTGCCAAAATGAGTCGATTGATGATTCGCAAGCCGATCTCGCCGCCGATCTGCGCAAGATTGTCCGCCAAGAGGTCGCTCAAGGCCAGAGCGAGCGTCAGATCAAGACCTATCTGGTTTCACGCTATGGTGAGTTTATTTTGTTAAAACCGGCCTTTAGTTGGGGCAATGCAGCGCTTTGGCTGGTGCCCTTTGGTATTTTGGTCTTGGGCGGGACTGGTCTCATAGTGGCGGCGCGGCGGCGGGTAGGCGCGGGACAGGCTTCGTTAGACCTTGATCCAGATCAAGCCTTGAGCCCAACCGAGCGGCAAAAGCTTGAGCGTCTTATGAGATCGGCAAAACATTGAAGCGGGCCTGCCTTAATTTCGCAGCAAATCATCGGTCAATAATGACACAATCGTAACTTGAGGCCCATGGCCAGACGAGGCATTGGCCATTAGGTTCAGGAAGACATGGCCTGGGGTTCGTTTGGAACTCAGGAATAAGGATCGAGCAGTATGACGAGTAAGACGCGTGGATTTGTTATCAGTGCCGTGGCTGGCGCCGGGGTTGCGGTCGCCGCCATGGTCGGTATTGGATTTGCCTTCCCGCCCGCCTCGGCCCAGACGGGCAAGGGCCAACTTATTCAAACCTCGGGCGCGCCGATCTTTGCGCCGCCGCCGGGTGCGCCCCTGTCCTTTGCGGACATTGTCGAAAAAGTCTCGCCAGCCGTGGTCTCGATCGATGTGACTGGCAAGCCCGAAGGCCGGATTGATCCGCGCACGGGTCGTAGGGTACCGGGCTTGGAAGGCTTTCCGTTTGCCATTCCGGGTTTGCCCCAGGATGATGGTCCAGACGGCGGCCCGCAGGCCGAGCCTAAGGGTCCAGCACCGCAGTCTTCCGGTTCTGGCTTCTTCATTTCGGGCGATGGTTATATTGTCACGAATAACCACGTCATTGAAAATGCCGCCGAGATTAAGGTGGTCCTCAAGGACGAGCGCGAGCTGAAGGCCACCGTGGTCGGCCGGGATGAAGCCACCGACCTTGCGGTGCTTAAGGTTGAGGGCTCGGGCTATGCCTTCGTGAATTTCGAAGATGCGGCTCGGCCTCGGGTTGGGGACTGGGTGATCGCGGTGGGTAATCCCTTTGGTCTAGGCGGCACGGCTACGGCCGGGATTGTCTCAGCTTATGGCCGCGATATAGGCGAGACCTTTGTCGACTTCATCCAGATTGATGCCTCGATCAATCGTGGCAATTCCGGCGGCCCAACCTTTGATGTTTATGGCCGCGTGATTGGAGTCAATTCGGCTATCTTCTCGCCATCAGGCGGCTCGGTAGGCATCGGGTTTGCCATTCCGGCGGATCTGGCTGATTCGGTGACCAAGCAGCTGATCAAGAATGGCAAGGTGACCCGCGGTTATATGGGCGCCCAGATTCAGAACTTTACGCCGGAAATGGCGGCAGCCCAGGGCCTTCCTGCCCGAAAGGGCGCAATCATTGCCGAACTGGTGGCCGGTGGCCCTGCTGAGAAGGGCGGGGTGCAATCGGGTGATGTGGTCACAGCCGTCAATGGCAAGTCAGTTTCAAGCTCGGCCGAAATGACCCGTGAAGTGGCCCGGACCCGCACTGGCGACACGATCCGGCTGGAGGTCCTGCGCGAAGGCAAGCCCAAGACGATTGAGTTCAAGGCGGGCACGCGTCCACCAGAGTCGCAACTGGCGGCCAATGACAATACGGCCCCATCGGAAGACAAGCCCGGCGCGCCCAAGGCTGACCGTCCAAGCGTTCTTGGCATGACTCTTGCGCCGCTAGACCCAGCGATCCGTAAGCAGTTCAGCCTGCCTGCGACCGTCAAAGGTGTGGCAATTACAGGCGTCAGCCCTGGATCCGATGCTGGGCAAAAGGGCCTGAAGCCTGGTGATGTCGTCGTCCGCGCCGGTGATAAGACCGCCACTGTGCCCGCCGATGTTGTCGGTGCCGTGACGGCTGCCAAGGCCGCTGGCCGCGAAGGGGTCTTGTTGCTGGTCTATCGGGATGGACGGACCTTGTTCATTCTGATCAAGATCGAAAAATAGTCTCGGTCTGGCCAGGCTCTTTGCGGGGCCTGGCCAGGATGAGGCGGGGGGAACGGCCTTGAAGATACTGATTGTCGAGGACGATATTGAAGCCGCCAGCGCCATGGTTCGCGGACTAGGCGAGGCCGGCATGATCTGTGTCCATGCCGCCGATGGCGTGCTGGGGCTGGACGCGGCCAAGGACGGCGGCTTTGACGTCCTGGTCGTTGACCGAATGATGCCGAATATGGACGGGCTGAGCATGGTCGAGGCCCTGCGTCAGGGCGGCGACCAGACCCCGGTCCTGTTCCTATCAGCTCTAGGCGAGATCGATGATCGGGTCGCAGGCCTTAAGGCCGGCGGTGATGATTATCTGGTCAAGCCCTATGCTTTTGCAGAGCTTTCGGCCCGGATCGAGGCCTTGGGGCGTCGGCGCGATAGCGGCGGCATGCAGACCCTGATCAAGGTCGGGGACCTAGAAATGGACCTGATCAGCCGGGTTGTCCGGCGCCAGACCCGCGAGATCGATCTGCAGCCGCGCGAGTTTCAATTGCTGGAATATTTGATGCGTCATGCCGGTCAGTCCGTGACCCGCACCATGTTGCTGGAAAAGGTCTGGGAGTATCATTTCGATCCCCAGACCAATGTGATCGATGTGCACATTTCGCGGCTAAGGGCCAAGATCGATAAGGGTTTTGACCGGCCTATGTTACAGACTGTCCGCGGCGCAGGCTACCGGCTCGATGCCTAGGGGCCTTCGCCTGCCGTCTGTGTTTCGCAACACGCCCTTTCGCCTAACCCTGCTATTTCTGGCCCTATTTGCCGCCTCGGCCAGCGCCTTCTTGGCCTATATTTATGGCGTCACGGCCGGTGAGGTGACGCGCCGCGCCGACCGCGAAGTCGCCCGCGAAATCCAGTCCCTGCTCGGTGCCTATCGCCAGGGCGGCATGGATAGCTTGAACCTGGCCTTGATCGAGCGCACCGGCGATGGCCGCGCCTTTGTCTATCTGCTCAGCGACAAGGCTGGAAAGCGCATTACCGGCACACTGGCTGTATCCCCGGTTGATCTGTCCGCCGGGCCGAAGGTTGGGGACCAGGTCAATGCCAGCTTTAAACTGACCCAAACCGATCCTGATGGCGCCACGGTCAAGACGGCGGGCCGCGGCCAACAGGTGCGCTTGAGCAATGGGGCGACCTTGTTTGTTGGTCTTGATGTCGGCGAGGGCGAGTCGTTTGTCCTCAAGATCGTTCGGGCCATATGGGGTGCAGGAGCCCTGGTTATCCTATTGGGCCTGGCAGGCGGCCTCTTGATCAGCCGCAATGTCAGCCGCGCCATGACCCGGCTGAACCAGGTGGTGGCCGAGGTTCAGGACGGAAACCTTAGGGCCCGGATCCCACTGCGCGGCGTGCGCGACGAATTCGATGAGCTGGCCAAGGGCCTCAATGACATGCTGGACCGGCTGGAGCGATCCATGGGCGGCCTGCGCCATGTTGGCGATGCGATTGCGCATGATCTGCGCTCGCCCCTGACGCGGCTGCGCACACGGCTGGAAGTGGCCTTGATCGATGTCGAAAACGGCAAGGGCGATGCCGACGCCGCCCTGGCCCAGGCCCTGGAAGATGCCGATGGTGTCTTGAAGACCTTTAACACCGTCCTCGCCATTGCCCGGCTGCAGTCGGCGGGTGAGGCCCCGGACCAAAGCCAATTCGATGCCGGGGAGCTGACCGCCAAGATTGCCGAGCTCTATGAGCCCCTGTGTGAAGATAAGGGCATTGATTTTCAGTTCGAGGCTACACCCCTGTTGCGGGTCAAGGGCAATCAGGAATTCATTGCCCAGGCGCTTGCCAACCTTCTCGATAATGCCGTCAAATACACGCCCGAGGGCGGGGCGATCATGCTGCGGATGCGCAGGCGGGCCTCGGGCGAGGTGGAGTTTTCGATCACCGATACGGGCCCTGGCGTGCCGCCCGTAGACCGCGAGCGGGTGGTGCAGCGGTTTGTGCGCCTGGAAAACAGCCGCAACCAGCCAGGTGCAGGCCTTGGCCTATCCCTCGTCGCCGCGGTCGCCCAGGCCCATGATGGCCGACTGGATCTGGATGAGGGGCCGGGCGAAATCAATGGTCAGGGACCCGGCTTAAGGGTTGCCTTTGTCCTGCCGCGCGCGGTCTAGGCTAGGGGCGTCAATCCGACGCGCCCCAGGCCCTAATATCGGCAACGAACAGATCGGGCTCCTCCATGGCGGCGAAATGGCCGCCTGTGGCCATATCGGTCCAGCGGGAAATATTATAGGCCCGCTCGGCCCAGCTGCGCGGCGGTGCCTTATAGAGGGCCTCGCCCGGGAAGTTGGCAAAGGCGGTCGGGGTGGCGCAATACTGACCCTCGGCCAATTGCACACCGCCCTCCTCAAACAGGCCGCGATAATACCAGGCCCCGGTCGTGAAGGCGCCGGTCATGACATAGATCATGATATTGGTCAGGAGCTGGTCCTTGGTATAGGCCCCGATCAGGGGCTTGGTGCGCAGGTCCGACCAGTCATAGAACCGCTCTAAGATCCAGGCCGCCTGCCCAACCGGATTGCCAGCGGCCATCCAGGCCAGGGACTGCGGCTTAGAGGCCTGGAGCATGAAATAGGCACCCAATTGCTGCATGGCCGCGCCGGTCTGGGTCAGCCACGCGACCTCGGCCTCCGATTGCGGCGCGCCTGCTGGCCTAAACCCAATCATATTGAGGTGAATCGCCTTGACGTGCGCGGCATGGTCAAAGCCGAGCCAAGACGTGACCAGCCCGCCCCAATCGCCGCCCTGGGCGAGGTATTGGTCATAGCCAAGGGTCTGGGTCATCAGGGTATTGAACAGCCGCGCGGTTGTTCTTTGGCCAATTGGCCGCGCCGGTTTGGACGAAAAGCCAAAGCCGGGCAGGGAGGGGATGACCAGGTCAAACGCATCTTCGGCCTTGCCGCCAAACCGGCTGGGGAAGGCGAGTTTTTCGATCGAGTCCCAGAACTCAAAATGCGAGCCGGGCCAGCCATGGGTCAGGATCAGGGGCCGCTTGCCACCCGCCTCGCCAACCACATGCACAAAATGTAGGTCAAAATCCTCGATTCGAGCGGTAAATTGCGGGTAGCGGTTCAGGCCCGCCATCGCCGCCTGCCAGTCATAGCCACTGGTCCAGTGCGCGCAGATGTCCTTTAGGAAGGCACCGTCACAGCCATAGGACCAGCCATCTTCCACCGCTGGCGATTGCGGAAACGGATAGGCGCGAACCTGGTCCAGCACCTTGCCGACCTCGGCTTGGGTCCAGGCGACTTTGAACGGGGAGACGGTCATGGGCAGATCCTTCAGCACAGTGTCTGAGCCCAAGCTGACGGCCTTACGCAAGGGCGGTCAAGCGGTCTGTGGCCCCCCTCTCTTCCGTCTTCCCCGCGAAGGCGGGGACCCAGACTGTTTCGCGAGGTCTGTAAACAATGATCTGGATCCCCGCCTTCGCGGGGAAGGAGGAGAATAGAGTCCCCCAAACTGCCGGCCTTAGCGGCTAGCCAGGCCCCCATAATAGTGCCTCTGCAAGAGCATGACGCTGAGCGCGCCGATCAGGGCCAGCAACAGGGTTTGCCAAAGCGGCACCCCGACCCAGATCAGGCCTGCAGAGGCCAGGCAACCAAGACTGGCCCCCAGGTCATAGCCGCCCTCGGACACCATGTGGTAGCGCAAGGTGCACGGCGAGGCCTTGGACATGTTATAGATCGCCGTCATCATGGTCGGCGTATAGAGGCAGACCACCAGGGCGCCGAGCATACTGGCAAACACCGACACCGCCGGGCTGGTGGCTGAGGCCCTAATCAAGATTGTGATGGCCAAGACGCCAAAGGCGATGAGGGCGGCGCGGCGGCCATGTCCGGCATCGACAAAGCGGCCTAAAAATAGACCCGCAAGGGCGCTCGCCAGGGCACCGATGGCTATGGCGCCGCCATAGGCGGCAAAACTACGGCCCATATTGGTGAATAAGATGATCTGCCAAACCCAGATCAGGCCTGCGCAGAGCCAGCCATCTGAGGCGAGCAGCAAGAACCCCATGCGCCCGAACTGAAACGCGCCCGGCACTGACTTGGCAATCACGACCTGGGGCCCGGTTAAGAGTGGCACAGCTGAGGCCAGTTGAATGAAGGCCGCTATGCCAAAGGCGGCATTGCCGCCCAGGGTCATTAGAGCCCATCCGCCAAGAACCGGCCCAATAACGCCTGTCGTAGCCACTAGGGCTTCGCGGGCGCTAACCTGCTGACCACGATGTTCAGCATCGCCTAGGGCCGCGAAATAGGCATGATAGCTTGGCCAATAAAGCGCATCGCCAAGCGCCCAGCTGATGCAGAGCACCAAGAGATAGATGTTTGCGCCATCGACCTGCGGCAGGATCAAAAACGGCACGGCCTGGGCGAGCGTGCCCAGCATCAGGGTTGGCTTTAGGCCCCAGGTCTTGCCAACCAAAAGGGTCAGCGGCCTAAGGCAAAACCGCACCGCTAGGATCAAGGCGATGGAGGCCAGGACCAGCGGCGCACTCAATCCCGCCTTCAATAAATAGACGGTAAAAAACAACCCGCCAGCATTGGCCGCAAGCGCATGCAGTCCATAATGCAGGTTCAGCTGGTTGACGGATTTGTTGCCGAGAAAAGACATGGCGGCTGGGCACCCTTGGTAACCGGGCCACAGCGCTTATGACCGTTGGCCTAGCCTAGGGACGAAAAGTCCGCACGTGTAGCAAAAACTTCGAGATGCAGATGGGTGCCTCGGTAGTCCAACCCGTCCACCTTCCCCGCGAAGGCGGGGACCCAGACCGTTTCGCACGGCCTGTAGTCAAGGATCTGGATCCCCGCCTGCGCGGGGAAGGAGGAAGGGGGTGCGGGGAAGGTGGAGGGGTGTTGCTAGGCCGCCCTATACCGCTCTCATCAGATACCGCACGGTCTTCTTACCGGCATCAAGGCTGGCCTCACCTATGGGCGCAAACCCAAGCTTCTCATGAAAAGCGTCCGACGCCAGGTTCGGCGGATCGGAATTGACTTCACAAACGATGCGGTTGTGCCCAGCCTCCGCTGCGGCCTCAAACAGAGCCGAATAGAACTGGCCCGCTAGGCCTCGGCCCCTGGCATGGGCGGCCACCACAACCCGGTCGACATAGACAAACCGGTCATAACGCGCCTTCAGCCACAGAAAATTGACGCTGTCATAGGCCGCGTCCTGATCAAAGGTCAGCAAGAAGCCATCAGCCTCGCCGACCTGGCGCGCTAAAAACGCGGCGGCGACCATATGCGCAAACCGGTCTGGCTCAAGCCAGGATAGCTCAACCGCATGGGCATTGTTCAGCGCCAGCAGGGCTGGGCTGGGGACCAGGGGCCTTAGCGCCGTCATGGACGCCTAGACCAGCGCCCCATGACAATATTTGAACTTCTTGCCCGAGCCACACGGGCAGGCGCCATTGCGCGAGGTCCGCTCCCACCCAGCAGGCAGGGCGCTGGCGGGCAGGGCCGCGCGCTGTTCCGCGGACAGACCTTCGGGAATCGCGCCGCTAAAGCGTTCATTCTCGCCGGTTTCGGGGTTCATATGCACCTCGATCAGGCCCGATGGTGACGGCTTGGCGGGCGCGGGGTCCTGATACTGGAACTCGACCGTCATCAGCCAGCGCGTTGTATTCATGCGCAGATCGCTGAGCAGTTTTTCAAATAGCGAAAAGGCCTCGGTCTTATATTCGTTCAAGGGGTCGCGCTGACCATAGCCGCGCAGGCCGATCACATTGCGCAAATGGTCCAGATGCATCAGGTGCTCGCGCCATTGCAGGTCTATCATCTGCAGCAAGAAGTTCTTTTCCAGACCGCGCATCTGGTCGGGGCCGATCTGGCTAAGGCGATCATCGGCGCGGGCATCGGCGGCGGCCTGAATCCGGGCCAGCATTTCCTCATTGGCAATGCCGTCTTCGGCGGCCCATTCCCGTAAGGGCAGGCTCAGGCCCAGAATGGTCGCAATCCGCTCTTCTAGCCCATCAATATCCCATTTTTCAGCATAGGCCTTGGGCGGCAGGTGGCGATAGACCAGGTCCTCGATGGTGTCGTGACGCATTTCGGTAATGATCTCCGAAAGGTCGCTCGCCTCCATGAATTCTTGGCGCTGCTCGAACACGGCCTTGCGCTGGTCATTGACCACGTCGTCGTATTTGAGCAGGTTTTTGCGGATTTCGAAATTGCGCTGCTCGACGCGGCGCTGGGCCGTGGCAATGGCGCTATTGAGCCATTTATGGGTAATGGCCTCGCCTTCTTGAACGCCAAAGGTGCGCATAATGGCATCGAGCCGCTCACCGGCAAAAATGCGCAGCAAATCGTCTTCGCAGGACAGGAAGAATTTCGAGGTGCCCGGGTCGCCCTGACGACCAGTACGGCCCCGCAGCTGGTTATCAATCCGCCGGCTCTCGTGCCGCTCTGTGCCTAGAACAAACAGGCCGCCCGCAGCCAGGGCCTTTTCGCGTCGGTCGGCGATGTCGGCCTCAATAATCTTAGTCTGCTCGGCTTCCAGCTCAGGCGTGACCTCAATGCCCATGCCGCGCTGCTGCTGGCGCCAGGCCGCCAGGCGCATGTCCAGATTGCCGCCAAGCTGAATATCGGTGCCGCGACCAGCCATATTTGTGGCAATGGTCACAGAGCCGGGCGAGCCGGCATCGGCAACGATTAGGGCTTCTTGTTCGTGATAGCGCGCATTGAGCACATTGTGCGGGATACCGGTGTGGGTCTTGCCGTCCAGTTCGAACTTATGCAGCTTTAACAGCTCCGATAAGTTTTCCGACTTTTCGATCGAGACCGTACCGACCAGGACCGGCTGGCCCCGGCGATAGCAGTCCTCGATCTGGACCAGGATGGAGGCATTTTTTTCGCGCTCAGTGCGATAGACCTCGTCATCAATATCAATACGGCAAACGGGCCGATTGGTCGGGATTTCGGTGACGTCCATCTTATAGATGTCGTGGAATTCAGACGCCTCGGTCGCAGCGGTGCCGGTCATGCCCGACAGCTTGGAATAGAGGCGGAAATAGTTCTGGATCGTGACCGAGGCCAGGGTTTGGTTCTCGGGCTGGATATCCGCACCCTCCTTGGCCTCAATCGCCTGGTGCAGGCCTTCGGATAGGCGACGACCGGTCATCATGCGGCCGGTAAATTCGTCGATCAGAATGACCTCGCCGCCCTTGACGATATAGTCCTTGTCGCGCTGATAGAGCTTATTGGCGCGCAGGGCCTGATTAATATGGTGCACGGCCGAAACATTGGCGGCGTCATAAAGGTCAATGGAGCCCTCGGCCAGGTGACCGGCCGCCATCAGCATTTCCTCGGCCTTTTCTGAACCATATTCGGTCAGGAGGATCTGGCGCTGTTTTTCATCCAGATCAAAGGTCGCCTCGTCCTTGATCATCTCCTTCACCACACCGTCAATGATGCGGTAGAAATCAGAACGATCCTCGGTTGGGCCAGAAATGATCAGGGGCGTGCGGGCCTCATCAATCAGGATGGAGTCCACCTCGTCGACAATACAGAAATGGTGGCCGCGCTGGACCATTTCTTCGGTCGAATAGACCAGATTGTCGCGCAAATAGTCGAAGCCGAACTCATTATTGGTGCCATAGGTAATGTCGCTGCGATAGGCGCGCTGGCGATCACCTTGGCTCAGGCCATTGACGATGACCCCGACCGACAGGCCCAAAAACTTATAGACCTTACCCATCCATTCGGAGTCGCGGGCGGCCAGATAGTCATTGACGGTAATGACATGCACGCCCTTGCCGGACAGGGCATTGAGATAGGTCGGGGCAGTGGCGACGAGGGTCTTACCCTCACCGGTGCGCATTTCGGAAATCCCGCCCTCATGCAGCACCATGCCGCCGACCAGCTGCACATCATAATGGCGCTGGCCCAGCGTGCGGCGAGACGCCTCGCGCACGGCGGCAAAGGCCTCGTTCAGGATATCGTCGAGGGTCGCCCCCTGGGCGAGGCGGGCCTTGAAGTCTTCGGTCTTGCCGCGCAGGGCCTCATCGCTCAGGGCCATGTATTCAGGCTCAAGCGCATTGATCGCCTGGGCGCGGGTCCGGAAGGCCTTGACCTTACGGTCATTGGGAGAGCCGAAGAGCTTTTTAGCGAAGCCGAGCATGAACAGGTCCGATGGTCGCGAGGAAAACGTCCGGGGGAGGCCGTGACGTCTATAGGTCGATCGTGCTAGAACTAAGGCCTTCGACCTAACCGATCCGAACACCGGACCTTGGGCGAAAAACTCCTCGACTTGCACGCGCGCGAGACTTAAGCACCGACCCTGTTCGTGTCAACGTAACGGCTTTTTCTTTTCCTGACGGGAGTTTGGCACAATGCCCCCCAGCCACGGTTTCGGTCTGAGCAAATTCCTTTGTCTGGGCACGGTTTTATTGGCCTTAAGCGCCTGTGGTCCCGGCAAGATTGATGACAAGCCGCCCGAGCGCGGCGATGTCGCGGCGGCGCGGGTTGGCAATGAAACCATCTGGTCTTCGGACGTGAAGCGCGAGGCGATCTCGCAGGGCCTGATCGGTCAGGGCGAGCCCTTGGACGTCTCTTCGGACCTGTTTCGGCGGGTTCTGGACGAGGTCATTGATCAAAAACTGCTGGCGGCAGAGGCACGTAAACGCAAGCTAGACTCCAATCCACTGGCGCAAAGGCGCCTGGCGGCGGCGCAGGAGCGGGTCCTGGGTGACCTGCTGGTCGAGCAATCGGTGGAAAAGGCGGTCAATGAAAGCGCGATCCGCTCGCTCTATCATGACCAGCTAAAACAGGCTCGCCAGTCCGAAGAGTTCCGCGCCCGCCAGATTGTGGTCGGGACCCAGTCTGAAGCTGAGGCCATTCGAAAGCTTTTGGCAACGGGTGCCTCGTTCGAGGCCTTGGCCATGGAGCGGTCGATTGATTCCTCGACCCGGTTTAATGGCGGCGATCTCGGTTATTTCACCGCCGATGTGATGCCGGAATCTTATGTCACGGCCTTGAAATCGGCTAAGGCCGGTTCTGTGGTTGGACCGGTCAAGACCGATGTCGGCTATGCCGTGCTCAAGGTCGAGGATCGGCGTCCTGAGGAGCCAATCACGCTCGAGGCGGCGCGGCCCCAGATTGTGCGCTTCCTCACCTATGATCAGGTCCGCGAATTGCTCGAGCGCCTGCGCAAACATGCCAAGATTACCACCCTGATCGGCCCGCCCCTGGATGTACCCGGCGCACCCTCTGAGCCCGCCTCGGCCCCGGCTGACGCGCCAGCCTCTGCCGCGCCTGCGGCCGCCAAGCCGAGCAAGTCGAAATGAGCGGCCTATCGATTTGGCAAAAACTGTTTGGCGGGGCTTCGGCCCCAGCAAGCAGCGGACCGGGCAAGCCTGGCCTCTTGGTCTCGCCCCTAGCCGTGCCGTTTCCGAGTATTTCACCCGTCGCGGGGGTCGAGATCGCGATTGGCCGGGCGGGCTATTACAAGCACCAGCGTGATGACGTCCTCGTCATGCGCTTTGCCGAGGGCACGACCTGCGCCGGGGTCTTTACCCGTCATGCGGTGGGCTCAGCGCCGGTGGATTGGTGCAAGCGCCAGCTGGAAGCTTCTGGCGGGGAAGACATCCGCGCCCTGGTGGTCAATGCCGGCTGTGCCAATGCTTTTACCGGCAAGCCAGGTGCCGATGCGGCGCGTCGGGTGGCGTCTGCCGTGGCCAAGCGGCTGGATATTCGTCAGCGTGACATCATGCTGGCCTCGACCGGCGTGATCGGCGTTGTGCTCGACGATGCCAAGCTGACCGCGCGCCTGGCCGAGCTTGAGGCTGAGCTGGATGCTGGGCAAAGGACCTGGGCTGATGCGGCCCAGGCGATCATGACCACCGACACCTTCGCCAAGGGTGCCTTTGCCACGGCCATGATCGAGGGTGTGCCGGTGCGGATTGCCGGGATTGCCAAGGGCTCGGGCATGATTGCGCCGGATATGGCGACCATGTTGGCCTTTATCGCGACGGATGCAGCCATTTCGCCCGCCGCCCTGCAGGCCCTGGTCAGCCTCTATACCCGCACCACCTTTAACGGCGTCACGGTCGATGGCGACACCTCGACCAATGATACCTGCCTCTTGTTTGCCACCGGCCAGTCGGGTGCGCCCCGCATTGCCAGGGCCGGGGATCGCAGGCTGGCCGATTTTCGCGAAAAGCTGGAACAGATCATGCTCGATCTGGCGCTTCAGCTGGTCCGCGACGGCGAGGGGGCGAGCAAATTCGTCAAGATCACGGTCAGCGGTGCCCAATCGCCAGCCTCGGCCCGCAAGATCGCCAAGACGGTGGCCGAATCGCCCCTGGTCAAGACCGCCTTTGCCGGTGAAGACGCCAATTGGGGCCGGATTGTCATGGCCGTTGGCCGCGCCGATGAGCCAATCAATCGCGAGCGTCTGGGCATTCGCTTTGGTCCGCTGGTCGCCGCCATCGATGGCGCGGTCTCGCCCGGCTATGACGAGGCGGCCATGAGCGCCTATATGAAAAACGCCGAGCTCGAGGTCAGTGTCGATGTCGGCGTCGGCCGGTCCAGCGCCTCGGTCTGGACCTGCGATCTGACCAAACGGTATATCGAGATCAATGGCGATTACCGCAGCTAGGCCCGCCCTGCCTTTGGTTCTGGTCGTGGCCTGCGCCCTGGTCGATACCGATGGCCGGGTGCTGATCTGTAAGCGCCCCGAAGGCAAGGCCCTGGCGGGGCTTTGGGAATTTCCCGGCGGCAAGGTCGAGGCGGGCGAGGGCCCCGAGGCGGCCCTAATCCGCGAAATGCACGAGGAACTCGGCATCACGATCACGGCCAGCTGCCTGGCCCCCTTCGTCTTTGCCTCCCACAGCTATGAGACCTTCCACCTGCTCATGCCGCTCTATCTGTGCCGCCGCTGGGAAGGCGTGGTCGTGGCCAAGGAACATGCGGCCCTGGCCTGGGTCAAACCGAGCGGGCTAGCTGACTATCCCATGCCGCCAGCAGACGCGCCCTTGGTGGCCTATTTGCGCGATTTTTTGTAGACCGCCCCTACAGCTTTTCGCGCTTTAACGTGATGCCAGCGGCTTCGCGGTCCCAGGTATCGTGCGTAATGCCGTCCTTGCGCAGTTAGGCCTTCATCACCTTGGCGGTTGGAGTCTTGGGCAATCAACTGGGACGCTGTTTGCAAATGCTTCCTACCGTATCGGAACG
Source organism: Caulobacteraceae bacterium (assembly GCA_044376615.1). Lineage (GTDB taxonomy): Bacteria > Pseudomonadota > Alphaproteobacteria > Caulobacterales > Caulobacteraceae > CAISGS01. The sequence continues at coordinate 17,409 of JBILKO010000039.1, forward strand.
GCAGTCTCCGGGCGATGTCGGCGAAGTCAAGGCAAGCGCTCGCGCTGGCATGGTCTGTCAGCAGGAAGACGCGACCCTTGAACGGAGACGCTGCTCTCGGCGTGTTGGCCTCTGATCGAGCAGGGTCAGACTTCTGGACATAAGAGTATTCAACCAGTTTAGGCGAGTTGCTCTGTCACGGCCCGCCAGGCCGAATCGATTGCGGCATCCAGATAGGCTCGAGCTTCAGAGTCCGAGTTTGCAATTGAGATTCGTCCGAATTTCCGGCGTCCGATTTCATGCGGGAAAGCGCCTTTCTCAAAATCCGGATCGTCAAGCTCTCTGTAGGTATAAGCATAACCATGCGACCATCGATTCACCGTTATTGCTTCAATATCTCGCTCAGCGTCGAACCCGTATCTCCCATATAAGTCCATGAGTTGAGCTTTGGTTGCAGTCTCGATTTCTGAAAAGGGTGTCTCCAGAAGTTGATAGCGACCGGCCCTGTAATGGTCACGAATGGTCATGTCTGGGATTTTATGCCTGATAGGTGCGCGCACCATGAACACGACTATCGGATCAGTCTGTTCGCCAGGCGGAGCAAAATCCGCGAGCGTCACGGGCGGAGCCTTAGAAACGATGCAATAGTAGCCTTGCGGACAAAGGATTGTTTCGGCGGCGGCGCGTCGTATCGCGGCCCCGTCGCGCAGTAAGACGTTGGTCCAGATAAATGGAGCTTTCGATCCATACTTCAGGCCATCCTTCTGCTCGTCCGTCATTTCTGGACATAAATGCGGGATGATCATGTTGAAACAAGCCAACACACAATGCTTTGCTCGAACGCGTACGGGTTTACCGTTCTGGATGTAAGAGACCGCGACTGTTTCACCCTCCTCTCGGACTCTAACGGCAGTGCTATTGAGACGGATGCGAACTGGCGAGGCGGCTGTATCGAGCTTGGAATAATCGAAGCGAGCAGCAGCAATGTCGGCCATGCTATTGCCTTCGGCCACGCCGGGGATCAGCCGACGCACCATCAGCCGGGCAACAGTAGCGTTTCCATCGGGAAACAGAAGCGCTTCATACATTTTGTCCTCATTGACCAGCAGCCGCTCCGCAAGGGCCCAGGGCCAACCAACAGCACTCAAACCGGGCGCGCCGGAGGTCACGGCTTCATTTACGGATAGTCCATCACCATCAACGCTGAAATTGAGCAGCAATGCAGGATCGAAGAGCGAAGCAGTATCCGGCGCAAGACCAACTCTGCTGGTCAGGAACTCTCTGTAAGAGGTCGATGACAAATACTCACTGCGTTCGAACATTGACCGCCCGGCAAGATAATCCCATTTACCCCCAAGGAATTTGAGAAGCTTGTCTTTCTCACTGCGAGGATACGGCAATTGATCGACAAGCGGTTTGGCGTCGGCTTTCCCGTGAAAGGCGCCGAACCAACGTCCAGTAATGAGCGCAGATTCGCCGGTTTGCGATTTAACGAACATACCGGTTTCGTGCGTGCCGCCGGCGTAGAAATAATCCGGGTCGTTTGCTCTTTTGAGCTGCTTGAAATCTACCCCAAGTCCGCTCAACAGATCCTTTGCGACATCGCTATACTTGTTCGGATACTCCAGATTTAAGCTGCCGCCGACACCAAGCAGCATTTTACCGCCGGTATGAAACTCATTGCGTTTTGCGTGTCCTCCAAAATCGTCATGATTGTCGAGAATCAGAATGCGTTGGCCAACTCCGCGAGCTTGCTG
>JBILKO010000126.1:0-6837 GCA_044376615.1 Caulobacteraceae bacterium
CTGACCGGCCTTGATCGCCTCGCCGTCGCCGATCTCGACAATAAAGCTGGCGCTGGGATCGAGGGCGGCAATGGCCAGGCGCGCACAGTCTAGACCGGCAAGGACGCCGTCCTGGCGCGCGCGAAACGCAACCGATAGGCGGGCATCTGGTGCGATACAGGCCGAAGCGGTCACATCACCGGCTCTGCCGAGATCTTCAGCCAAGGCGGCTTGGATAATCGGCCAGATCAGCAGGTCAGGCAGAGGCGCGATCATTCAGCGGTGACCAACCGTCTATGGCGGGCCATGACCTCGGCCAGGGTCGTATAGGTATGGCGGGCCACAGATGCGGTTTTGGGATAGTCCGAACGGCTATGGCCGCCGCGGCTTTCGGTCCTTGCCAAAGCGCTGGCGGCGACAAGCCTTGCCGCGACGAGGGGCAGGGCCTGACCGTACTCATCTTCGAGTTCATCAATCAGATTCAAGAGTCGCATCAGGCCTGTATGGTTGCGTACGACCCCAGCGTCGCGGTCCATGGCCAGGCGCAGAGTCTGCATGGCTGCGTCTCCCGGGACCGGGTAGGCCTTGATTGGCAAGGCTGCGGTCTGGGGATCGACACATTTCGCGGCAGATCGCCCGGCCCGCGCGCCAAACACGGCCGCCTCAAGCAGGGAATTAGACGCAAGCCGGTTGGCCCCATGCACACCCGTCGCCGCGCATTCGCCAACCGCATAAAGGCCCTTAAGGCTGGTTTGACCATCCGCATCAGTCCAGATACCGCCCATATGATAGTGCGCCGCTGGGGCGATTGGGATCGGCTCGTTTCGCGGATCAAGCCCGCCGCCGAGGCAGGCGGCAAACACGGTCGGGAATTCGTCCGGAAAGGCCTCGCCCACCGCCTCGCGCGCATCGAGATAGGCGCCGAGCCCGTTCTGCCTCTGGGCATGGATGGCGCGAGCAACAATGTCGCGTGGCGCCAGATCGCCCCTCGGGTGATGGTCGAGCATAAAGGCCCGCCCCTTGGCATCGACCAGTTTTGCGCCCTCACCGCGCAGGGCCTCGGTCGCGAGCGGAGCAGGGTCGAGGCCAATATCGATGGCAGTGGGATGAAACTGAACAAATTCAGGATCGGCAATCCTTGCGCCGGCGAGGGCCGCTAAAGCCATCGCCTCGCCACGCACCTGACGCGGATTGGTCGTCACGGCATAGAGCCCGCCAAGACCGCCCGCGGCCATGATTACAGCGCTGGCCAAGATTGGCCGGACCTGGCCGTCTTGTTCGACCAGGGCGCCGCGCACCTGACCATTTGCATCTTGCAGCAGGGCCCGAACGCAGGCGTTCTGGCGCACCTCAATCCAGGGACAGCTGAGGGCCTTGGCGATAACCGCGCGCAGGATTTCACGCCCGGCCTGGTCGCCCTTGACACGGGCAACGCGAGGGCGGGAATGAGCCGCCTCCAAGCTTTGGGCAAAGCCGCCGTGAGCGTCCCGGTCAAACGGTGCGCCAAGTTCCGCTAAGGCGCGTACCGCATCTGGGCCTTCGGTGGTCAGCAGGGTGGCCATATCGGCATCGACCAGTCCGGCACCGGCGGCAACTGTATCGGCGGCGTGCTGGCTAGGGTCATCGCCTTGAGACAAGGCCGCCGCAATCCCGCCCTGGGCCCAGGCCGAGGCGCAGTCCTGGCCGATCGTGCCTGCGGACAGGACAATGACCCGGCGCGGTTCAGCCGCAATGGCCGCGGTCAGGCCAGCGAGACCAGCACCGATCACGAGAATGGGGGAGGCGAGTTTGGCCATAGGGTCCTAGATCAGCTCGACATCGACATGGTGCCGTGCCTTGACCAGATCATAGCGCGCCGGGATGGCCAGGGGTGGCATATCGATCATGCGCTGAACGGATAATCGCGCCCGGGCCGCGACGTCCGCATCCACCTTGACCTCATAGCGGTCATGAAACAGGGCCTCATAAATGTTTTCAACGCTGATGCGCTTCATATGCGGGCACAAATTGCAGGGCCTTATGAATTCGGTCTCTGGCGCATCACAGGCGACATTGTCGGCCATAGAGCATTCAGTGATCAGCACCACCTGCTTTGGCTTGCGGTACATGACAAAGTCCGACATGGCCGCGGTCGAGCCCGCAAAATCGGAGACCTCCAGCACTTCTGCAGGGCATTCGGGGTGGGCCAGAATTTGTGCCTCAGGATAGGCGGCCTTTAGCTCTAGAATATCCTCGGCGGTAAAGCGCTCATGCACTTCGCAGCGGCCCTGCCAGGCAATGATCTTGATATCGGTCTGGCGGGCAACATTACGGGCCAGGAACTCGTCAGGGATCAGAATGACCCGGTCAACGCCCCATTCGCGGGCCGCATGCTCAACCACCTGGACCGCATTGGCCGAGGTACAGCAGATATCTGTCTCCGCCTTCACATCGGCGGTGGTATTGACATAGGTGATCACCGGTAGGCCGGGATAGCGCTGCTTGATCAGGCGCACATCGGCACCTGTGATTGAAGAAGCGAGCGAGCAGCCTGCCAAGAGGTCCGGGATCAGGACGGTCTTTTCCGGGGCCAGAATCTTGGAGGTTTCGGCCATGAAATGCACGCCGGCCTGGACAATGATCTTGGCGTCCGAGCGTGCGGCCTCGCGGGCCAGGCCGAGACTGTCGCCGACATAGTCGCCAACCCCGTGGAAGATTTCCGGCGTCATATAGTTGTGGGCCAGGATAACAGCGTTTTTCTCGGCCTTGAGCGCATTGATCGCCGCGATCAAGGGCGCTTGCAGCCGCCATTCGAGCGGGGTGACCCGGGCCTTGACCTTTTCCCAAAGCGGAAGCGTGCGGGCCTCAACCTCGGGGGTATACTCAAAACTGCCAAATCCATCAGCCATGATAAGTCCTCAATCCCGGTAAGGCTTATGCTCAATTTGAGCATTACAGAGCCCGGAAAAAGCGCCGACCGCGATATGCCGCCGACGACCCCCCTTTTGCTTGATCTGAGCATAAGGGGTTTGATTGTCATAACCTTGTCTTATGTCAGACGAAAGTATTTTTTTCCGTAAATCGGGTCACGATTGTTTGAAAACATGGTGCAGAGCCTGGCAATGCCCTCTTGGTCTTGCACGATCCCTACCCATCTAGGGTTTGACATCACAGGAGCCAGACCATGTCCTCGTCCCTATCGACCATCCCCGGCAAGAGCCTGACGGCAACGAGCCGCGCCAAGATTGCGGCCGGCCTTAAGGCCCTGTTGGCCGATACCTATTCGCTCTATCTGAAAACCCACGGCTATCATTGGAATGTGCGCGGCCCCAATTTTGCGTCCCTGCACACCCTGTTCAGCGACCAGTATAATGAGATGTGGCAGGCCATCGACACCTTGGCCGAGCGGATTCGCGCTCTGGGCGATGTTGCCCCGCAAGGCTATGGCGCTTTTGGCAATCTAACCGCCATTCGTGACGGTGACGGCGAAAAGGATTGGGAGGCCATGGTGGCTGAATTGAAGGCCGACCAGGAAATCCTGATCACTACAGCCAGGTCCGCCTTCCCGGCAGCCGAAGAGGCCAATGATCAGGCGACCATGGACCTGATCACCCAGCGGTTAGACGCCCACGAAAAACATGCCTGGATGCTGAGGGCGACGCTCGGCGAGCGCTAGGCCTGTCGGGCGGTGAGCTGTTCCAATATAGCCGCCGCCGCCCTTTGGGTTTCTTGCACCGGCTCATAAGACCAGCGGCGCAACACACCATCATAGGGCCGGGTTGCGCCCAGGCCCTCGAGCATGGAATGGAACATGCTAAATTTCAGGCTGGACCCATCCATCTTGAGCACAAAGACGGGCTTACCCGTAGAGGCCGCTTCGGTCGCCATATTGGTCGAGTCTTCGGTCACCAGAATGTAGTCCGCCGCGCCCAGTAGGGCGAAATAGGGGTTTTCACCTTCGCCGTTCCAGATCAGGCCCGGCAGGTGGCGGAGGCGGGCCGTGAGCAGGGCCCGGGCCTTTTCTGGCGTGCGGCGCGAAAAGGTCATCATCAGGCTGCCGCCCTCATGCCGGATCGCGTCCTCAATCGAATGGGCCATGGCCGAGGCACGCTCGGGGCTGAGGTCAAAGGCCTTTGACCGGCCGCCGACCAGGACCGCTACCCTGGGATGGGGCAGGGCTTTGATCTTAGGGCCGAACCGCTTGACCTCGCTGGCCAGCTTTTCCGGTGTGACCCGGTGCGGCGATCCGATAATGGACAGGACATTCTCGCCGGTCAGGCGGTCATGCTTTGGTGGGATTACCAGGTCAAAACTGGTAAGCGGCATGCGCGGATCTTGGATCTGGACGACAAAGGTCTTGCCGCCGGACCAGGCCCGCATCCGTACCGAGAGCGGTAGGGTGGCGCGGCCAGCGGCGATCCAGACATCGGGCCAGGGCGCGGTGATTTCGGATTCCGGCGTAACCCAGCGCTTGGGCAGGACATTCAGCACCGCGGGAAGACGGCCAATATCGCCCTTCCAGCCGACCGTTTTCAGCACGATCTGCGCCTTGCGCCCGACCGCCTCGCACTGGCGCAGCAAGGCTTCAGCCAGGCCAAGCGCCTGGGTTTGGATCCCGGCGCGTCCGTCCGATACCGCCCAAATGATCAGGAGCTGATCGCCCGAAGCTGACGGCCCCGGCTCTGGTGCCGTCAAAGGGGGGTTAGACCCACTCAACCTTCATGACCTCATAGGCCTTGACGCCGCCAGGCGTAATGACCTCCAGCACGTCGCCGACTTCCTTGCCAATCATGACGCGGGCGAGCGGGGCGGTGATGGAGATGCGACCCATCTTTACATCGGCCTCATGCTCGCCAACGATCTGATAGCGGGACTCTTCTTCCGTGTCCTCGTCGACCAGGCTGACGGTTGCGCCGAACTTGACCTGGCTACCCGACAGCTTGGAAACGTCAATTACCTGAGCGCGGGCAATCTTGTCCTCGATCTCAGCAATTCGGCCCTCGATAAAGCCCTGACGCTCCTTAGCCGCATGATATTCTGCGTTTTCAGACAAGTCGCCATGGCTGCGCGCCTCAGAAATGGCCGCAATGACGCTGGGCCGCTCTTGGGTCTTCAAACGCTTCAATTCCGCGTCAAGGGCCTGATAGCCCTCGGCGGTCATAGGCACTTTTTCCATACCGGATTTTTGCTCAGATACGCCCAGACACAGGGAGGTTCCGATCGCGGGCCGTTTCGATCGGGGTGAATTTCATAGTCCGAGGCGTACAAAAAAGCAAGATGGGGTGGTCGGCGACCCGTCACCCCGCCTCAAGAAAGCTATCAATCACCTTCTTCTCACCGGCCTTATCAAAGCTGACGGTCAGCTTATTGCCCTCGGTAAGGGTGACCTGGCCATAGCCGAATTTCTGGTGGAAGACGCGGTCACCGAGATTGAAGCGGCTCGGGCCCGAGGAATCGGAGCTGGCGACTAGGCGGCCTTGGCCTTCGATGACGCGGTTGCCCATGCCGCTGGCGGGTTTGCGCTCGCGCGTGTTTTCCTGGGCGCGTCGCCAGCCGGGCGAGGTATAGCCTGAGCCAAAGCTGGGGCTATCGTCCCAGCGGCTGGTAGTCGGCTGATTCATACCGGGTCCGCCGCTATAATAGCCGGTATCGCTCGAGGCCTCGACATGGGCCAGCGGCAATTCATCGACAAAGCGGCTAGGCAGTTGCGAGGTCCAGCGGCCATAGACCTGGCGGTTGGCGACGAAGGATATGCGGGCCTGTTCGCGGGCGCGGGTTATGCCGACATAGGCCAGGCGGCGTTCTTCCTCGAGGCCTTTTTCGCCATTTTCGTCCATAGAGCGCTGGGACGGAAACACGCCTTCTTCCCAACCAGGTAGGAAGACCAGCGGAAATTCCAGCCCCTTGGCCCCGTGCAGGGTCATGATCTGGATTGCATCATCGCCTGCGCCCCGGTCCATATCCATGACCAGGGATACGTGCTCGAGATAGGATTGCAGGGTATCAAACGCGCTCATGGACTGGACAAGTTCTTTGAGATTGTCCAGCCGGGTCTGGCTTTGCGGGCCCTTGTCGGCGCGCAGGGCATCGGTATAGCCGCTCTCTTCGAGAATGGTCTCGAGCAGGCGCTGATGGTCTGCTCCGGCCCGTTCGTCGCGCCATCGGTCCATGTCGCGGATAAAGCCGGATAGGGCGGTGCGGGTTCGGGCGGGCAGCTCATCCGTGGCGATGATCTGGCGCGCCGCGGTCATGGCCGACACCCCGGTCAGGCGAGCGATTTGCAGGAGTTTGGAGACAGACGTGTCGCCAATGCCGCGCTTGGGCGTATTGACGATCCGCTCAAAGGCCAGGTCATCGTCCGGCGACTGGACCAGGCGCAGATAGGCATGGGCATCGCGGATTTCCGCCCGCTCGAAGAATCTTGGCCCGCCAATGACGGTGTAGGGCAGGGACAGGAGCACAAACCGCTCTTCAAAGGCCCGCATCTGGAACGAGGCGCGGACCAGTATGGCGCAGTCCTTCAGCTTACGACCCGACCGGCGCCAGGCCTCGATGTCTTCGCCAATCAGGCGGCTTTCGGCCTCGCCGTCCCAGACCCCGCGCACGCGCACCTTTTCGCCGCCTTGGGCCTCGGTCCAAAGCGTCTTGCCCAGCCGGTCCTTGTTAGATTTGATCAGGCCACTGGCGGCGGCGAGTATGTGTTCGGTCGAGCGATAATTGCGCTCGAGCCGGATGACGGTCGCGCCCGGAAAATCACGCTCGAACCGCAGGATGTTGTCGACCTCAGCCCCGCGCCAGCCATAGATGGACTGGTCATCATCGCCGACGCAGCAGATGTTTTGCCGCGCCTGGGCCAGCAGTCTTAGCCACAAATACTGG
>JBILKO010000128.1:0-6824 GCA_044376615.1 Caulobacteraceae bacterium
GCTGCCGAGCGCGCCTTAAAAGCGGCAGGACGCAGCCCGCAGGATGTCGACCTAATCATTGTCGCCACGACCACCCCCGATCTGACCTTTCCGTCCGTTGCAACCATGGTCCAGGCCAAGCTTGGCGCGCCGGTCGGGATCGCCTTTGATGTCCAGGCCGTATGCTCTGGCTTTGTTTATGCCTTATCGGTGGCTGACGGGTTTGTCGCGCGGGGCCTGGCGAAGTGTGCCCTGGTCATCGGCGCAGAGACCATGACCCGCTTGATGGACTGGCAGGACCGCGGCACTTGCGTGCTATTTGGTGATGGGGCAGGGGCAGTTGTGCTCGAGGGTCAGATGGGCCAGGGCACCAAGGCCGATCGCGGCATGCTAGCCTTTAGCCTTCGCGCCGATGGTACAAAGCGCGAGCTTCTCTATGTCGATGGCGGTCCGTCTACGACGGGGACGACGGGCAAGTTGCGTATGGCGGGCAATCAGGTGTTTCGCCACGCTGTGATAAATATTTCAGAGGCGATTGAGGCGTCGGCCAAACAGGCTGGCATTACAATTGCCGATGTTGACTGGTTCGTGCCGCACCAGGCTAATCAACGTATTCTTGAGGGCGTCGCCAAACGGGTTGGTCTGGATGAGGCCAAGGTCATCTCGACCGTTGCCCTTCACGCCAATACTTCTGCCGCCTCAATTCCGCTCGCCTTGGCTCATGGTATCGCTGATGGCCGGATCAAGCCGGGTCATTTGCTGCTGCTCGAGGCCATGGGCGGCGGCCTGACCTGGGGTGCATGCGTTTTAAGACTGTAAATAAAGGATTAATGGTGTCCAGGCTTTGACTCGCCCGCTTTGCCGAGGCAGAAAGGCAATGCCATTCTTCGAATTGGGGGCATCTTGATGAAGACCGAGACTCTGACGCGCGCCGATCTTTGCGAGGCGGTTCATCTAGAAGTGGGACTGACGCGGCAGGACAGCTCTGGCTTGGTTGAGCGGACGCTTGATCTGGTTGCCGAGGCCTTAGAAGCCGGGCAGACCGTGAAACTATCGGGCTTTGGCGTGTTTCAGGTGCGGGCTAAGCGCGAACGTATTGGTCGCAACCCCAAGACCGGTGAGCCCGCAACGATTAACCCGCGCCGGGTGATCGGATTTCGAGCCTCACAGGTCATCAAGGCCCGGATCAATAAGGCCCTAGGCCAGTAAGTTAAGGACCGGATATGCCCAAGGGGCCTGAGGCCTTTCGAACCATATCCGAAGCCGCCGAAGAGATCGGCGTGCAGCAGCACGTTTTAAGATTCTGGGAAACTAAGTTCTCCTTCATCCGGCCGATGAAGCGGGCCGGGGGTCGGCGGTTTTATCGCCCCCAGGATATTGCCATGTTGCGCGGTATACAGGCCCTGCTGCATCGCGACGGCTATACGATCCGCGGTGTTAGCCAGCTTTATCGCGAGCAGGGTATTCAGCGGATCTTGGCTGCCGTTGGCGGCTCAGACCTTGCGCGAAGTGCGCCCACACCGCCCGCTGATACCAACACGGGCTCGGTTGTGCGGCTAAACCGCGGGCCTGACCTTCGCCTGGTGGCACGGCGCTTGTCTGAGGCCAAGGCGCGGCTTGATCAGGTCCTAGACCGGTCTTAAGCCGCCTTGGCGTTTGCGCTGCTTTTGACAAGATTTGCGATTGCGGCGCGCCCTTGCCATGCCTATAAGGCTCGCTCTTCTGTCGGAGCGTAGCGCAGCCTGGTAGCGCACTTGACTGGGGGTCAAGGGGTCGGAGGTTCGAATCCTCTCGCTCCGACCAGAAGACAAAATCCCTTAGTCCTCGCGGTTCATCCAGGACAGAAGCGGGATCAAGGGAATGCCCCAGCCAATCCCGACTACCGCATAATAGATCGACTTGACCAGAATTGTGTCGGGTAATAAGCCGCCTATGGTCGTTGCCAGGGCAATATAGCCTGCCAGAAACGCCATTATGGCGAGGCTGCCAAAAATCTTCTTGATACGTGGGCTCATACCTATCCATTACAGCAAAATGTCGTAAAGGGCAGCCCATTGGCCTAGGCGCGACCTCGCGTCACGGGGCATGGACGTTTGGTGGTCGCCGGTCTAGGTCCTGACCTGTTTGATCCCGCCTCTGAAGGTTTGAGCGCATATGTCTTTACCGCTTCCAAATGATCGCTCGCGCCTTGTCGCGGCCTGGCTTGGATTTATGGTCCTGCTGGTCCTGGCCATGGTGATTGTTGGGGGTGCAACGCGCCTGACCGGCTCGGGTCTGTCGATCACCGAATGGAAGCCCGTGACCGGGATCTTGCCGCCGCTGGATTCCCAGGCCTGGGCCGCAGAATTTGCCAAGTATCAGACCATTCCCCAGTACCAGTTCATCAATCGCGGCATGAGCCTGGAGGCGTTTAAGACGCTTTATTGGTGGGAATGGGCGCACCGCCTGCTCGGTCGCCTGGTGGGCGCGACGTTTTTTGTGCCCTTTGCCGCCTTGCTGGTCCTGAAACAGATCCCCCAGCGTCTGGTCTGGCGGTGCTGGGCCTTGCTGGGGCTGGGCGGTCTACAGGGCCTGGTCGGCTGGTGGATGGTGGCGAGCGGCCTGGCGGATCGGGTCTCGGTGGCGCCAGAGCGCTTGACCGTGCATCTGGGCCTGGCGCTGTTCTTGTTTGTCTGCCTGATCTGGACGGCGCTTGAGGCGGGATTTGGGCAGGCCCGACCTGTGGCGCGCGCGTCTCGATGGCCCTTAGCGGCTTTTTGTCTCCTGGTCTTGGTCTATGTGCAAAGCCTGCTGGGCGCGCTGGTAGCGGGCAATCATGCCGGACTGATTTATAACGACTGGCCCCTGATGAATGGTCAGTTCTTTCCCAAAGACTATTTGGCCGGGCCTGGGTTTTGGCCGTTTCACAGCCAGGCGGCGGTGCAGTTCCATCACCGGATGGGGGCCTATCTGCTTTTGATCGCAGTCTTTGGCTTTGCTGGGCTGGCGCTTCGGGCGAGGGGGCTTTCGCCCGCGACCAAGGCCTGGGGCCTGGGCCTAGCTGCGCTCGTCTTGCTGCAAGCCGGTTTTGGCATTGCCACCTTAATGCTGCGGGTCCCGGTCTGGATGGGGATTGTGCATCAGACGGGTGCGGCCCTCGTCCTAGGCGCGGCGACGATCCTGGCTTGGCGTGCTCGAAGGACATAGGCGTATATAGGTATTATTTTACCGCATCCAAAAAACCTATATATAACAAAGAATTCAGTACCGTCTGCAAATCTATTGGTTGACAGGAATTGGACCGCCTTGTAGCAGCACCGCTCAATCCGGTGTCACCGCTTTTTGGGGCATCGCAAGGAAATGGACCTGTCCCCATGACGACCAAGACTACGGTTTCTCTGAAGCCGGCGGACGTCGAGAAGAAGTGGATCTTGATTGATGCCCAAGACGCCGTTGTCGGCCGTCTGGCAACCTTCATCGCCATGCGTCTTCGCGGCAAGCATCGCCCAGACTATACCCCCAATGTCGATTGTGGCGACCATGTCGTTGTTATCAATGCCGACAAGGTCAAGCTGACCGGCCGCAAGCTGGAGCAAAAGACCTATTACTGGCACACCGGCCACCCCGGCGGCATTAAGGAACGTACCGCAGGCAAGATCCTGGCCGGTCGCTTCCCTGAGCGCGTGCTTGAAAAGGCCGTTGAGCGCATGCTGCCCAAGGAAAGCCCCTTGGCGCGTCGCCAAATGACCCATTTGCGCATCTATAATAGCGCTGAACATCCGCATGAAGCTCAGAACCCGCAGGTCATTGCCTTCGCCGGTCTGAATTCCAAGAACACCCGGAGCGCATAAGCCATGACTGAAGCTCAAGGTTTTGACGCCCTGCAAAGCTTGTCCTCAAACCCGGTCGAAGCGCCGGTTGAGCCCAAGATCGATGCCCAGGGCCGCGCCTATGCCACCGGCAAGCGCAAGAACGCCATTGCCCGCGTCTGGATCAAGCCTGGCAAGGGCTCGATCACGATCAATGGCCGTGACCAGACCATCTATTTCGCCCGTCCTGTGCTGCGCATGATGATCGCCCAGCCGCTGCAAGTCACCGACCGTCTGGGTCAGTTCGATGTTGTGGTGACGGTTGAGGGCTCGGGCCTGTCTGGCCAGGCTGGCGCTGTGCGTCACGGCCTGTCCAAGGCCCTGACCTATTACGAGCCCGGCCTGCGCCCGCTCTTGAAGCCCCACGGATTCCTGACCCGCGACAGCCGCGTTGTTGAGCGTAAGAAGTACGGCAAGGCCAAGGCCCGCCGCAGCTTCCAGTTCTCGAAGCGTTAAGACCAGACCGCCGTTGGGCTGTCAGAAGGGCGCTTCGGTTTATCCGAGGCGCCTTTTTTCTTGGCTGACTGCCTAGGGCAAACTTGCCATAACTACGGCAATGCTGTAGTCTTTGGCAGTGATCAGATCATCTACCCATTCTATCATTGAGACCAAGGCCTTTTCCCGTCGGGTCAAGGCATTGGGTCTTTCGGCTGAAGAGTTGGTGGTCATTTACGACACCTATGCGGCGCAGCCGGACTATGGAGAAGTGGTCAAGCGGACTGGTGGCTTGCGTAAGGGTCGGATTGCTAAGGATGGCGCCGGAAAGCGCGGTGGCTATCGGGTGTTTAGCGTCTATCTCGATCCGCAAAATCCGGTCTTCCTGCTTTGGGTGATTGATAAGGTTCAAGACGATACACTGACCGATGCCCAAGAGGCCGTATTCAAGTCCCTGACCACGACACTAAAAAAGGAACTACGCCGCGATGGATGACGAAAACTTCAAGGGCTTGGTTGCTGGGCTCGAAGATGCGATCGGCTTCGCCACGGGCGATCTATCGCGTGGCACAGTTCGAAATTGCGTCGATATCAAGGCTATCCGGATGGCGCTGGGTAAGACCCAAAAGCAATTTGCCGCGACTTATCGAATTCCGAGCGGGACCCTGAGGGATTGGGAACAGGGCAGGCGCGTGCCTGATGCCCCAGCGCGGGCCTTGCTAACCATTATTGCCCGCGATCCAGTTCTGGCTGAGCAACTCCTGGCCGATCATTCCGTATAGGCCATGCGTGAGGCTCAAGGTTTTGACGCGCCGGAATTCGCGTCTACAAATCCGGTATGCGCCCGCTCTTGAAGCCGTACGGCAAGGCCATGAAATATATTTATAACTACTAAATTGTCGGTTTATTCACTTCTGTCGCTTAACTGTAATTGGATTGGCGCTTAAAAATGCTGAGCTGACCGGGAAGGTCAGCCTGCTGCCGTCAGCGCGCTAGGGTTGATCGCTTGTCTGCCCCAACCAACGGACTTTGAAATGTCTGCACAACACTTTGGGTCATGCATGTGTGGCTCGGTTCGGTTCGTTATAAACTGCGACGTTCCGCAACCGACATTGTGTCATTGCACCAAGTGCCGCAAACAATCGGGGCACGTGCATGCGTCTGCAGACATTCCCAAACACAATCTTGAGGTCTATGGCCAGGCCGACCTTGTTTGGTACCTATCGTCTGAGGAGGTCCGGCGTGGCTTTTGTCGGGTATGCGGATCTTCACTGTTTTGGGAAGCCATGCACAGAGACTGGATCGGCGTCGCCATGGGTGCCTTTGATGGGCCGACCGGCACAAAAGCTAAGACCCACATGTTCGTCGGCACCAAGGGCGATTATTATGACATAACTGATAGGCTCCAACGGCATGAAGGCTGATGCCGCCGCGACCATGCTTGTAGGACTTGGTATCGGTACAAAGTTTGCATTAGAGCAACCTTAAGGGTGGACCGGCTTTTTTTCTGGTTATATGGACCAGGTCATGGCCCATCAGGTATTCATTGACGGCGAGGTTGGAACAACGGGTCTGCAGATCCGGGCGCGGCTGGCAGGGCGAACCGACTTGTCCTTAATCTCGCTGCCCGAGGCCCAGCGCAAGGATGCCGGCGCCAGGGCCGATGCGCTTAATCGCGCTGATGCGGTGATCTTGTGCCTGCCTGACGACGCAGCACGAGAGGCTGTTAGCCTGATTGTTAGCAACACGACGCGGGTGATTGATGCCTCGACGGCCTATCGCACTGCGCCTGGCTGGACCTATGGCTTCGCCGAAATGGCCCCAGGGCAGGCGGAGGCGATCGCTAGTTCGAGACTTGTATCGAACCCAGGCTGTTATCCGACCGGCTTTATTGGCCTTGTAAGGCCCCTGATTGAGGCGGGTCTAGTCCCATCTGACTGGCCGCTGTCGGTCAATGCGGTGTCGGGCTATAGCGGTGGCGGCAAGGCCATGATCGCCGAATTTGAAGACGAGACAGCTGCCAATTTCACCCGTGTGCCTTATCGGACCTATGCGCTTGGCCTTGAACACAAACATGTCGATGAGATGCAGGTCCATGCTGGTCTAAAGGGGCGGCCGCTGTTTGCGCCCTCGGTCGGACGCTATGCCCAGGGCATGATTGTCGATGTGCCGCTGCAGCTCTGGGCCATGCCGGGCCTGCCGACCCCGCAGCAATTGCATGAGGCGCTTGCCTCGGCCTATGCCGGGTCCCGCTTTGTCAAGGTCGCCAGCTTGCAAGAAGCAGAAGCGGTCAAGACCCTTGATCCAGAAGGCCTCAATGGCACCAACCAGATGAAGCTCTATGTCTTCGGTAATGCCGCTAGGGGCCAGGCACGGCTGGTGGCCCTGCTCGACAATCTCGGCAAGGGAGCGTCAGGCGCGGCGGTGCAGAACCTGAACCTGATGTTGGGTTTGGATGAAGGCGAGGGGCTGATCTAGCGGCAGCCCCCATCCCCGGCTTCGCCGGTACTTCCCCCAGAGGGGGAAGATTTGCTTATTTTAAATCCTCCCCCTTTTTGGGGG
>JBILKO010000127.1:0-6824 GCA_044376615.1 Caulobacteraceae bacterium
CAGCGGCCTGTGCCTTCAAATCCTACTATCGGCCAAGGCAACCTGGGCCGGAGACGGTGAAAGCCTCGCCTTTGGCGAACTATCCCCCGCTTTTAAAGACGCCTTGCGGCTATTCGGCGCCGAGGACCTCCCCACAACTGACTTCATAGGGTGATGCGCGTGACCAAGATTGTATTGACCGTCGACGATTCTCGCACAATGCGCGACATGCTGATGTTAGCGCTTGGCGATGCGGGGTTCACCGTTGTTCAGGCCGTGGACGGGGTTCACGGACTTGAAGTGCTGGATGCTATGGAACAGCCCGATGTCATTATTACCGACATCAATATGCCGCGCATGGATGGTTTCGGCTTTATCGAAGGCGTCCGCGCCAGTGATCGATACCGCACCACCCCCATTCTGGTTCTGACCACCGAGAGCGATCAGAGCAAAAAGGAAAAGGCGCGGGCCGCCGGCGCAACCGGATGGATCGTCAAGCCATTTGCCCCTGACAAGCTGATCGACGCTGTGCGTCGCGTCGCGGCCTAACGACCCTTACCCTAGTACCGGAGCTTGGCCGTGGATCCCTTAGAAGCCATCAAGGTTACTTTCTTCCAGGAATGCGAGGAGCAGCTGTCCGAACTTGAGACAGGGCTTTTGGCTATGGAACAGGGCGAAACCGACTCCGAAACCATAAATGCCGTGTTTCGAGCGGTGCATTCGATCAAGGGCGGCGCGGGCGCGTTCAGCCTCGATCCGCTCGTGCGCTTTGCCCACGTCTTTGAAACAACGCTCGACGACGTCCGGGCGGGTAAGTTCGCGGCCAGCAATAATGTCGTAAAGGTCATGCTGCAGGCTGCCGACGTCCTGGCTGACCATGTGCGCGCGGCGCGCGACGGCGGAACGGTCGAGGAGGCCAGGTCAGCTGCCCTTGCCCAAGCTTTAGAAGCCTTGAGCGATCCCAGTATTGTTGTGATCTCGGACGAGCCTGACGCCCCGGCCACCGGCGCTGACTCCGAGCCCACAGCCGGTGATGATCCTGACGACCTGATGGGCGATCTGGTCTTTGTCCCCATGACGGTCGAGGACGAGCCTTCCGACGCTACGCCTGAAACAACGCCCGTTTGGGTTTTGAAATTCCAAGCCAAGCCAGGCCTCTATGCCAAGGCCAATGATACAGGGCTTTTACTGCGCGAATTGGGCCGGCTCGGCGAGATGGAGCTATTGCTGGACGCCAGTGAGCTGCCAAACCTGGCAGATCTGGATCCAGAAGGTGCCTATCTGACCTGGGTGATCACGCTAACCACTGACCGCAGCGAGTCGGAAATCCGCGAAGTCTTTGAATTTGTTGACGGCGATTGTGACCTGACCATTACCCAGCAACCCAATGGCCATGCCGCGGATCCAGAAGCTGAAGACCTAGGAGTGTCACAGCCTGAATCGGCCGAAGTCGATGTCATGGCCCTGATCCAGCAGGCGCAAAACGTCCAGATTGAATCCGCTGCACCACCGCCGCCGCTCAAGCCTGTTGCCACACCTGTGCCTGCTAGCGCCCCGCCAGCCCCACCGGCGAGCGCAGCTGCCGCGCCCGATGCAGCGAGCGGGGTCTCAGCCGCCCAGGCCACGATCCGAGTTGATCTAGACCGGGTCGACAGGCTGATCGATCTGGTCGGGGAATTGGTGATCAATCAGGCCATGTTGGCCCAGCGCGTTGCCGAAAGCGGCGTCAGCCGATCTTCCAATATTGCCATGGGCCTTGACGACCTGGAGCACCTGACCCGCGACATCCAAGACAGCGTTATGGCAATTCGGGCCCAACCGGTTAAGTCCGTCTTCCAACGCATGCCGCGCCTGGTGCGCGAAGTGGCTGCCATGACCGGCAAACAGGTCAGGCTCGTCACAGAGGGTGAAGGCACCGAAGTCGATAAGACGGTGATCGAATGTCTGACCGACCCGATCACCCACATGATCCGCAATGCCATTGATCACGGCCTGGAATCGACCGAGGCGCGCCTCAAAAGTGGCAAGCTCGGCGAAGGCCTGGTGCGCCTGACAGCGGCTCACCGCAGCGGACGAATCGTCATTGAAGTTTCCGACGACGGCAAGGGTATTGACCGGCCACGTGTGCTGCAGATCGCGATCGATAAGGGCCTCGTTGATCCCGCCGCAACCTTGAGCGATGAGGAAATCGACAATCTGATCTTCATGCCAGGCTTCTCGACGGCGTCAGCTGTGTCCAACATATCGGGGCGCGGTGTGGGCATGGACGTGGTCAAGCGCTCCATCCAGGCCCTGGGCGGACGCATATCGATCACGTCGCGGCCCGGATTGGGTTCAACCTTTACCATGAGCCTGCCGCTGACCCTTGCCGTCCTCGATGGCATGGTTGTGTCGGTTTGCGAGCATACTCTGGTGGCCCCCCTAACGGCGATTATCGAGAGCCTTCAGCCCAAGCGTGAAGACGTGCGCTCCATGGGACCTGACGCCCAGGTAATAGCCATTCGTGACACCTATACGCCCCTGATCGATGTCGGGGTGGTGCTTGGCTATCGCAAGACACCGCTCGATCCGACCCAGGGCGTGGCCCTACTGGTTGAGGGTGAGGGCGGTAATCGCGCGGCCCTGATGGTCGATGCGATCCAGGGCCAAAGGCAGGTGGTGATCAAGTCGCTTGAAGCCAATTACCGCCAGGTCGAAAGCATTGCTGCGGCCACCATTCTCGGCGACGGCCGTGTTGCCCTCATCCTGGATGTCGATGCCGTCGTCGCTACCCGGCGCCATGACCGCTCGCGCCCCGATCTCAAACTCGCAGCTGCAGGCTAGGCCCATGCAAGATCTAATCCGAGACGAAAACGCCACTGCACGCGAACTGATCTCCTTTCGGATCAGCGACCAGGAGTTTTGCGTCGATATCATGTCGGTGCGGGAAATTCGCGGTTGGACTCAGGCGACGCCCCTACCGCGTACCCCCAATTATGTTCGCGGCGTCATTAACCTGCGCGGCGCGGTGCTGCCGGTGATCGATCTCGGCTTACGCCTTGGCTTGCAGACCGATTCCCCCACCGACCGTCACGTCATTATTGTCACTCGGATTGAAGACCAGATGATCGGCCTCTTGGTCGATGCGGTCTGCGACATCATCGCTGTTACCGACAGCCTGATTCAAGCCACACCCGACGTGTCCTCCGACCTGGTGGACCGATTTATTCGCGGAATCTTCTCGCTAGATGGCCGTATGATCAGCCTGGTCGCGCTCGACCGGGTCCTACCTGACCTGGAAGCAGAGGCCGCCTAATGCTTGCGACAGATACAAGCCCATCCCTAAAATCGAGCGGCAATTTGGTCGAAGGCGAATTTGCCTTCACATCCCATGATTTTCGCAATATCGCCGCCATGTTACATGCTGATGCTGGCATTGCCTTGGTCGAGAGCAAGGCCAATCTGGTCTATTCGCGTCTCGCCAAACGCCTGCGCATACTCGGCATTGGCAGCTTTAAGGACTATTGCGAACTGGTCGCGGGCCGCGACGGCGTCGAAGAGCGCCAGCAGATGCTCGTATCACTGACCACCAATGTGACGCGGTTTTTCCGTGAAGAGCACCATTTTACCCATCTTAAATCCAAGGTCCTGCCCAAGCTAATTGAGCGCGTGCGCCACGGCGGGCGGGCACGGATCTGGTCGGCAGGCTGCTCGTCCGGCCAAGAGCCCTATTCGATCGCCCTAACGCTTTTGTCGCTCATGCCGGATGCGGGCCGGTTTGATATCAAGATCTTGGCCTCAGATATCGATTCAAACGTCGTCGCTCAGGGACGCGAAGGGGCCTATAGCGCCGATGTCTGTTCCCCTATTCCCAATGACTTGCTGACGCGCTGGTTTACCCGCAATGACCGCGAGGGCTGGGTCGCCAATCCAGACTTGCGCGATCTAATCAGCTTTCGCGAGCTCAATCTGATGGGCACCTGGCCGATGAGGCACGCATTTGATGTGATCTTCTGCCGCAATGTCGCGATCTATTTCGAAGAAGAGACCCAGGCCAGGATCTGGAACCGATTTGCCTCGGTCCTAAGCCCGGGCGGCAGTCTCTATATCGGCCATTCCGAACGCGTCATGGGCGAGGCCGCCAACAAGCTGATTACAGACGGCCTTACCACCTATCGGCTCAAAGGAGCAGTATCATGAGCAAGATCCGCGTCCTTGTGGTCGATGATTCCGCAACCATGCGGGGTCTGATTACTTCAATTCTTTCTCAGGATCCAGACTTTGACCTAGTAGGAGCGGTTGACAATCCGCTTGAGGCACGGGCCGCAATCAAGGCGCTAAACCCAGATGTTCTGACCTTGGACATCGAGATGCCAAATATGAACGGTCTAGAGTTCCTGGAAAAGATCATGCGCCTTCGGCCAATGCCGGTGGTCATGGTGTCCAGCTTTACACAAAAGGGGGCCGAAGCCTCTTTGGCCGCGCTTGAAATTGGCGCGTTCGACTGTATTGGAAAGCCGCTCTATGGTGGATCGCCCGAAGAGGCATTTGCTGGTCTAGCCGAAACGGTAAAGGCTGCGGCACGCGCTAGGGTGCGGGCATTCAAAGACCCAGTGGTCTCGAAAGTTCATACCGGTCCTTTTGCATCAGACAAGATCATCGCCCTTGGCGCTTCAACAGGCGGGGTCGAGGCCCTACTCGCTGTCTTATCGACCTTCCCGGCCAATTGCCCACCGACCGTAATTACCCAACATATGCCGGCCAATTTTACCAGCAGCTTTGCCCAAAGGCTCAATCGTAGCTGTGCGGCGACCGTCGCCGAAGCAACCGATGGGGCTCAGCTGGCACCCGGCAAGATTTATCTAGCGCCTGGCGGTGGTCAACACCTTGAAGTCGTGGGCCAAGGCCAATTACGCTGCAAGCTGAGTTATACTGACCATGTAAACGGCCATAGGCCGTCTGTCGATGTCCTGTTTGAGTCTGTCGCCCGGCTGAGCAAGATCCGGGCTGTTGGGGCGATACTAACAGGCATGGGCCGAGACGGTGCCAAGGGCCTCTTGGCCATGCGTAATGCTGGTGCTGAAACCGTCGGCCAAGATGCAGCGTCCTGCATCGTCTATGGCATGCCCAAGGCCGCGTTTGAGCTTGGGGCGGTTCAGCGCCAAATGCCGCTCGAAAAGATCGGGCCTGCCATCCTCAACCTTTGTAGCCAAGACATCCGTGTGAGAGCCTGATGCCAGCCGCTTCTGGAATATCCATACTCATTGTTGATGACCAGATGACCATGCGTGCCCTGGTGCGTAATGGTTTGCAACAGCTTGGTTTTGTTGAGTTTCGCGAAAGCCCAGACGGGGAAGACGCGCTCAAACAAATGATCGCCAAGCCGGCCAAGCTGATCATTTCCGATTTCAACATGCCTAAGCTGGACGGCCTGGGCCTGCTTCGGGCTGTTCGCGCCCATCCCCCCCTAGCCAAGACGGCCTTCATCATGCTGACCGGCCGCGCTGACCGGGAGTTGGTGCAACGCGCCGCCCAGTTCGGGGTGAATAACTATCTGGTTAAACCTTTCACGGTCGGAACATTGAAGGAGAAAATCGAGGCAGTTTTCGGAGCGCTGACATGACCCGAAACGCTGAGGCGACCCTGCGACGCGTTGGAGATGAACGACTGGTCCACCTGACCCAGGGCGAGCACCATGTGACGAGCGAGGACAATGTGGTCCTAACCACCATACTTGGGTCCTGCGTTGCCGCCTGCCTTTATGACGCCGAGGCCAAGATTGGCGGCATGAACCATTTTCTGCTGCCTGATCAGCAAGGTGCAAAGGATAGCCCCGGATCGGTTCGTTATGGTGCCTATGCTATGGAGGTCTTGATCAATGGCCTCCTAAGCCGCGGCGCGCGGCGCGACCGCCTCGAGGCCAAACTGTTCGGCGGCGCGCGTATGATTGCTGGCCTGACCGATATCGGCCAGCAAAACGCTGATTTCGCAGAGCGCTTTCTAAGACAAGAAGCCATCCCGGTTATCGGCGGAAGCCTAAGGGGCGAGCATGCCCGACGCATCCAGTTTTGGCCGCAATCTGGCCGGGTCAGACAGATGGCCATCGCCAAGGCTGATGCCGAGGTTTTCGCTGTCGAACGCAAGGTAAAGCCAAAGGTGCCGGAGAAGTCCGGTGCCCTGGAACTCTTTTAAAGGAAACGCGCGTGACCTCATCCCTCGCCTATAAGCCAGCACCGGACGATGTTCGCCTGTCCAGCATTCTTGATGCGGTTAGCGCTGAGGTCGATGACCTTTTGGCCACAGGCGACCGGTTGCAATCCCTAGTGGGCGAGCTGGTTGACCGCGCCGGAAACGGAATTGCCACCCATGTTCTGGTCGAGGCCCAAAGCCTGGATGCCATGGTCCAGCGACTAGCGGCCCTATCGGCATTTTTGCAGGCCTTGAGCCCTGCCATTCCACATGATTGGATTATTGACCCGTCGTCGGCGGCAGAAGGCCTGTCTCTCGCCGATTCCGCCAGGCGGTTTGCCTGCCGTGTTGAGGAACACACCAAGGGTACGGTGATTTCCGGCGACATGGACTTGTTCTGAGGCATGTGATGCTGAGGATCGTCAATCATGGGAAGTTGCGGATTGACCTTTCCCGGGCATCGATCCTGCTTGTGGACGGTAATGTCCAAGGCATGGATATTCTCGCCCAGGTCCTTGGCGGTTTTGGTGCAAAGACCCCCTACCGATGCGAATCGGGCAGTAAAGCCAAAGAGCTGCTTGGCCGAAGTCAAATCGACCTTCTTATTGTGGATTCCCAACTACCGGACATGGAAGGCCATGACCTAATTACCTGGCTAAGGCGTTCCGATTTTGAGC
>JBILKO010000040.1:0-19061 GCA_044376615.1 Caulobacteraceae bacterium
CAAGTCCTATGACCAGGTCCAACCCAAGGTTGGCCTGCGTTGGACGGTTAATGATCAATGGAGCCTCTATACCGACTGGGGCGTTGGCTTCAAATCGGGCGGCTTTAACAATCAGGGCAGCAAGGCCACGATTGACGCCTATATCAATTCCCGTCGCACCGCAGCCAAGTTCGATACGGTCAAGATCACGGACGACTTCGAAAAGGAAGTCTCGAGCGCCTATGAAATCGGGGCCAAGGGCCGCCTGTTCGATGGTCGCCTGACCCTTGATGGCACGATCTATAATACCACTGTCAAGGACATGCAGTTCTTCGAATTCTTCGTTGGACCCTTTGGCCTGCTGCGCGTGGTCTCCAATATTGACCGCGTCAAGATCCAGGGCGCTGAGCTGGGTGCCCGCTGGAAGGCCACCGATGATCTGACCCTGGAAGCCTCCGGTGCCCTCACCGATTCCAAGATCAAGAAGAATTCGGTCCGCACCGACACGGTTGGCAATAAGTCGCCCTATACGCCGGACTACACCTATAATCTGGCGGTCCAGTACAATAAGACGATTATGAGCGACTATAATCTGACCGCTCGCGCTGATGTCCGTACCACCGGCCCAACCTGGTTCCATGTGGTCCAGGATCAAAAGGCACCGACCGTGTTTGAATTCTTCTTTCCCGATTTTGCCCGGGCCGATTATTCCCGGACCCAGCGCGATGCCTTCACCACTGTCGATTTGCGCGTCGGTGTGGAGCGTGGCGGCTGGACGGTCACGGCCTTTGGTCAAAACGTCTTTGACGAAAAGTATCTGTCTGAAGTCATTCCTGCCCCGGAATTTGGTGGCTCCTTCGCCACCCCCGGCAGCGGCGCCTCTTACGGCGTCGAGCTTGGCGTGAAGTTCTAAAACGAGAAGGGCTTCAGGCCGGGCAACCGGTCGGGAGCCCACAGATCTGCAAAACCCCTTCGGTCATCTGACCGGAGGGGTTTTTGTTTGGGCGTGGCGCTGGCTTAAGCCTCCGCCGGAAACACGCCTGCCTTGCCGAGCATGCCAGGCAGGGCCTTGCCGCCCAGCACGCCGCCGAGCCAATCGGCCGACTCGATCAGGGCTGGCAGCATATAGCCCGTGGCAATGCCCATACGCTCCAGCATATAGACCGTATCCTCGGTCGGGATATTGCCGGTCGCAGCGGGCGCAAACGGACAGCCGCCTATGCCTCCAATCGAGGTATCGAGCGCCATGGCCCCAGCTCGCACCGCCGCATAGGCATTGGCCAGGCCGGTATTGCGGGTGTTGTGAAAATGACAACGAATGCGCACGCCGGGGCTAGCGGCCTTGGCCAGGCCAATGCGCCGCTCAACCGCCAACGGATCGCCAACCCCGATCGTATCGGCCAGGGCGATTTCCGAGACGCCCATATCATAGGCCGCCGCCGCCAGACGGGAAATCTGGGCCTCATCGACCTCACCCTCAAATGGACAGCCAAAGGCTGCGGCAATCGTAACACCAAAGGTCAGGCCTTCAGCCTTGGCCATGGCTGCCGATTGGCCGATCTGCTCCAGCGTCTGATCAATCGATGCGCCCTGATTGCGCTGATTAAAGGTCTCGGACGCCACCACGACAAAATTGACCTCATCAACGCCGGTTTCCAGGGCCCGATCAAAGCCGCGGCGATTGAGAACAAGACCGATCAGGCTAACGCCTTGGCCGCGCAAATCGTCCTCACCGCGTAGGGTCGCCATCACCTCAGCGGCGTCTGCCATTTGCGGCACGCGGGTGGGATTAACGAAACTCACGGCCTCAATCCGGCGCGCGCCAGCACCAATCGCCCGGCGGATTAATTGCACCTTGTCAGCCGTCGAAATGAGTGTTTTCTCGTTTTGCAGGCCGTCGCGAGGCGAAACCTCGATGACATCGATCTGTGCAGGCAGCATGGCGGCTCTCGTATACAAAATTATGAAGAAACGGACGATTGACTTGGGATAATAGGCTCTTCAATATCGTTTTGCATACAATTTATCATTTTACCTGGTCCGCCCCCGAAGGCGTGACGGGATCTCATCGGCCGCCATCGGCCAAAGCACGCAAGGAAGGTGAGAATGTCCTACAGGCTTGGAGTCGATGTCGGGGGAACCTTTACGGATCTTCTGTTGCTCGACGAGAAAACCGGTAGTTTTTGGCGTCACAAGACGCCGTCAACGCCGCATGACAGTTCCGAAGGCGTTATGGTCGGGGTCGAGGCCATCTGTGCCAAGGCCGGGATCAAGCCTGCCGATGTCGATATCTTCCTGCATGGCACCACGGTTGCGACCAATGCGGTGCTGGAGGGCAAGGGCGCGCGGGTTGGTCTGGTTACGACCGAAGGCTATCGCCAGACCATGCAGATTGCCCGGTCCCTGGTGCCCGGCGGCCTGGCCGCCTGGATTGTCTGGCCAAAGCCAGAGCCCATGGCCAAGCTGGAAGACACGGTCGAGATTACGGGGCGCATTGACGCCCATGGCCAAGAAATCCGCCCCTTAAATGAGGCCGAAATCCGCGCCAAGCTGGGCGTGCTCAAGGCCCAGGGCGTTGAGGCCATCACCGTCTCGCTGATGAATGCCTATCTCAATGGCAGCCATGAGACCCGCGTAGCCGAGCTGGCGGCCGAAATCCTACCCGGCGTGCCGGTCTCGCTGTCGCATATCGTCCTGCCCGAAATGCAGGAATATGAGCGCACACTTACCACAGTTGCCAATGCTGCCGTGCGGCCCGTGGTTGGCCGTTATGTCCGCAATCTGCGCGAAAAGCTGCGCGGCCTGAACATGCAGGGGCGCATTGCCCTGCTGCGCTCCGATGGCGGCCTGATGTCCTCGGAAAAGTCTGAAGAACATCCGGTCAGCCTGCTCATGAGCGGCCCAGCGGGCGGTGTTGCCGGCGCCATCTGGGTGGCGCGCAATTCGAGCTTAAAGAACATCCTCACCCTCGATGTTGGCGGCACCTCGACCGATGTGGCCCTGATCGAAAATGGCGAGCCGCGCCGGGTGCGCACCACCGATGTTGGCCATTTGACGGTTCGCGCCTCGTCGCTGGACGTCAAGGCGGTCGGCGCGGGCGGAGGCTCGATCGCCAAGGTGCCCGAACTGACCCGCGCCCTTCGCGTTGGCCCTGAATCGGCTGGGGCTAATCCCGGCCCTGCGGCCTATGGCAAGGGCGGCGAGGTGCCGACCGTGACCGATGCCAATGTGGTGCTGGGCTATCTGCCCGAAAACCTGCTGGGCGGCACGTTCAAGCTGGATCGTGATGCGGCCCGAGCTGCCGTCCAAACCGTCGCCGATGCCCTGGGGATTGGCCTTTATGAGGCCGCGCGCGGCATTATCGATATCGTCAATGAGAACATGTTCGGTGCCCTGCGCATGATCTCGGTCCAGCAGGGCTATGACCCGCGTGACTTTGCCCTGATGGGCTTTGGCGGCGCTGGTCCCTTGCATGCCAATGCGGTGGGCAAGCTGATGGGCTCCTGGCCCGTGGTCTCGCCCGTATCGCCTGGCGTGCTCTGCGCGCTAGGCGATGCCACGACCCGCATGCGTACCGAAACCGCCCGCTCCTTGTCTAAGCGCCTGTCCGATACGTCTGAGGCGGAAGTCTCTAAGATGCTAAAAGACATGGCGGCCCAGACCAAGGCTGAGCTGGTTGCCAATGGCGTGCCCGAGGCCGATGTCACCGTCGCCTTTGAAATCGATGTCCGCTATCACGGCCAGGCCTTTGAAGTGCCCATGGCCGTCAGCCTGGACGGGTTTGAAAACGGCGGCCTGACCAAGCTGGCAGCGGCGTTTGACGAAGAGCACCGCCGCCTCTTTACCTTCAATATGGATGCCGAGCACGAGTTCGTGAACCTGCGCGCCGTGGCCATGGGCAAGGTGCAAGAGGTTCCTGCCCTGAAAATCTCCGTTGGCGATGGCAATCCGATTGCCGCCAAGATCCGTGACCATGAGGTCTGGGTCGATGGCGGGCTTCAGCCAGCCGTAATCTATGACCGGTCCTTGCTGCGTGCAGGTGACCGCATCCCCGGTCCGGCGATTATCGTCGAGATGGACTCCACCACCCTGGTTCTGCCGGGATGCGAGGCCCTCGTCGATCCGTTCGGCACCATTCTGATCACGCCTGTTTGAGAGGGCAGATCCATGACCGCGAAAATTATTGAAACCAATACCACCCCGTTCAAGGCGGTTACCGTTGATCCGGTGACCCTGGACATTCTCGAAAACGCCCTGCGCAATGCCCGGGTCGAGATGGATGCCACCTTGTTCCGCACCGCCCTGTCGCCAGGGATCCGCGAACAGGGCGATGCCTTCCCCCTGATTGCCGATCGCAATGGCAAGATGGTGGTGGGCCAGTTCGGCTCCTTTATTGACGGCTTTTTGCGGCTCTATCAGGGCGAGATCGAAGAGGGGGATGTGATCCTGCTCAATGATCCCTATTCCTGCGAAGGCGCGATCAGCCACACCTCCGACCAGCTGGTGATTGCCCCCATCTTCCATAAGGGTCGCCTGGTCGCCTGGTCGGCCATGTTTGGTCACATGACCGATGTGGGTGGCAAGGTGCCTGGAAGCTTGCCGACCGATGCCGCCTCGGTCTTCGAAGAGGGCCTGCGCATGCCGCCGGTCAAGCTCTATCGCAAGGGCGCGCTGCAAAGCGATATTCTGGCCATTGCCGCGCACCAGTCGCGCATGCCCGAATGGTACAAGGCCGACCTGCACGCCATTGTCGCCGCCTGCCGCGTTGCCGGTCGCCGGGTCGTGGAATTGTGCGAGCGGTTTGGCGAGGATGTCTTTACCTCCTCCCTGTCCGAGCTCTTGGCCCGTAACCACCGCGCCATGGGCCAATTGATGGCCATGTCGATCGGCGAGGAAAAGGTCAGTTTCGAAGACTATATCTGCGACGACGGCAAGGGCGCTGGCCCGTTCAAGATCAAGTGCACCATGTGGCGCGAAGGCTCCAAGGTGATCTTGGACTTTGACGGAACCGACCCGCAATCGGACAGCTCGATCAATTTCTATCTGAACGAGAACATGTTCAAGATGTTCTTCGGCATCTATATGATCATGGTCTTTGACCCTCAGGTCATGTTCAATGACGGCTTTTATGACCTGGTGGATGTCCGCATCCCCGAAGGCTCATTGCTCAAGCCCAAATTCCCCGCCGCCCTGTCTTGCCGCACCCATGCTTTGGGCCGGATCTTTGACGTGCTGGGCGCCCTGCTCGGCCAAAAAACCCCTGAATTTTTGTGTGCGGCAGGCTTCTCGTCCTCACCGCACCTGATGTTCTCAGGCTTTGATGGCAAGGGCGAATGGTTCCAGCTGTTCCAGATCGGCTTTGGCGGCATTCCGGGTCGGCCCTTTGGTGACGGGGCCGATGGTCACTCCTTGTGGCCCGGCTTTACTAATGTGCCCAATGAGTTCCTTGAGCGCTATTTCCCCATGGTCATTGAGCGCTATGAAAGCGTTGCCGACAGTGGCGGCGCGGGCCGGTTCCGCGGCGGCAATGGCATTCACATGACCTACCGGTTCCTAGAATCCGGCACGATCGCCATACATGACGACCGCTGGTTCATCCCGCCCTGGGGCGTCAATGGCGGCCTGCCCGGCATGCGGTCCTGGAAGCGGCTGGACAAGGTCTCGGGTGAGCAGATCCCGCTGCCGTCTAAGTGCGATGGCATCAAGGTGGAAAAGGGCGACCTTCTGCACTTTGTCACCTGGGGCGGCGGTGGCTGGGGCGACCCGCTGGAGCGCGAAACCGACCTGGTTGGGCTGGAAATCACCCGCGGCCTGGTGACGGTCGAGGGCGCGCGTCGCTTTGGCGTCGTTGCGCATGCCGATGGCAGCATCGACGCCGCTGCAACCGAAGCCTTGCGGGCCAAGATGCGCAGCGAGCGCGGACCCTTACAGGTCTTTGACCGTGGCCCATCGATTGATGCCTTGCGCGCCTCTTGCCTGGCCGATACCGGCCTTCCCGCCCCGATTCAGCCGGTCTGGCGCAATCGGTCCGTAAAGATGGCGGCAGAATAGGACGTATACGGCGTGTCTGAAGTCAAGATTGCCAATACGGGCCCCCTAAAGGGCCTACGGGTTGTGGAAATGGGCCAGCTGATTGCGGGTCCCTTCTGCGGCCAATTGCTGGGCGATATGGGGGCAGAGGTCATCAAGATCGAACCCCCTGTCGTCGGTGATCCCATGCGCGCCTGGGGCCGGGGCGATTATCCGCTCTGGTGGGAGGTTGTGGCCCGCAATAAAAAATCGGTCTCGGCCGACCTGCGCGTCGCCGAGGGTCAGGACCTGGCAAGGCGTCTGATCGCCAAGGCCGACGTCTTGATCGAAAACTTCCGCCCAGGGACCTTGGAAAAATGGAACCTGTCGCCGGACGCCCTGATGAAGGACAATCCTGGCCTGATCATTGTCCGGGTCTCGGGCTATGGCCAGACCGGCCCCTATTCCGACCGAGCAGGCTTTGGCGGCATTGGCGAGGCTATGGGCGGCTGGCGCTATATTGTCGGCGATCCAGACCGCGCGCCATCGCGCATGGGCATATCGATTGGCGACTCGCTGGCCGCGACCTATGGCTGCCTGGGCGCGCTCGCGGCCTTACGCCACCGCGACCAGACGGGCCAGGGCCAGGTGGTGGATTCCTCGCTCTATGAGGCCGTCCTTCAGGTCATGGAAAGCATGGTGCCAGACTATACGGTTACCGGCTATATCCGTGAGCGTTCGGGCTCCTTCCTGCCCGGGATTGCGCCGTCCAATGTCTATAAGTGCTCCGACGGCGAATATCTGATTGGCGCTAATCAGGACACGGTGTTTGGGCGGTTGTGCGAGGCCATGGGCCGGCCAGAACTGGCCAAGGATCAGCGCTATATTGACCATATTAATCGCGGCAAGAACCAGATTGAGCTCGATGCCCTGATCGAGAACTGGACCAAGACCCTTACCGTTAATGAGCTTGAGGCCAAGATGATCAAGGCCGGAGTGCCGGCGGGCAAGATCTATCGCGCGCCCGAAATGCTCGCCGATCCGCATTTTGCAGCGCGTGAGGCGATTATTGATGTCGAGCACCCGCGCTGGGGCACGCTGAAAATGCAAAACGTCTTCCCCAAATTGTCCGAAACCCCCGGCGTCGTGCGCTCGATCGCGCCGCAAACCGTGGGCCAGGATAATGACGAGATCTATTCCAGCGTGCTGGGCCTTGGCCCCGTCGAACTGGCCGATCTCAAGACTCGCGGCCTGATCTAGGCCATGGACGCAGCGGGCGATGATCTGGATGCCGACTATACCAAGGCAGGCTTTGGCGGCCATCTCAGCTTTGGTCAGAGACCGGCCCTCCTCGTCGTCGATGTTGTGGC
This sequence comes from Caulobacteraceae bacterium, assembly GCA_044376615.1. Taxonomy (GTDB): domain Bacteria; phylum Pseudomonadota; class Alphaproteobacteria; order Caulobacterales; family Caulobacteraceae; genus CAISGS01. The sequence continues at coordinate 7,359 of JBILKO010000040.1, forward strand.
CGCCTATCTAGACCCCGCCTCACCGCTGTATTTGGGCGGGACGGAGGCCGTGGCCTGTTTTGCCCGCCTGATCGCCGCCTGCCGGGCCAAATCTTTCCCAGTGGTCTATACACAGGTGGTCTATAGCGCCGATGGCCGCGATGGCGGCCTCTTCTATCAAAAGGTCCCAGCCCTGAAGGCCTTTGATGCCGGATCGCCGCTGGGCGTCATTCCCGCCGAAATCGCGCCTCTGCCAGGCGACGTGGTGGTAACCAAGCAATATGCCTCAGCCTTTTTTGGCACGTCCTTGGCCTCGACCCTGGCGGCGATGAAGGTGGATACGGTCCTGATTGGCGGATTTTCGACCTCGGGCTGCGTGCGGGCCACCACCCTGGATGCCCTCCAGCACGGCTTTGCCCCATTTGTCGTGCGCCAGGCCTGCGCCGACCGCGGCCCACGACCGCACGAGTCCAACCTGTTTGACCTCCAGGCCAAATATGCCGAGGTGATTGATGAGGCCAAGGCCCTAGCCCTGATCGCGGGCTAGTCTTCCTAGACCCCGTCCAGCGTAAAGGTCGATAAGACCTCGACGTCTAGGGAGGGGTACACCTTCTCCTTTACCAGGCGAAGATGGCCAATAATCATGGTGCACTCATGCAAAATAGGCGCAAGATCAGGCTGATCGCATTGGCCCGTGCGCCTGAAGAGTGTCACATGCGCAATATCCAGCCTTCGCACTGGCCGGACCTTCTCAGCCAGGGCGTCGGCCAATTGGCTCCGTAAGACCGCCAGCGGATGAGGCTGTTCGCCAAGCGCAATGATTGCATTGCCAAGACAAGCGATGCGATCAAGGCGCACGACAAAGGGTTGGGTAAGCCGACAAATCTGAGCCAATTCATCACACCAATGCGGCATCGGGTCGGACAAAACATCACCAGCGTTGGTAGGTTCGCCTGGATCAATAATGGGCTGAACCGTCAGATGCAGCGATGCTGCAGGAACACGCCACCAGCCTTCTATTGAGGCCCGACAAGCATCCTGGGCAGCGACAAGGGCGGCGAGCGCCTGCGGGTCGGGAATGGCCTGAACTTGTAAGGCTGAAACCTTGGCCCCGATGGCAAGATGCTGGCGATATGTGTTCACAAGGCCAACCCCTCGGGGTGAGAAACTATCGAGGCTCTGACCTTGCCTGTCGCTCTCGGTTGAGAAGGCAAGGAGAAGACTGTCATTTTCGCCCCGTGGGACAACGACCGATCAATCTTCCAAGACCCCATCGAGAAAATCAAACACCGCCGCCTTATAGAGCCCATGGGCAATGGCGGAGAAATGGTCACAGCCGGGCAGGCGCACCGCCCTTGCCCCCATAATCTTGTCGGCCAGGGCTTGCGGATCACCGGCTAGGTCATCGCGCGATCCGGCCACGACCAGGGTCGGTACGGCCAGGGCCTCAAGCACGTCCAGATCAAGCGGCGTGTGCGGCCCGCGAATACAGGCGGCCAGGGCCAGCCGGTCCTCGCCCTGTTCATCCGCAAACTGACGAAAGCTCTTATGCAGGGGCTCGGCAATGGACTCTATGTCCTCGGACTCCATGGCCAGGGCCATGGCATCATCGCGCGGCCGCGCCTCGAACATGCGCCCGCCTATTCCGCCCAGGATCAGGGTCCAGAACCGGTTCGGCGCCGCCATGGCCGCCGCCAGCGCCACATGCGCCCCCAGCGAAAACCCCATCAAATCAACTTTTTCCAAGCCCAAATGATCGAGCAAGGCTAAGACATCGCCCGCCAAGGTCTCGCGGCCATAGGCCGCCGGATCATGCGGCTTGGCACTCTTGCCATGACCACGCAGGTCCAGTGTCACACAGCGCAGGCCCTTGGTCTTGGCCGCATGCACCCAGCCGGTCCGGACCCAGTTTTCGTTGGCATTAGAGGTAAAGCCATGCACCAGGACCAAGGTGTTTACCGGCCCCGGTCCCGTATCCTCAAAATGAATGTCAAAACCGCCGGAATTGAACTGGGCCATGGTCTGGTCTCTTATGAATTTGCGCGCTCAATCCTGGCCCAGCCCAGCGGCCTGGACAAGGGCCAAGCGTTCTTCGGGCGTATTGGCCCCCTGCAGATGCGCGGCAAGGCCGGGCCCGACCGGCAAGACCGCGAGCCCCGCCCGCTCGATCAGCCGCCTCAGTGGCCAGTCCGGCGGCGCGGTCTGATCGAGCGCCGCAATCGGGGCATAGAAGGGCATGGGAAAGCCTTCATAATAGGCTCCGCCTTGCTGGGCCAATAGCGGGGCCAGGTCTGCCGCCGTCAGGGTAGGGGCATCCACGGCCAGCACCAGAATATGGCTAAGCCCGCGCTTTTCCATCCAGTCGGCAGCCGCCAACACCCCGGCCACGGGACCGGCCAAGAGCGCGGGATCGGGTACGAAATCCAGCCCATAATCCCCGCCCGCTGTTAGGACATGCTTAGCGCCCAAGGCCACACCCAGGGCCGAACAGCGATCCACGGCCCTCACGCCGCCCCAATCGAGCAGCGCCTTGTCAGAGCCCATGCGGCGTGAGGCCCCGCCGACCAATATGGCCACGCCTAATCTGCCGTGCATTCCATCCCCTTGTGTCACCGTGCCACCTGCAAAACTGCTAGACGAGGCGAGCGGTTTTACCGCATACCGAGGCCAACGAAAATGAAAGCCAAGGGGCCTGTCCAAACCGGCCCAGAGCCTCGTCAGGAGACGTCCCATGCGCGACATCCACCATTTTGTGAACGGTCAGGCCCTGGTCGGCAAGTCTGGCCGGTTTGGTGATGTGTTTAACCCCAATACGGGCGAGGTCCAGGCGCGGGTGCAATTCGCCACCGACGCCGAAATGGACCTGGCCGTCCAGGCCGCCGCTAAGGCCCAGATCGGCTGGGCCGCGACCAATCCCCAACGCCGCGCCCGGGTCATGTTCGAGTTCAAGCGCCTGCTCGAACTGCATATGAATGAGCTGGCCGAGCTCTTATCCAGCGAGCACGGCAAGGTGATTGCCGATTCCAAGGGCGATATCCAACGCGGCCTAGAAGTCATCGAATTTGCCTGCGGCATTCCCCACCTGTTGAAGGGCGAATATACCGAGGGCGCAGGCCCCGGCATTGATGTCTATTCCATGCGCCAGCCGCTGGGCGTGGTCGCTGGCATTACCCCGTTCAACTTCCCGGCCATGATCCCCATGTGGATGTTTGGCATTGCCGTGGCGACCGGCAATAGCTTTATCCTTAAACCCTCAGAGCGTGACCCATCGGTTCCGGTGCGCCTCGCTGAGCTGTTCATGGAGGCCGGTGCGCCCGCAGGCGTGCTCAATGTCGTGCATGGCGACAAGGCCGCCGTCGATGCGATCTTGCACCATCCAACCATCAAGGCGGTCAGCTTTGTCGGCTCGTCCGATATTGCCCAATATGTCTATGCGACGGGCACGGCCAAGGGCAAACGAGTCCAGGCCATGGGCGGGGCCAAGAACCATGGCATTATCCTGCCCGATGCAGATCTGGACCAGGCGGTCAAGGACCTGGTTGGGGCCGCCTATGGCTCGGCGGGTGAGCGCTGCATGGCCCTGCCGGTCGTGGTGCCGGTCGGCAAAAAGACCGCCGATGATCTGCGCGAGCGCCTGCTGCACGAGATCGACACCCTAAAGGTCGGCATTTCCACCGATGCCCAGGCCCATTATGGCCCGGTCGTCTCGGCCGCCCACCGCGACAAGATTGCCAGCTATATCCAGATGGGCGTCGATGAGGGGGCCGAGCTGGTCGTCGATGGCCGCGGCTTTGCCCTGCAAGGCTATGAGCAGGGCTTTTTCATCGGCCCCAGCCTGTTTGACCAGGTAAAGCCGAATATGCAGTCCTATCGCGAGGAGATTTTTGGCCCCGTCCTGCAAATCGTGCGCGCCGAAAGCTTTGAAGAGGCCCTGTCCTATCCGTCCGATCACCAGTATGGCAATGGCGTGGCGATCTTTACCCGCAATGGCCGCGCCGCCCGCGAATTTGCCGCCCAGGTCGAGGTCGGCATGGTCGGGATCAATGTGCCCATCCCGGTGCCGGTCGCCTATCACAGCTTTGGTGGCTGGAAGCGCAGCGCCTTTGGCGACACCAACCAGCATGGGGCCGAGGGCGTGCGCTTCTATACCAAGGTCAAGACCGTCACGGCGCGCTGGCCCGAAGGGGCGGTGGAAGACTCTGCCTTTGTCATTCCAACCATGAAGTGAGGCGGTCATGGATTTTGCCCTAAGCCAAGACCAGTTGGCGATCCAGGCCGCGGCTGAGGCCTTTGCCGCCGCCGAGCTGGCCCCCTATTCGGCCCAGTGGGACGCCGAGGCGCATTTCCCCGTCGATGTCATGCGTAAGGCCGCAGAGCTTGGCTTTGCCTCAATCTATGTGTGTGAGGATGTCGGCGGCTCGGGCCTTGGGCGGCTAGATGCCGCGATCATTTTTGAGGCCCTGTCCAAGGGTGATGTCTCGACCGCCGCCTTTATGTCGATCCATAATATGGCCTCCTGGATGATTGACCGGTTTGGCTCTGAGACCCTGCGCGCCAAATACCTGCCGCGCCTGACCCGGATGGATCTGATTGCCAGCTATTGCCTGACTGAGCCGGGCGCAGGCTCCGACGCTGCCAGCCTAGCGACCAAGGCGCATCTCGATGGCGACCATTATGTCATTAATGGTGCCAAGGCGTTTATTTCCGGCGCAGGCGTCTCGGACCTCTATGTCGTCATGGTGCGCACAGGCGGGCCGGGGCCAAGGGGTATATCTACCCTCGTCGTCGAAAAAGGCATGCCCGGCCTGACATTCGGGGCCAATGAGCGCAAGATGGGCTGGAATAGTCAGCCCACGGCCATGGTCAATTTCGATAATGTCCGGGTCCCGGTTGAAAACCGCATCGGAGCCGAGGGTGAAGGCTTTCGCTTTGCCATGATGGGCCTGGACGGCGGCCGCCTAAACATTGCCGCCTGCTCACTGGGCGGGGCAAGCCTGGCGCTAGACACGGCCAAGACGCATCTGGAGACCCGCAACCAATTTGGCCATGCGCTAAAGGATTTTCAGGCCCTGCAGTTCAAGATGGCCGATATGGCCACAGAATTAGAGGCGGCGCGGCTGATGGTCTATCGCGGCGCCCATGCCATGGATAGTCGCGACCCCAAGGCCAGTCAGTATTGCGCCATGGCCAAGCGCTATGCCACCGATGCCGGGTTTGAAGTCGCCAACCAGGCCCTGCAGCTCCATGGCGGCTATGGCTATTTGCGCGACTATCCGCTCGAACGCATTGTCCGGGACCTGCGCGTGCATCAGATCCTCGAAGGCACCAATGAGGTCATGCGCGTCATCATCTCCCGAGAGCTGTTTCGCCAATGAGCGACGCAGCGCCTGAGGTTATAGTCCGCATACAGAACGGCATTGGGCACCTAACCCTAAACCGTCCTGACGCCTTGCATGCCCTGACCACCAATATGTGCCAGATTATGATCACGGCCCTGCAAACCTGGCGCGAGGATGCGGGCGTGGAGATGGTCTTGCTCGACCATACGGGTCCGCGCGGCTTTTGCGCCGGCGGCGATATCCGCATGCTGGCCAATAGCGTCCAGACCGATGGGGTCGAGGCGCGGGCCTTCTTCTATATCGAATATCAGCTCGATCACCTGCTCAAGACCTATGCCAAGCCGGTGATCTCCGTCATGGATGGCACGGTCATGGGCGGCGGCGTCGGGATCGCCTTGCCCGCCACTACCCGCATCGCCACAGACCGCACGACCTTTGCCATGCCGGAAACCGGGATTGGCCTGTTTCCCGATGTTGGCGGCGGCTGGTACCTGCCGCGCCTTCCCGGTGCTTGCGGCTATTGGGTGGGCCTGACCGGCGCGCGGCTAAAAGCGGCGGACTGTTTAGCGCTTGGCCTGGCCACGCATTACATCGCCTCTGACCGGCTTGAGGCTCTCAAGGCCGATTTGATTGCCGGGACTGGCGCGGGTCGTCTGGAAAATGCCCTTGCTACGCATTGCACCGACCCCGGCCCGCCGCCGATCCAGGCACTTCGTCCCGCAATCGACGCCCACTTCTCTGCCCCCACGGTCGAGGCGGTTATGGACAGTCTTGCCGCTGACGACAGCGACTGGGCCCGCCAGCAGCATACACTGTTGCTTACCAAGTCGCCCCAGGCCCTAAAGGTTGCCCTGCGCCAAATTCAGACTGGGGCTAAGGCTGCGGACTTTGCCGAGGTCCTGGCCATGGAATACCGGATCAGCGCCCGGGTCGTCAGCCGTCCGGACTTTTCCGAAGGCGTGCGCGCCGTGATTATCGATAAGGACAATGCCCCGCTCTGGCGGCCTGACACACTCTGCGGCGTCGATACAGCCCTGCTCGATGCCATATTCGCCCCCCTGCCCCCCAACCAGGAATGGAAACCGCTATGAGCCGCATTGCCTTTATTGGCCTTGGAAACATGGGCGCGGGCATGGCTGCCAATCAGGCCAAGGCTGGACATACCGTCCTGGCCTTTGACCTCAGTGCAGCGGCCCTCAAGCGCGCGGCCGAGTCCGGTTGCACGCCGGTGGGCAGTGTCCGCGATGCGGTGATGGATGCTGAGATCGTCATCACCATGCTGCCCGCCGGGCAACATGTTCGGGCCGTCTATGCCGATGAAATCATTACCGAAGCCCCCGCCAGCGCCCTGGTCATTGATTGCTCGACCATCGATGTCGATAGCGCTCGCGCTGTTGCTGATCTGGCGGTCGGGGCGGGCCTGCGCGCGGCCGATGCCCCCGTCTCTGGCGGCACGGCGGCGGCTGAGGCCGGGACCTTGGCCTTTATGGTGGGCTGTGAGGCTGAAGACTTTGCTGCGGTCGAAAGCGCCCTCGCCCCCATGGCCCGGGTGGTCATCCATGCTGGTCCCAGCGGCGCGGGGCAAGCGGCCAAGATCTGCAATAATATGCTGCTCGGTATTTCTATGATCGGCACCTGCGAAGCCTTTGCCCTGGCCGAAAAGCTAGGCCTTGAGGCTGACCGGTTCTTTGAAATTGCCTCAAAGTCCTCCGGCCAGTGCTGGTCGCTGACCACCTATTGTCCAGTAGAGGGGGTGGGCCCAACAACCCCAGCCGATCGCGGCTATGACGGCGGCTTTGCCACGGCCATGATGCTGAAGGACCTAAAGCTGGCGCAAGATGCCGCTGCCCATTCTGGAGCCGCAACCCCTCTGGGGGCCCAGGCCGAAGCGCTTTATGCCTTGTTTGCCAATCAAGGTTATGCTCACCGTGACTTTTCGGCCATCCTGCCCTGGCTGCGCGGCCAGACCCAGAATTTAAAAAAGGACTGACCCATGGCCTATGAAACCTTGATCATCGAACAGACCGGCCAGGTTGCCCTGGTGCGGCTAAACCGTCCATCGGCCTTAAATGCGCTCAATAGCCAGCTACTGGGCGAGCTCGCCATTGCCCTTGAGGCCTTTGATCAGGATGACGCGGTCCGCTGTGTGGTCCTGACTGGGTCCGACCGGGCCTTTGCGGCCGGGGCCGATATCAAGGAAATGTCGGACAAGTCCTATGCCGACATGTTCAGCCAGAACTTCTTTGCCCCCATTGCCAAGGCGATTGAGGCCTTTCGCAAGCCCATCATTGCGGCGGTGTCTGGCTATGCGCTCGGCGGCGGCTGCGAACTGGCCATGCTGTGCGATTTCATCATTGCTTCGGAGACGGCCAAATTCGGCCAGCCAGAGATTACCCTCGGCGTGTCGCCTGGCATTGGCGGCTCACAGCGCCTGACCAGGTTTGTCGGCAAATCCAAATCCATGGACATGATCCTGACCGGTCGCCAGATGGACGCCGCCGAGGCCGAACGCGCGGGCCTGGTCAGCCGCATTGTGCCCATGGACAAGCTGATTGACGAGGCCATGGCCGCGGCAACCAAGATCGCCGCTCTGTCGCCCCTAGCGGTCATGATCAATAAGGACATGGTCAACCAGGCCTATGAGACCACGCTGTCGGCGGGTCTTGCCTATGAGCGACGGCTATTTCATTCGCTGTTTGCGTTTGAAGACCAAAAGGAGGGCATGGCGGCCTTTATTGATAAAAGGCCGGCAAGCTTTAAGGGTCGCTAGGACTTAATATCGAGTAGAGTCTGCTGCATAGCGTCAGCAGTCTTATAGACGCTCATATTCGCCTTAAACGACTGCTGGGCCGTGATCAGGCCCACAGTCTCTTCAGCCATGTCTACATTCGGCACGGCGACAAAGCCCTTGTCATTGGCATAGGTCGCATCGGGCTTATAGGCCGGATAAAAGTCCTGGGTGGCCTTAATCGAGGCGGAAACGCCTGCGGCTGCGCCAGACGACAGGCTGACCTGGTCCACGCGGCGCGGATCATAAACCGCTTGAAGGTCAGGGGCCTGGGTACCGGCGGGCTGAGCCACGGGCACAGCGGGCGGAATGACCCCTTCGGTTTGGGCATTAGCTATGTTTGAGGCTGCGGCTTCCAATCGAAGCGCCGCCGCATTCATGCCTGAACTCGCAATGGATTGAGCGTTCATGGTCCAACCTATTCTAGATCAAACCCTATGGAACGCTAAAAAGGCAAAGAATTCAATAAAAAAGACGGTTTACGGACTCTGGCAATGTTCGGGGCCCAATACTGGCTAACCTGCAAGCTTCTATTCGCTGGTGCCCGGACGGCTAAAATGTCCAAGTTGAGGCGCACCATACGGGTGCGACAATTTGTCTTTAGCGCAATAAAAACATATCCTTATGGACAATATGACAAGTCTGCGACACGCGGTCCAGACCGAAGCACAGTTTTATGAGTTGTTAGCGCGTCAAATAAACGCAGTCATAGAGTCTTCGGAACCGCTGGCACTCAGAAACAAAGGTCCGAAGAGGAGGGAAACAATGTCTAAGCGAAATTTATTCTGCGGCACTGCAATCCTTATGGGCGCGGTCGCCATCTCGTCTGGCCAGGCCCTAGCGCAGGAGGCCAAGGCCGCCCCAATCGAAGAGATCGTCGTTACTGGATCGTTCATTCGCGGCACCCCAACGGATGCGGCCCTGCCCGTCGCAGTCTTGAGCGCCGAACAATTACAGCGCCAGGGCTCGCCGACGACACTTGAGCTCATCAAGGCCCTTCCAGTTAGTAATGGCGTCCTGGGCGAGACCAATCAATTCGATGCCCGTGCACAAGGGTCTGAAGGCTCAGGCAGCGTCAATCTGCGCGGCCTTGGCTCTCAACGCACCCTCGTGCTGATGAACGGTCGGCGCATGCCGATCAATCCACTTGGCCAAGTCGCCTCCGGGATTGTGGACACAAATATCATTCCCGCTGCCGCAATTGGGCGCGTTGAAGTGCTAAAAGACGGCGCGGCCGCGACCTATGGCTCGGACGCTATCGCTGGCGTAGTTAACTTCATCACCAAGAAGAACTTTTCAGGCCTTGAGGTCGGGGCAAGCTATAAGCACATCGCCGACTCCAATGGCGACTATAACTTCAACCTGACCTATGGCTGGGTCGGTGATACGGCAAACATATTGCTAGCCGCAGGCTGGGACCACCGCTCCGTGCTAGCGGCTACGGACCGGGATTGGGCCAATAAGGGCTATCTCGAGAACCCTGACGGTGGCTGGTCGGGCGGCGGTAACCCAGGTATTTATCTGCCCCTGACGGCAAGCCTTTCACCGGCAGCCGGATTAACCCGCGATGCTGGCTGCGCCGCCGCAGGAGGATTTGCTGGTTTTGCAGGTACGTCCCCACGCTGCCTGTTCCACTTTGTCCCCTTCGATAACATTGTTGAAAAAGAGGACAAATGGCAGGTTTATGGTGAGATCAATGCTGATCTAACCGCCAAGACCAAGCTTCATGTCGAGGCCCTTTTTGCCCAAACCGATGTCCCGGAGTGGCAGACTTCACCATCCTACCTGACCTTGTCGTCCCCGACTCTGGAGGCGCAACCAGCGGGTACAACGGCTGGACGCTATATTGTCCCGAACAATAATCCGGGGCTGGTGGCCTATTTCAACTCTATCGGCGCGGCTGCGCCTGCTGGCGGCGTTCAGCTCTTTGCCGGTACCTTCCGTCCCTTTGGTACGGGCGGTAATCCCCTGTTTGGCTACGGCCCGTCTACCGGTACCCGCGAGTTCGAGGCCTTCCGGATTTCAGGCAGCCTGACGGGCGAATTCGCCAATGGCATTGGCTGGGACACGGCCCTAACCTATGGCTCGGAAACCGGCCAACGCAGTGGTTATGACACGTTGGTCAATCGCTTTGCCCTGGCGCTGCGAGGCCTAGGTGGCCCCAGCTGTAACATCGCGGCCAATACGCCAGGCGCCAATGGTTGTATGTGGTTTAACCCCTTCTCAAATGCCATCCCCACCAATGCCATAACTGGGCAAGCCAATCCGAACTATAATTCGGCGGTAGCAAACTCGAAGGAATTGACGGCCTGGTTCTTCCAAAAATCGTCTACAAAACAAACCGCAAGCACGTTCGTGGCCGATGCGGTCCTAAACGGCAAGACACCCATTGTTCTGCCAGGCGGCAATATTGCCTGGGCAGCCGGGGTTCAGTATCGGCGAAACTATTTCAAGTCCGACTTTAGCGATCTGGGCAATGCCCTAACCAATCCGTGCGTCAACTCGCTCGATTTTGGCGTGACCAATTGTACGGGTGCAGTTCGAAACGGGCCTTCCGTATTTTTGGGTGTAGCAACGCCTCAAGACCTTGAAAGCAGCGTCTATGCTGGTTTTGGCGAGTTGAATGTGCCGATTACGGATAAGCTTCAGGCGCAACTTGCTGCCCGTTATGAAGATTACGGCGGAGATGTCGGATCAACCTTTAATCCCAAGCTTGCTGTGCGTTGGCAAACGACAGAATGGCTAGCGCTCCGAGCCTCGGCCGGCAGCACCTTCCGTGGACCGCCAGATGCGCAATTGGCACCCAATAATGTCACTTCGCTACAGCAGATTACCGGCAGCTTCCGGGCCGTCGATATTGGCGGCAATCCGGATCTGAAGCCCGAAAAGGCCAAGACCTATAATCTCGGTGCCATATTTAAATTTGCCGGCTTGCGGGCCACGGTGGACTGGTGGCAGTTCGATTTTGACAATCCAATCGTGTCAGAATCGGTTGATGGTCTTGTTCGCGCGGTTTTCCCGACGAACCAACCAGCAAACTGCACTACCAGCCCATTTGTGTCTCGCTTCACCTTTAACAATAATGGTTGTGGCGGCGCGAATATCACCCGGCTGCAAACCTATTTCGTCAATGGTCCGCGGATCAAGACCTCCGGGTTTGATATTGTCGGCGACTATAAGTGGAACGAGATCCTCAACGGCGGCGATCTCACGGTCGGTGGCAGCGTAACCATCACACAAGAATACAAGGTTGCGCCAACCTATATTGGCACTAATCTTGCTGCGCCTGGCTTCGATGGCGTGGGATATCTGAACTATCAGACCATCATCGTGCCAATCCCGAAATGGAAGGCCGAAGGTCATGTCGAATATACGGTCGGTCCACACAATGTGCGCTGGGTCGTGCGTTATATCGACAAGTATGAAGATCAGCGTACGGCACAATTTGCGCCGGGTGCCTACCGCGATACGGCGGGTAACCCGGTCACTGTCGCCGCGGGCAAGACCATTGATGCCCAAATTATCAATGACTTGAACTACCGGGTCTTCCTGCCCTGGGATTCCACATTGACGGCGACAATCGGCAATATCTTCGAC
>JBILKO010000129.1:0-6792 GCA_044376615.1 Caulobacteraceae bacterium
ACAATCCGCTGTTGCTCTTCGAGTGGGGGGAGGGGGATGGGGAGTGCTTTGAGAAAAGGAAGTGTAACCCCTTGGACCGTTGCTCCGGTCCCTGCATCTACAACCAACGAAGCAGCGCTCTTGTACCAATAATACAAAAACCGTCGATCAAGTGCCTTTCTGCTTATTGGCACTAAGCCCCGAAGGTCTTGGTTTATTGCGGTGTCCTGCCCCAGAATGCAGACTTTGCCGAGCCCGACTCGGCTTGCAATCACCACTTCCCCAGCAGGAATAATCTTTGATGAAGACGCTGTTAGCCCTGCCTGCGTGATGGAATGATCCGTTGCTGTGATCATTTCCACGTTCATATCTCGAACTGTGGCCCAAGGGATTGATCCATTATAGTAGGCGGGATTGTTCTTGGGTGGTGTCCCGCCGCCTATGATGCTGACAACCTCCCCCAGCGGCCTGACCTCCCACCCCGCCTTCACAGCATCCCCCGGATGCTTTCCAGGATCTCTGCGGTTTCGGCATCGCGGGCCAGCATGTCGGCGATGATGTCTTCGGGTGTGCGCAGGGCGGCGGCCTCGGGCGCATTGGGGTTTTTCACCGACAGGTCATAGGTCGCCTCGTCCAGATCGGCGCGGTTTATGAGCCAGCTTTTCTCGCTGGTGGCGCGGCGGGCCTGCAGGGCGATGAAGTCGGCCAGGTCCTCATCATTCAGCGGATTGGTCTTGCCCATGCTGCGACCGGGATCGAGCTGATAAAACCAGATACCCCGCGTCGGTGCGCCTTTTTCAAAAAACAGCACCACGGTCTTGACGCCCGCGCCCTGAAACGTGCCTTGCGGGCAATCCAGCACGGTGTGCAGCTCGGCCGCCTCGAGCAATTCCTTGCGCAGGGCAACGCTGGCATTGTCGGTATTGCTCAGAAACGTGTTCTTGATCACCACGGCCGCACGGCCGCCGGCGCGCAGCTTGCGGATGAAATGCTGCAGGAACAAATAGGCGGTCTCGCCCGTGCGGATCGGGAAGTTTTGCTGCACCTCGCGCCGCTCGCCGCCGCCAAAGGGGGGATTGGCCAGGATGATGTCGTGACGGTCCTTTTCTTGAATATCCATCACGTTTTCATTGAGCGTATTGGTATGGATCAGGTTGGGCGTCTCAATCCCGTGCAGGACCATGTTCATGATCCCGATAATATAGGCCAGGCCCTTTTTCTCCTGCCCATAAAAGGTGCGGGTTTGCAGGGTGGCAAAGTCAGACGCCGATAGGCCGGGCTTGCGCAAATAGTCATAGGCCTCGCACAAAAAGCCCGCCGATCCGCAGGCACCGTCATAAATCGTCTCGCCGATCTTGGGGTCGACCACCGTGATCATGGCCCGGATCAAGGGACGCGGCGTGTAATACTCCCCCCCATTGCGCCCGGCATTACCCATGCGCCGGATGCGGGTTTCATAGAGCTGTGATAGTTCGTGGCGCTCGGCCTAGGTATTGAAGGACAGGCCATCCACCGCCTCCAATATGTCGCGCAGAATATAGCCCGAACGAAACTTGCTGCGCAGCTCGGTAAAGATCTCACCGATCTTGTATTCGATGGTTTGCGGGCTGGTCGCGCTTTGCCGAAAGGATGCCAGGTGCGGAAACAGGTCGCGATCAATAAAGGCAATCAGATCTTCGCCGATCAGGGCCTTGTTCTGATCCAGCTGGCCGTTTCGCATCGGCGCTGCCCAGTCGCGCCATTGGAAAGGCCCTGAAATAATCGGCGCATAGGGCTTGCCATCTAGTTCGGCGCGGTCCTTGCGCTCAGATTCCAGATCATCGAGATATTTTAAGAACAAGACCCAAGAGGTCTGCTCGACATAGTCCAGTTCATTGGCGATTCCGTCCTCGGCACGCAAATCCTTCTCGATTTTATTGAAGGTGTTTTCGTACATGGTTGCCCCAATGTCGCTAGACTCTCGCCGCCTTCCTAACCGCTTTCGGTTGTGCGGCGCAATTGCTCAAGCCCGTTTGGACGGCGCGATCGCATAATCGAACGGGTGCGGCTTTTTTTGAAGTCTGAATTGGGGAGGGAGGGGACGCATCCCGCAAACCCAATTTGGTGCCCAGGAGAGGACTCGAACCTCCACGACCTTTCGATCACTGGCACCTGAAGCCAGCGCGTCTACCAATTCCGCCACCTGGGCCCAGACCGGCGGGCCGGTTTGGGGAGGGCGTGTGATAAGGCAGCAAACCGGCCTGGTCAATGCTGGTTTTGATGGATTTTGTGGGGCTGGGCGGGGTGAGAGGCTTTTGCGCCGTTGCGCCGGACCGGCGGCTCGTCTATCCGAAAGGATAGCGGCCTGACTCGCGCTTGGGCTTGGCAAAGAGGGTGGTATGCAAGATCTGGTCACGGTGTTTGGCGGCTCTGGATTTGTCGGATCACAGATTGTCCGGGCCTTGGCGCGGGGGGGCCTTAGGGTCCGGGTCGCGGTGCGGCGGCCGGGGTTGGGCTATAAGCTGCGTATGCTCGGCGATGTTGGCCAGATCGAGGTGGTCCAGGCCAATATCCGCGTGCCGTCCTCGGTCGAGCGGGCGCTGGATGGGGCCCAGGCCTGCATTAATGCAGTCGGGGTCTTGTACGAAAGCGGCCGCCAGGGCTTTCAAAGCCTGCAGGCCATGGGGGCCAAGACGATTGCGGCGGCCTGTGTTCAGCGCGGCATTGACCGGTTTGTCCAGATCTCGGCCATTGGCGCCGATGCGGCCAGCGCCTCGAAATATGCCCAGACCAAGGCGGCGGGCGAGGCGGCGGTGCGCGCCCTGATCCCCTCGGCGATTATCATCCGCCCCTCGATCGTGTTTGGCCCCGAAGACGACTTTTTCAACCGCTTTGCAGCCATGGCCAGTATCGCCCCGGCCCTGCCCCTCATCGGCGGTGGCCAGACCCTGTTCCAGCCGGTCTTTGTCGGCGATGTGGCGGCGGCGACTGTGGCGGCGCTGGGCGATGCGTCCAAGGCCGGTCAGACGTTTGAACTGGGCGGCCCGGCCGTCTATAGTTTCCGCAGCCTGCTTGAGTTGATCCTGCGCGAGACGGGGCATAAGCGCCTCTTGGTGCCCGTGCCCTGGCCCGTCGCTAGCCTGATTGGTATGGCCGGGGATCTTCAGGCCAAGATCCTGCCCATGGCCCCAGTCTTGACCAGCGACCAGGTGATCTTGCTCAAGTCCGACAATATCACCAATCCGGCCCTGCCGGGGCTGGCGGCACTGGGTATCGAGCCGACGGCGGTTGAGGCGATTGTGCCGTCCTATCTCTATCGCTATCGCAAGGGCGGCCAGTATGCCGACTTAATTAAGCCGGCTTAAGACGGCCCCCTACCCCGGCTTCGCCGGTACTTCCCCCAAGGGGGGAAGATTATCTGTCCTAAAATCCTCCCCCTTTGGGGGAGGGGGACCCCGAAGGGGTGGAGGGGGCTGACCCTAGCGCGGGGCTAGGATCATGATCATCTGCTTGCCTTCCATGCGCGGCTCATATTCGACCTTGGCGACGGGCTCAAAATCGGCCCGGACCTGGTGCAAGAGCTTCATGCCCAGTTCGGGGTGGGCGAGTTCGCGACCACGAAAGCGCAGTGTGACCTTGACCTTGTCGCCTTCTTCGAAAAAGCGATGCATGGCCCGGGCCTTCACCTCATAATCATGGGTGTCGATATTGGGGCGCAGCTTGATTTCCTTGATCTCGACGATCTTTTGCCGCTTGCGCGCCTCTGCCTTCTTTTTCTGCTCCTGGAACTTGTACTTGCCATAGTCCAGGATCTTGCAGACCGGGGGTTCGGAATTGGGAGAGACCTCAACCAGGTCCAGACCCGCTTCTTCGGCGGCTTCTAGCGCCGAAACGGTCGGCATAATGCCCTGTTTTTCGCCGTGCTGATCGATCAGCAGGACTTTTGGGACACGAATCTCATCATTGATGCGCGGGCCGTCCTTGGACGGGGGCGCTGGCATGGGGCGGCGAATAGGCGGGTCTCCTGACCTGTTGAAACAGAGCGCGGTGCGCAAGGAACGTCCCTTAACAGCAAAGCGCTTGCAAATATATGACTAAGGCCGCCTCGACTATCAAGGGTATTGACACCTTATGCCGTGAAACCGGCGATTTGGTTGCCAAAAGTGGCTAGGGCAACACGCCATAGGCCTGAACGGCGCGCAAAACCATGTCCAGATCGACCTGATCCAGCTGATCGGCCTGAATCACCGTCACATGGCCGCGCGGCGCGCATTGCGCTGGATCAGAGGCCTTCGAGAACAGGGCAATGGTTGGCGCCCCAGCGGCGCTGATCAGGTGAAGCGGGCCGGTATCATTGCCGACGGCGAGCACGGCCCGGGCGCCCAGGCTGGCCAGCTGGAAAAAATCGGTCCGGCCGGTTAGGTCGCGTGCGGTTGGGACCGTGCGCTGAATGGTGCGGGCCAGGGCGCTTTCCTGCGGCCCGCCAATAATGATCACATCAATGCCGGTCGCCTTTAGGGCCTTGGCCAGCGCGGTAAAGTGCTCAATCGGCCAGCGCTTTTCCGGTCGGTGCGCCGAACCGCCTGGCACAAGTAGGGCATAGGCCCGTTCATTCGTGCGGCGCTCAGGCGTCTGTTTGGTCGGCGGATTGCCCCAGCACCAGGACAGGTCCGGCCCTGGTGCGGTTCCCGGCGCGGTTGGCGCGTCTGGCCATATGCCAGCATCTTGCAATTGCTCAGCCTGGCGCTCGAGCGTGTGCATGGCATTGCGCTGCGGATTGCGATGCGGAAGGCTGCAGCCCAGGGCAATGCCTGACCACTGCGGCAGGTTTGGCCACAGGGCATAGAAATAGGCGCTCGACCGCGACGAGGTCTGTAAATCATAGACCCGGTCATAGCGCTCGCGTCGCAAACGGCCGATCAGGTCTAGGGTGCCTTGCCAACCGCTTGGCCGACCATCGGTCTCGACCCGGTTGAAATAGCCGCTGGCCTTGGCCAGGGCCTCAAACGGAGGCGTGGTCAGGAGCGTGATCTTGGCCGTGGGATGGGCCGCGCGGATCTTTCTCATGGCCGCCAAGGTCAGGACAAAATCGCCCAGCGCGCCTAGCTTGATGACCAAGATCTTCTTCATGCCGCGGCCCCGAGTAGGCGGGCATAGACGTCTAACGTCGCCGAAGTCATGGCCTTGGCTGAATAGAGCCTGACCGCCCGCTCCTGCCCGGCCTTGCCCATGGCCGCGCGCCCTGCAGGCCCCAGCGCGATTAGGCGGGCCAGACCATCAGCCCAGGCCGCGACATCGCCTGGTGCCAGGCGAAAGCCGGTGACGCCATCGATAACGGTTTCGGTCGCTGCGCCATGGTCGGCGGCCAGGACTGGCCGACCCATGATTTGCGGCTCCACCGCCGTGCGGCCAAAGGCCTCGGGCTCGAGCGAGGGGGCGGCGGCGGCGTCACAGGCAAGGTATGCTGCGGGCATGTCGTCACAATGGCCGACCAGGCGAACCTGATCCTCTAGGCCCAGGGATTGCACCAGGTCCTGCAGCTCCGCCTTATAAGTATCCCGGCCTTGTGAATCCCCCGCCAGGATAAGCACGATCTGGTCCTGGCCCTTTGCCTTAAGTGCACCAATGGCCTCGATGAGCAGTCTTTGCCCCTTCCACCGCGTCAGCCGTCCGGCCAGAAGCAGGCTAAGCCGTGTATCGCTATCGGTCAGGCCCCAGGCCTGGCGCAAGGCGGCTATACGGGCCTGATCTACGCGTTCTGGATCAAACCGGCCAAGATCCACCCCGCGCGGGATCGAGATCACCCGATCGGGCGACAGGCCATGGGTGGCGATCACCCGTTCCCGCGTATAGTCCGAATTGGCAATGGTCAGGGCCCCGCGCGTCATGACTGAATTGTACCAGCGCTTTAGCGGCGAATGGGCATTATAGACCCCGTGATAGGTGGCCACAAAGGCAATGCCCGTCAGCTTGGCCGCCAGAAAGGCACTGATGGCTGGCGCCCGCGACCTTGCATGAATGACATGGACCTTTTGGCGGCGGATAAGCCCGGCCAAGGCCAGGCTATTGGCCAGGATGGTCACGGGGTTTTTGGATTGGACATTGAGGATTTCAACCTCGCCGCCGGACCCGCTCAAGATCTTGGCCATGCGCCCACCTCGGGTGGCGACAATCGCACGCCCGCCCGCAGCGATGACGGCGCTCGCCACATCCAAGGTGGTTTGCTCAGCCCCGCCTGTGTCCAGCTCGGGGATGACTTGCAAAAGCGTGAAATTGGCCGGAAGGGTCAGGGGGTTGGTCCTTGAATCAGCCCGATGGATTCGGCCAAACCGGGCCTAAAAGGCAAGCGAATTCTTAGTGACATTGAGGTTTTGACGCCATGGCCCAGACGATAGGAACCCTTTCCAGGCCTGGCGGTGAACATTTGTCTTGGCAGCGGGTTACAGGGCGGGGCCCCAGCCTGGTCTGGCTGGGCGGGTTTAAGTCTGACATGACCGGCTCAAAAGCCCAGGCCCTGGCCGATTGGGCCGCTGCCGAGGGCCGCGATTTTCTGCGCTTTGACTATTTTGGCCATGGCACCTCGAGCGGCGATTTTGCATCCGGCACGATCAGCCGCTGGCGTGAGGACGTGCTGGCCGTGCTGGACGAATTGACCACTGGACCAGTCATCCTGATCGGGTCTTCCATGGGCGGCTGGCTGGCCTGTCTGGCCGCCTTGGCCCGGCCTGAGCGCATTGCCGCCATGGTCCTGATCGCGCCAGCGGCTGATTTTACCGATAAGCTGATGGAGCCTAGCCTGACTACCGAGGCCAAGGCCGATATCGAACGGGACGG
>JBILKO010000041.1:0-18938 GCA_044376615.1 Caulobacteraceae bacterium
AACGTGCGCCATCGGGCTGGCCAGCGCTTGTGCTGAATGCCGATTTTCGGCCCCTGTCCTATTATCCCTTATCGCTTTGGCCTTGGCAGGAAACCGTCAAGGCGGTGTTTCTGGACCGGGTCGATGTAGTCTCGACCTATGACCAAAAGGTCCATTCCCCGACCTTTGAAATGGCCCTGCCCAGTGTGATCGCCCTGAAGCAATACGTGGTCCAGGATCGGCCGCCGGTCTTTACCCGGTTTAACCTGTTTCTGCGCGACCGGTTCAGTTGTCAATATTGCGGGTCCGGCGAGGACCTGACCTTTGACCATGTCCTGCCCAGATCGCGCGGCGGCCGCACCACCTGGGAAAACATTGTCACGGCCTGCTCACCTTGCAATCTGGCCAAGGGCGGGCGCACGCCGAAAGAGGCGGGCATGCACCCGGCGCGTATGCCGACACGGCCCAATATGTATGAGCTACGAGATCATGGTAGACGGTTTCCGCCTAACCACCTACACGAGAGTTGGCTAGATTATCTCTATTGGGATATAGAGCTCGAAGCGTAAACATTGTTCACTTATCATAATTAGTATATAAGTTTCAATAGGATAAACCCAGGAGCAGCGAACGCGCTCGCTCAGAAATTAACTGTTCGAATTCACTGAATATTAGCTAGTTATAACTCTTATATCCGCAGACCTAATTAACCAGCGGATCGAAGCCTCATGCGAATCAAGATTGCAGCAGCCCTGAACCTATTCGGCGTGGCCCTGATGGCAGGCCTGCTTGTCTCGGGCACAATTGCCTTTTCCGCCTTTCAAGAATTGCGTGTTGGCGGTCCGGTTTTCACTGGCATTGTTCAAGACAAGGACCTTGTTGCCGACATCCTTCCACCGCCGCTCTATCTTGTGGAAGCCCACCTTGAGGTTCTTGAAGCGGCTAAGGCGCAACGCGCAACTCCCGAGTTTTTGGCCAAGATAGCCAAATTGCATAAGGAATATAATGACCGGCGCGCCTATTGGGCCAACTCTGATGTTGATCCTACAATCAAAAGCATGATTACGCAGGAGTCGGACGCTGCCGCGGGCCAGTTCTGGAATATCGTCGAGAAGGAGTTGATTCCAGCCATTCAGGTCCGTGACCAGGCGCGGATCGATATTGCCAATCAGGAGATTACAAAGGCTTATAACGCTCAACGCGCCGTCGTTGACCGCATTGTTGTCAAGGCTACCGCCTCGGCCAGTGCCCGCGAAAAATGGTCAGCCCAGAAGACCCAAAACGCCTTTACTCAGTTAGGCGGCGCTGCCGTCTTGATGATTGGCCTGGTCATTGCCGGAATCTTGATGATGAAGCGCGGCACCGTCGTGCCTGTTCAATCTATGACCAAATACATGGAGCGCCTAGCTGCCGGTGAATATGACCGGCCGGTGCCGTATTCGGATCGTACGGATGAAATCGGGGAAATGGCGAAGTCGGTTGAGGTATTCCGGCTTGGCTTGATTGAGCGCGCTGAAGCGCGAGAACGCGAAGAGGCGCTCAAGGCCGAAGCTGACGCGGCCAAGCAGGCCGAGGAGGCCCGCCTTCGCAACGAAGAAATCGCCGCTCGCAAGCGTGAGGACGACGATCGAGCCGCTGCAGAAGCTGCCAAGGCCGCTGAACAGGCGCGGATTCGTGAGGCAGAGGAGGCCGAGCGCAAGCGCGAAGAGGCTGCTCGCGCTGCAGAGGAAGCTGCCCAAGCCGCTGAGGCTGCGCGGATCAAGGCCGAGAGCGAAGCTCAGGCCTTGATCGTGAACGCCCTGGACCAAGGCTTGAAGCACCTCTCCTCGGGCGACCTGACCTATCAGATTACCCAGCCCTTCCCAGCCGCCTTCGAAGGCTTGAGGCAGAATTTCAACTCGGCGATGGCCGGGCTTGAGGATACCATCTCGGTCATTGTCAGCGCCGCTGGGACTGTGCGCGGTGGGGCAGAGGAGATTAATGGGGCTGCGGACGATTTGTCGCGCCGCACCGAGCAACAGGCGGCCAATCTCGAAGAAACCGCTGCCGCCTTGGATGAAATCACTGCAACTGTGCGCCAGACCGCAGACGGTACGGCCAAGATCCAGCATGTGATCTCCGAAGCCCAATCCAATGCGCTGAAATCCGGCGAAGTGGTAGGCGAAGCTGTTGAGGCCATGAGCCGGATTCGGTCTTCGTCCGAGCAAATTGGTCAAATCATTGGTGTTATTGATGAAATTGCCTTCCAGACCAACCTTTTGGCCTTGAATGCCGGCGTTGAAGCGGCGCGGGCAGGTGAAGCGGGCCGCGGCTTTGCGGTTGTGGCTTCGGAAGTGCGTGCGCTTGCCCAGCGCTCCGCCGATGCGGCTAAGGAGATCAAGGCCTTGATCCAGGATTCCAGTGATCAAGTCAGGACGGGTGTGGATCTAGTCGACAATACCGGCAAATTCTTGGTGCTCATGGGTGAGCAGGTCGGAAAGATCAATGACCTGATGACCGAGATCGCGGCATCTGCCAAGGAACAGGCCAGTGGCCTGCACGAAGTCAATACCGCCGTGAACCAGATGGACCAGATGACTCAGCAAAATGCAGCCATGGTTGAACAGACCACGGCAGCCAGCCACGGCCTAGCCCGTGAGGCGGTGCAGCTGGGTGAACTGGTCCGGCAGTTTACGATTGGTAACGGTCATGGCCGCGGATCGGACGATTATTCAGATCGGGCTGCCTAATTGGCCCTCATCTATGCCGGTAGTTGTTAGTGTCCCCCCGCTTGCGCACCGGCTAGGCAGCGCCTCTTTCCCGAACAGGGGAAGAGGCGTTGTTAGTTAGAACGTATAGGCCGTGCCGATCCGCAGCGAGCGCCCAGGCATAGGGGCAATATCTTTCAGGAACGAGGCGTGCTCTCGCGCGGTTTCATCGGTCAAGTTGCGCGCATCCATAAACAGCTTCAGCGCCTGGTTCTTAAGCGGCTTCCAGTGTGCCGAAAGATTGACAAGGGTATAGGCATCGGTCGGTCGCTCGAAGCTAGCCAGGTGGTCCGCCTTGGCCACATAGCGCACCTCAAGCTTTGTTCCCCAGTCGGACGTATCCCAGCCCAGGCGCCCCGTCAGGCTATAGGGCGGAATGCGGGCTGGCGCGCCGGCATCGGTTGTGCCGCGTACATAGTCAGCAGCCCCCTCCAGCGAGAGGGTTTGGTTGCCATCGGTCCAGACATCATGGCTGGCTTCCAATTCCAGACCGTGAAAATCGGCATTGGTTTGAGTGAACTGAAAGACGGGCAAGCCTTCCTGTAGGACGCCTGTCGGGTTCTCCTCAATAAAGCCGTCATATCGGGCGGCATAAAGGTGACCTTCAAACCGCGTCCTATCCGCCGTATAGCGGGCCGTGGCCTCGATCGAGACCACGGTTTCGGATTTGAAATTGGGATTACCAATCTCATAGGTCCCGGTGCCGCCATGTGGGCCGTCGGCATAGAGCTCAACCTCGGTCGGGGCACGGCCATTGCGGGCCAGGCTCAAGGCATAAAACTGGTGCTCAGCCGGTTTCCAAAATACGCCTACCGAGGCCGAGACATTGGTAAAATCCTGCGACCGAGCGGTGGTTGCCCAGTCAATGTTCGATGCTTCTGCATCGGGGCTGGTGGCGCGTCCGTCGAGCTGCGCCTTCAAGGTGCGCTGGTCCAGCCTAAGGCCCGCATCAATGCCCCAGATGCCGCGATCGAACCTTTGCAGGGTGAAGAGGCCGTATTCCTGGACCTTGACCGAGGGCACAAAGGCCTCATCGCCAATAGCCTCAAATTCTCGGCCTAGGACCTGCAGGCCAATCGCGCCTTGGTGGCCATTGTGTTCGCGATGCACAAGCTCAAATCGGCCCTCAGCCCCTTTCGACAAGAACCGTGTCCCGACACCGCCGTCGACGGCACTGATTTCGGCATGCTGATAATCGGCATAGCCGATAGAAAACTGCGCCTTTTCGAACAGGGCATTTTCGAGCTGGTGGTCGCCGCGCAGGTCATAGCGGGTCTGCTTAAGATGAATCAGCACAGGGCCTTCACCTCCCGCTTCCGGGTTAGAAACCTGCTCATAGGGCACGCCATAGGTCGTGTCGGTACGTTTGACCGACGCCCCGATATAGCCCTTGTCGGCGATATAAGACACACCTGCGCCATAGGCATCGAGCTCAACATTGCTGTTTAAGACCTTTGAGTCTGGGGCAGGGATGAGGCCTTCATCTGCGGCCAGGCGGTCAGAGACTGGCGCGCTAGGCACCCGGTAATCGCCTGACCGTCGCCGGACGATATCAGCGGCAAACACGACGGGACCCGTGCCCGTCTTTAGTCCAGCCGAAAATGCCTTGCCATTATTGACCGTGTCGTATGAGGCGCTGGCCCGGCCCTCTAGGCCGTCAGCAGCAGGACTTGAAGGCACTCTCTCGTCGATCATATTGACGACGCCGCCAATGCCCGAACCGCCATAGGCCAGGGTGGATGGTCCGCGCAGGACCTCAATCCGGCTCGATTCTGCAGGGTCTGAGGCGACGGCATGGTCCGGTGAGACCGAGCTCGCATCGACCAGGCCAACGCCGTTTTGCAAGATCATAACCCTTGGGCCCGACAGCCCGCGAATAATCGGCCGGCTAGCCCCTGGTCCAAACGCGCTGGACCGAACGCCGGCCATGCCATTGAGCACATCACCGAGGCCCGCAGGTACTGCGATGTCTAGGGCTGCTCGGCTGATCACCTCAACACTGGTTGTGACCGAATCCAGCGAGACCGCATAAGGGGCGGCGGTGATGATGACCTCTTCGGTTGCGACTGGTGCATCTTTTGGCGCCTCAGCATGGGCTAGACTAAAGCTCAGGCCAGCTAGCCCTGCCGTGGTCAATAAGAGGGAGCGAAGCCGATTATGCATGGTCAGGTCTCATGTCGAGTTTAGGGGACTTCTTTTTATGTTATAATATATCATTAATCAAGGCTTGCGCAGGATTAAAAATGGGGTGGCAGTCGAAACTGCCACCCCAATCTAAACTGAGTGTATGGAGCGCCGAGGCGCTTAGAACTGGTACTTCAAGCCAAGCAGGATTGACCAGGTCGACAGGTCTGGATTGACCGTCGGCGTGGTGATGCTGGTAGACACATTGCTGTAGAGATAGGCTGCGCAAGTGGCGCTAGCAGCCGATTGAGCGGCCCCATTGGCGTCGGCGCACCTGGCGCTGACAATACGGCCGCCAGAGCGGCTATCTGTATACTCTTTCACCGTTCCCCAGCGCTTATTGACCAGGTTACCCACATTGGCGATGTCGATCGTGAACAGGGCGCTATGCCCCTCGATCGGGGTTGGGATCCGCTGCGAATACTGCAGGTCGAACTTGGCGATAAAGGGGTTACGGCCATAACCTTTTTTCAGAATGCCACCGGTCGGTATGCCGAACTTGTCGACAATCTTTTTAAAGTTAGCCAGCTCATCGGCGTTAGCAAAGAACACGGTTGTACCGTTGGTGATGTATTTCAGACCGTTACTGCCAGCCTCAGGCGTCGTGAGCTGGGGAATAAAGGCCATAAAGTCGGTGCGGTTGACCCCAAACACAGAGCTACGGCCGCCCGCCAGATCGGACATCAGGAAATTGATCGGACGGCCAGTGCGCATGTCACCGAACAGGCTGATCCGGCTTTCCCAACCCTTAAAGGCCTCGAACTTATAGGCAATATCGGCCTTGACGGCCTTATCGATATTGTTTGCAGCCTTGCCGCGAACCGCACCATTGGGGTCATAGGTTGCGTATTGTTCCCCATAGAGGCCGCCGGCTGTGGTTGCAAACTCAGGTAGCCCGCCAAAGAGCGAGCTGCGCTGAACCGCGTAAGACAGGTTGACGCCGACCCCATAAATATCGCGTCCAATTGAGGCCGCTAGGGTTTGGCTAGAGGATGTTTCGCTTGGATTATAGGCTTGGATGTCTCTTGTGCCGCCTAGATTAACATAGTCCGGGTTGCTAGCCACGGGCAGGCCTTGGGCTGCCCGATTGGCGGCCGTAATGTTTAGGCCATCATAGCGGATCCGGCCATCGGGGGTCAGTTGCTGGACCCCATTGATGGTTAGCTTCCGCGCACGTAGATCGCGGAAGGCCAGGCCATCTTGGCTGCGAACAGCCACAGCATCGAGGCCGAGCCTAAAGCCCATGGCATCGGTGCGGAACGAAATATTCGCCTTCCAATCGGTTGGCATCTTGAAGTCGGGTGCCAATGAGTTGGTTTCTGCCGTGCGCCGCACAATGCTGTCCGCCTGGAGCAGGGCATTTGCAGCACTGGGAAGGCTAAAGCCAAAGCTGGCATCGGCCTTATTGACATTGAGTAAGGCATCGCCCGTCGCCTTATCGATGACGCTGGACGAGTTCTGTTCGAAATAGGTGCCATTGGCGAGGCGGCGAACCACAATACCATTGGTCAAAATGCCCGTGTTTGAGAAGGAATTGCTCAGGAACACATCGGGCAGACCACTGACATCGATCTTGCCGATCGTGTACTTGGCCGACACGCGCGGTGCCAGAACGCTCAAGCCATCAAAGGTCTTTTGATTGCTAAAGCCGTTGCGCGTAACGAAATTTGGGTTGAGGGCAGGCTTGTCGTCGCTCTTATAGGAGTCATAGCGCAGACCATAATTGACCGTCAGGTCGGGGCTAATGTCCCAGCTATCTTGAACAAACAGGCTATGGACATCGTATTTTAACTTGGCGGCTGCATCGACCGGATTGCCTGAAGGGGCATTGTTATAGCTGAGCTGACCGGCCTTACCGGCGGCAAAGTCGCTGATCGAGTCAAAGTAGTAGATGCCTTTAGACTGGAACACGAACAGGTTGTAGATATCGATACCCTTGTATTGATATCCGGCCTTGATCAGGTGGTCTTGCCAGCGATAGGTCGCGATAGCCTGACCTGCAAGGTTCTTGGTCCGCAGCACATTAGCGTGTCGGAACTGGTCGGGGCCAAAAAACAAGGTTGGCTGGCCAGCCTTTGTCGCCACGCAGTCAAACGGATTGGCAACTGAGGCCTGGTCGGTACACACCCGAATTTCAGAGAAGTTCTGGCCCGTTGGCGGCGTCTGGCCGCGCTCATAATCGCGATAGGAAACCCGCACCTCAGTCGAAAGATCAGGGCTCCATTTCGAATTCAATTGAACCGAATAATTGTCTTCGGTTTCAGGCTGAGAGTACCAGTTGGTATCTAAGCCAATGCCGGTGGCCGAAATGTTCTGACGCTTGACCACAGTACTAAAGGCATGGCGATAGGTGGCGGTAATGCGCTGGTTATCGGTCAGATTATAGTCGATCTTGGCCGAATACTTTTCGTCCTCAACGGGCTTGGTTAGGCCGATTGAACCGGGCGTTAGCTTGGATGAGGCCGCATAGCCACTCCAGGGTGCCAGGACAGTCGCAATATCATCAGTGGTCAGCTTGGGGCCCGCCGACCCGCCTAGGCCATTGATGAGATTGGCATAGCCGCCGCCTGAGGGGCCCGTGTCGGTAACATCGACAGTCGTGTAGCGCTCATAGGACAGGGCGAAGAACAATTTGTCCTTTATGATTGGACCAGACAGGAAGCCGCCGTAATTCTTGTCGTCGATGACCAGGCTCAGCTTTTTAAAGCCAAATGGCGCGGAGAAATTGGGGACCTGTGTTCCGACCAGGCTCTTATTGCGGTAATATGTAAACACCGACCCATGAAAATCATTGCCGCCGGAGCGCATGATCATATTCAAGGCACCGCCGGTGAAATCACCTTCTTGCACGTCGAAGGGTACGGCTTGAACTGTAAACTGTTCGATCGCCTCGGGGGAGACTGGCCCGCGATTGGTCGATAGGCCGCCCGTGTTCAGACCAAAATCATCTTGGCTGCGAACACCGTCAATCGTGATGCGGTTCGAACGTGGGGTTGAGCCCGCGATATAAAGTCCGCCCGATGGACCTGTGCCGCGCACGCCAAGGTCAAGCGTGGAGAGGGGGTCACGCCGGCCAATATCGCGAATGTCGCGCTTGGGCGAAACAACCGCCTCAATATCGGTGCGACGAAGGCCCGTGCGCGACCCTGCATTGGCTAAGCGCGACGGATTACGTTGGCCGGTTACCACGACCTCGCTGGTCTCAGGCTCAAGCTGGATCGCCAGCTGTGACACGTCTCCAACCGTCAGATAGACATCCTCAGTTGTATTTGCGGCAAATCCAGGTGCCGATACGATGACTTGATAGGGACCACCAACGCGAAGGCCGCGCAGGTCGAACCGGCCAGCGGCGTCAGCCTTTGTCAGGGCCCTTGTGCCGGATGGCTTATGAATCACGGTCAAGCTCGCATCGGCGACCGCCATCCCGTCCAGATTGCTAACCGTTCCGCGAACCGAGGCCGTCGTTTGCTGCGCGTACACGGCTGGAGCGCTCAGGCTCATCAAGGCAACAAGGCTTACGCCAATGCAAAATCTGTTTTTCATAAGGATCCCCATCCGATGTAAAAGACCAATAACTGATACCGAGCGGTACGATTCAGGTCAGCTGGTCTGTCACTTACAAACATCGTTAAAAGCTTTTGTGACAGCCTTGGCTTGAGGTTGTGGAAAACGCCAAGCCTACCAAATATTTGTGCAACATTTTTGCGCTGTTGCCCAAAGTGCACAATCAGATGAAGGGTTTAGCCGAAAGCGCATCTCAGGTCATGCCCAGGATCGGGCATGGCCTTTTGTGACAAAGTCTGGCCCTACTAGATTTGTCACCTGGAGATAATTATTGGCCAGACCCGCATTCTATGCCTGCCTACTCATTAGCCAGATCGCACTGCCAGCCTATGCCGGCACGCCCAAGCTTTGGTCTGTCATAGACGCGAAGCGCGGTGATCACGGTGTTTCGGCCGAGTTGGTCATCGACGCGCCGGTTGCCGTGGTCTGGGAGGTGCTCACCGATTGCGCCACTGCGCCAAGGCATGTGCCAGGTATGGTCAGTTGCAAGGTGCTTCGGGTCGGCCCAGCTGGCCAATGGGATGAACGCGAACACAGGATGCGGTTGCCCTGGTTTCCTTTGATCCTGCGCAATGTGGTGCGGTCAGACTATGTGCCGCAACAGAGCCTAAGCTACCATAGGCTTGGCCAAGAAGCCGGAGGGCTTCGCGGCCAATGGCGGCTGACCCCCGACGCGAGCGGTAAGGCCACCCAAATTACATATACCGGCTATATGTCTGGGCTGCTGCCTGTACCGGATGTCATGGCTAAGGCCTATGTTTTAAGGGGTCTAGAGGCCTTGCAGGCCGAATGTGTTCGGCGGGGCAAGCTCGGTGACGCGGGTGCGCCCAATGCCGCTACCAATACTCAGCCATAATCTCGTCGGCCCAATCGGGCTGGTGCACTTCACCGCGCGGCAGAAAGCCCTTCATGACCGGCTTGATATCCAGGATCGGGCTGCCATGGATAGCATCCAGGCCCTCGACAGTGATCACTAGCCCCTCGACGGCGACCAATTTGCAAACGCTTATCCCTAGGCGATTGGGCCGGTTCTTGCCGCGCTGGGCAAAAATGCCAACCTTGGGCCAGTCTGTTCGGCCACGCGGGTGCCGCGCAGCGGTGGTGATCTCGTCTATGCCGACCTGGTCAAAATGGAACAAGACTTCAAGGTGCGAAAAGGCGTCAAGGCCCGCTAAGGCGTCGGGTGTGAACTGCGCCGCATCTAGAACGATTTCGCAGCGAACCTGGTCCCATTGGTCGTCGATTGGCTCGGTCCGGCCGCCCCTAACCCAGCCAATGGGTATGATCTCTATCGGCATAGGCACTTAGATTGGATCCTTGCGACTGAGTAAGAAATGCCCGCGCAAAAGGGTAATGGGGGTATCTGGCGAGTCCTGCCAGGCCTCAACATGCACGTTGGCAACGCGCTTGCCCATCTTGCGGATAATGGCCCGGGCATAGGTGGTCTGGGCCTTGGCAGGCCTTAGATACTCAACAGACACGTCAATCGGCTTAGGCTGGTGGGCGAGGCCTTGAAGGATCGACAATTGCGCGACGGCGGTCATCTCCATAAAGGCCCCGAGGACACCGCCATGCAGGGCAGGCAAGATCGGATTGCCGACCAGATGCGGCGCGAAGGGTAGGGTGAAGGTCATCTCGTCCCCCGCTAGCTTCGCCTGGACACCTAGATAGCGGGCATAGGGAATGGCGGCGACGAGGGCGCTCAGTTGATCTGACCCTTGGCTCATGACTTGGCGGCCTTCGGTTCTGGGCTGGAATTGATCATAAAGGCAGCTTGCGCGGTGGCGACGGGATCGCCGGACTCCAGGTCCCAGGCGCTGGCGCGCACAAAGGCGATGGACCGGGTCTTTTTATAGCAATCGGCCCGGGCCGTGACGCTCTGTCCAGGCTTAGCCGCCCGCATATAGTCAATGCGCAGATCGAGCGTGGCAATATTGGTCAGGGTATCGAGCGCCATCATGACGGCATGGCCACAGACATGGTCCAATAGGGCCATAACCACGCCGCCAGCGATGACTCCGGTTTCAGGATCGCCAATCAGATCATCGCGAAAGGGAACCTTTAGAGTCGCTGTGCCCTTGGCAACATCGACGACCTCAAATCCCAAGGCATAGGCATGGGGCGACCAGTCATTCTGTCCCGGTTTGGGCGCGCGATTTTGGGGAAGTGAATCTGTCATTGCATGACCCTACAACCAAACCGGGCAACTGCAAGTCTTGGAAGTCCCATTGCTTGTCAGCAGTGTTGTAGATCGCCCAATATTTGCGGTCAGATGTCATTTGTCATGTCTGACCGATCGTCAGCTCTCCATACTACCGACAGTAGTGCCCTCTTGGTCAGGGCACACAATACGACCGTTTAAGGTCGCCCAAATGGGCAGAAGAGGGTTTGGATGATGAAAACGAAATGGTTGGCGGGGGTCGCTTTGGCCAGCCTTGTCACGGCAGTCGCCAGCGGTGCCACGATGGCTGCGGCGCAAGAAACCACCGTTTATGGCGCAATCGATCTTGGCTATCATTGGCCCAAGGACATTGATGCGACGTCAGCAAATAATTCCACCGACGGTCAAAGGTATGACTGGCGCTGGTCTGGACCTGCCAATGGCGCGGCATTTGTTCGACTTGGCTATGTGCCAATGCCCAATTGGCGTCTTGAGTTGGAAGGCGGCTATCGTCCAGGTGACCTTCGAACGGCTGAGGGTAACAGTGCCCGATCAGTAACTGGCTTATGTGCAATTAATAGCGTGGGGTCTGATTGTGGTCATCTTGGCGGAAAGATCGAGTCCTTCACCTTGATGGGCAATGTCATTTATGACTTTATGCCAGACGCACAGATCAACCCCTTTATAGGGGCCGGGATTGGTGCCAACTATGTAAAGGTCAAGGCTGATGGCCGGTTTGTCGGCATCTTCTATACGCCTGATACCTTGGCAGTCCGCGATAATGATACCGTGCTCGTCTATCAAGGTATTGCCGGTATAGCCTTTAAGCCGTCTGACCGGTTGAGGTTTGACATCACCTACCGCTACCTAAGCGGCTCAGATATTGGGTTTAAGTCTACTGGGTCGGGCTTCCTTCAGCCTGGCGCGTGGAAGGGTCGCTACGAGGACGAGTCGGCAACTGTCGGGCTTCGTTATGCCTTTGGTGCACCGCCATCGCCGCCTGAGGCAGCACCACCACCGCCACCTCCGCCACCTCCTCCTCCGCCACCCCCGCCGCCTGAAATGGCGCCTCCTGCACCCCCGCCGCCAGCACCCATGGCCTATGAGGCCCGTGAGTTCCTGGTCTATTTTCCGTGGGATGAATATGTGCTGACGCAGGAGGCCCAAGCGGTCATTCAGCAAGCGGCCCAATATTCTTCTGAGGGCAAGGCCACCCGGGTCACCTTGGTCGGCTATACCGACAGTTCGGGTTCTGCGGCCTATAATACCGGCTTGTCTGAACAGAGGGCTAAGGCTGTATCCGATGCCTTAGTTAGCCTTGGACTTGCGGCGGCCAATCTTGCCGTGGACTGGAAGGGCGAAACCAATCTGGCCGTGCCAACGCCAGACGGGACCAAAGAGCCCTTGAACCGGCGCACCACGGTCATGATCAATTTCTAAGCGTATTGATTTTGACGGTGAGTTTGAGGAGTCCGGCCATCGTGCCGGGCTCCTTTTCTACGTCCACTCGGCTTGAACATTGCCGACAAGGGGCCATACTCCAGCCTATGAAAACCTCATCCAAAACTACAATCTTCGCCATTCTTGGCTTTTGCCTTGCCATGCTCATCGGCCAACCCGCCAAGGCCGCCCCGCCCCGCGAGACAGCCATTTTCGCTGGCGGCTGCTTTTGGTGTGTTGAGCACGATATCAAGGCCATTCCCGGCGTGATCTCCGCAGTGTCTGGCTATACCGGCGGGCATGTTGCCAACCCGACATATGAAGACGTGACCAGCGAGACTTCGGGCCATCTGGAATCGGTCAAGGTCACGTTTGATCCGACAAAGATTAGCTATGGCGTCCTGGTTAGCCGTTTCATGCGGCTGATCGATCCCACTGATGCGGGCGGTCAGTTTTGCGATCGGGGGCAGTCTTATCAAAGCGCCATTTTTGCCAATGGCCCGAGCCAGCGTGCCGCTGCCCAGGCCGTCTTGAACCAACTGCAAACCACACCGCTTAGGGGCAAGATTGTGACGCCCATCCGCGACGCGGCTACGTTTTGGCCCGCAGAAGGCTATCATCAGGATTATTCGAGCAAGAATCCGCTTCGCTATAATCTTTACCGCCAGGGCTGCGGCCGTGATGCGCGGGTTAAGGCGGTCTGGCGCGGGATTGCCCCCTAGGCCTTGCGAAAAACACCCCTGCTGGCTATCCCTGTCGCGTCTGTGACACGATATTGTGCTCAAGCAGGCATTAAGGGCGGGACCAGTTCGGTTACACGCCCGCGTCAGGGAAGATCATGCCGCGTTTTGTCCCCGCCGAATGGGCCCAGCATCAGGCCATGTGGATTGGCTTTCCAAGCCATGGCGAGCTCTGGCTTGAGCATTTAGAGGCCGCCCAGGCTGAGGTTGCAGCCCTCGCCCTCGCCCTGGCCGGTCCCGGTGCTGAGCGTGTAAAGCTGCTCGTCGCCGGTCCGGACGCTGTTAAGGCCGCCAAGTCTCTGATCGGATCAATGGCGGGCATTGACCTGGTCGAGGCCCCCTTTGGTGATGTTTGGCTGCGCGATACCGGGCCGATCTGGGTCAAAGAGGCTGGCCAGATCCGCGCCCAGGGCTTTGGCTTCAACGGCTGGGGCGGCAAATATGATCTGCCCGATGACCATGGTGTCGCTGCGTGCCTCGCTGAAGTCAGTGGCACGCCAATAGATTCAACGACATTTATCCTTGAGGGCGGCTCACTCGATCATGACGGATTTGGCAGCGTTCTGACCACCCGCCAATGCCTGCTCAACCCCAATCGTAATAGCGGTGTTACCGAAGCGGTCGCCGAGGCGCAGCTGGCCAGCACGCTTGGGGTTAAAAAGGTCCTTTGGCTGGACGATGGGCTGATAAATGACCACACCGATGGCCATATCGATAATCTGGCCAGGTTTGTGGCACCAGGCGTGGTTGCCTGTCCTCTCGGCTTTGGCCGGGCTGACCCCAATACAGATCTCTATGGCCATGTGGCCCGCCAGCTTTCGGCCATGACCGGCCATGATGGTCGCCAGCTCCAGGTGGTACGCATCGCCTCGCCCGGCCGGGTTGAGGACGCCGATGGTCAACCGGTGCCAGCCTCGCATATGAATTTCCTGATCGCCAATAAGGCCGTGATCGCGCCGGTCTATGACGACAAGGATGCCGGTGCCCATGCGGTTGAGGCCCTAGCCAGCCTGTTTCCCGAACGCCAGGTGATTGGATTACCGTCTAAGGCTGTCTTGACCGGCGGCGGCTCCTTCCACTGTATCAGCCAGCAGGTGCCAGCATGAGCCGAGGCCTGACCGTTGCGGCCTTGCAAACCGCCTATGGAGATGACATGGCTGCCAATCTGGCCCGCACCGCCGAATTAGTGCGCGAGGCTGCGGCCAAGGGTGCCCAGGTCATCCTGCCTTCCGAGCTGATCCAAGGCCATTATTTCTGCGTCACACAATTGGAGCACTGGTTTGCGACCGCCCATCCCTGGCGTGAGCATCCGTGTGTGACGGCCCTGGCGCCCTTAGCGGCTGAACTGGGCGTTGTTATCCCGGTCTCGATCTTTGAGCGCGAAGGCCCGCACTATTTCAACAGCGTGGTTATGATCGATGCCGACGGCAGCCTGATGGGCGTCTATCGCAAGAGCCATATTCCCGACGGCCCCGGCTACCAGGAAAAATACTATTTCCGGCCCGGCGATACGGGCTTCAAGGTTTGGGCGACCCGCTTTGGCCGGATTGGCGTCGGCATTTGCTGGGACCAGTGGTATCCTGAATGTGCCCGCGCCATGGCCTTGCAGGGGGCAGAGGTCTTGCTCTATCCGACCGCGATTGGGTCAGAACCGCATGATGCCAGTCTCGATACTCGCGATCCCTGGCAAAGGGTGATGCAGGGCCATGCCGTCGCCAATTGCATTCCGGTCGTCGCTGCCAACCGTACCGGCTTTGAGCCAGGCGCGGGCGGTGGTCAGAGCTTTTACGGCTCCAGCTTTATCGCCGATCACCGCGGTGACCTGGTCGCCAGCCTAGATCGCGAGGACCAGGGCGTGATCACGGCCAGCTTCGACCTTGATTTCCTGGCCACCTATCGCGCTTCGTTCGGCTTTTTCAGGGATCGGCGCACGGATTTGTATGGGGCCTTGGTCGGCCCCAGACCGACGACCTAACCCAAAACCGTCTTGCCATTCTTAATCACCGTCACCCCGCGTTCTTTCACCCGCGCCTCGAACGATACCGTGTTCCCGTCCTTCCACATATCGACTGTGATCGTCTCGCCTGGATAGACCGGCGAGGAAAAGCGCACCGCATGGCTCTTGATCTTGGCGGGGTCATAATCGGCATAGGTCTGGAGCACGGCGCGGCAGGTAATGCCATAGGTGCAAAGCCCGTGCAGGATGGGGCGCGGAAAGCCTGCGGCCTTGGCAATGGCAGGATCGGAATGCAGCGGGTTGCGGTCACCCGATAGACGATAGATCAAGGCCTGGTCGGGCCGGGTCGGGATATCGATGGACTGCTCCGGTGCGCGGCTGGGCACCTCATGTGGGGTGGGTGCACCATCGGAAGGGCCGCCAAAGCCGCCGTCGCCGCGGGCAAAGGTTGAGCCGAGCAGGGTCGCGATCGGCTCTCCGGTCTTGGCATCCTTGATCACGGTCTCGGTATAGATGACCGCACCCTTGCCTGGTCCCTTGTCATAGGACCCGGCTATGCGGCTATCGGCAATGATTTCGGCCTCGGTCGGCATGGGCTTGTGAAAGGTCACTGACTGCTCACCGTGAACGACCATTAAATAATTGATGCCGGTCTTGCCCATGGGGCCTGCGCCCCAGGCCACGACGGTGGCCAAGGTCGGCACGGCCTTGAGATTATTCTCATAAACAAAGGGCAGCTCGTCCATATTGAGCGGATCAGAGCCCATACCAATGCCCAGGGCATAGAGCATGGTTTCGCGATCGCGCCACGCAAAGCTTTGGCCTTCGGTCTTTAGATCCAAGATGGCGGGATAGGAAATTGGCATGGGCGCGTCCCTTTTATGTCTTGGCCGCAATCGGCCATTGGCTTTGGCTAATCAAAGCCCGGCTTAGGGTCCCTGGCAAGCCTCCATTGCCGCTGCAAGGATCATCATATAGAACCCTCACCGAGCTTGAGCGCGACCCGCTTATTACCGACGCCTGAAACGGCGTTTTCCTCTATCCGACAGAGCTTTCGATCCATGGAAACCACGTCCCTGCCCCAAAGTGCTGAAATTACCGGC
Source organism: Caulobacteraceae bacterium (assembly GCA_044376615.1). GTDB lineage: Bacteria > Pseudomonadota > Alphaproteobacteria > Caulobacterales > Caulobacteraceae > CAISGS01. The sequence continues at coordinate 15,876 of JBILKO010000041.1, forward strand.
AATGTCTTGTTTTACGTCAAGCCCGAGCCCTTGAACAAAGAAGCCCACGGCAAGCTTGGCCTGGTTCAAATGGAACAGCCTTTCGCCTTCGCAGCGAAGTCAAATGTCGTTCCACTCACCGTGACCGAATTTGGCCCAGCCTCCTTGTCCTACCCGATCATTTTTGCCGGTGATCAGTTACAGCCCCTGGCGGTGATGGCGGTTAATCAGGGCGAAAACCTGGCGATTAGCGCTGATGGTGCCGTTGAGCCCGATGCCTATTTACCAGCCTATATTCGCCGCTATCCGTTTGTGCTGGCGGGGGATGAGCAGGGCGAGCGCTTGATCGTTTGTGTCGATGTCGGCTCTTATCTGCTCAAGGAAGGCGGCGATATTCCGCTGTTCGATAAGGGCGAGCCAACCGAATACACACAAGGCTGTATCCAGTTTTGCAACGATTTCGAGGGTGAGCGTCAGCGGACCGATAGCTTTGTCGCCTTGCTTAAAGAACACGATCTGTTTGAAACCAAGGAAGCAACTTTTACGCCGCGCAATGCCGACGGCACCTTTGGTGATCCTCAGCCGATCGCAGAATATTTTGCTGTTTCAGAGGAAAAGCTTTTGGCGCTTCCTGCGGACAAATACATTGCGCTGCGCGACAATGGTGCCCTGGCCCAGATCTATGCCCACCTGGTCTCGCTCCATGGCTGGGACAAGCTGATCGCCAAGACCTTGATCAGGAACGCGACCGCAGCCGCTTAAGGTCAGCGTAAAGGGCGGTGGGGGAGAGGCGGTCTAAGCGGCCCCCGCCCCCTTCCACCCTCCCCGCGCGGGCGGGGACCCAGACTGTTTCTCTCGACCTGTAATCCACACACTGGATCCCCGCCTTCGCGGAGAAGGCGGCGGAGGGTGGAGGCGGGCAAGTCGGTTACGGCAGAGGTTATGACGGGGCGGAGTCGGGTTATCTATCAACTTCAGTCGCCCGCATCGCCTTTGCATTTGAACAGACTGCGGGTTAGGCACGAAAACACCAGCCGGCCACCCTCGTCGAGTAGGTCGTGCTGGGCAATCACAATCCCTTTTTCATCGCCGACCGGATCCTTGCCAAGAATGGTCATTCGGCCGCGCAAGAGTTCGCCAACCGGCGGATTACGTGCCCAGCGCAGGGCATCCACGGCCAGACGCTTGGTTTGGGGCCAGTCTTTGCTGACTTGGCCATCGAGGCGGGCCCAGAGGGCATAGATCATGGCATCCGGCGCGCCTTCATCGGCATGCCAACCTGGCGCGAAGGTCGTGATAAAGGCATCCAAAGCGCGTTCATCGACAGCAATGGCACCTAAGGAAACGACCAGGCCGATGTCTATATCTTCAAAATAAGCGGGCACGCTTAGCCTTTCGATCAGGGTTCAGGAGAGATACGGACCAAGAGCTTGCCGTCATGATCGCCGCTGAACAAACGCTTAACCGCGTCGGCGGCATTGTCCAGCCCTTCGACGACATGCGCCTTCCACTTGATTTGGCCCGACATGACCCATGGGGCCAGTTCGGCAAACGCCTCGCCCGCACGTGGCAGATAATCAATCACAATAAAGCCCTTGATCAGCAGGCGGCGCATCAGGACCTTGGCAAAATCGGCGGGTCCAGAGACGAGGCCTTCGTGATTATAGGTCGAGATCATGCCGCACAGGGCCATGCGGCCAAACAGATTCATGCGTGCAACCACCGCATCCATAATCTTGCCGCCAACATTTTCGAAATTGACATCAATGCCATTGGGGCAAAGCCGGTCCAGGCCCGCGCCGACATCCTCGTTCTTATAGTCAATCGCGCCGTCAAAGCCGAGCTCATCGATCAGCCAACGGCACTTGTCAGGCCCTCCGGCAATGCCAATCACCCGGCAGCCCTTGAGTTTGGCGATCTGGCCGACAATCGAGCCGACGGCGCCCGCTGCGGCAGAGACCACAACGGTCTCGCCCGGCTGCGGCTTGCCGATATCTAGAAGGCCAAAATAGGCGGTCAGGCCCGTGGCCCCCAAAACGCTCATAAAGGCCGGCAAGGGAACACCCGGCAGGCTGGGCACGGGCTGAATCCTGTCCTCATGCCCGATCGAATAGGCTTCCCAACCGCCGAGGCCGGGATTGACCAGATCGCCCGGCTTAAACCGGGCTGAGCGTGAAGCCTCGACCACCCCGATCGTGCCGCCGCGCATAACCTGACCGATCTCGACCGGAGGCAGATACTGGTCCTGATCACTCATCCAGATCCGGTTAGTCGGGTCCAGGGACAGATAAATATTGCGGATCAAGACCTCGTCATCCTCAAGATCACGGGTAGGGGCCTCGATCAGTTCCAGATTATCGGCGCCAATATCGCCCTCGGGGCGCTTACGCAAAATCCATTGTTTATTCGTCGGCCAATTGGTCGCCATGATGTTTCCTCCGACCTATATTTGATTAAAGCTGATCATGGCGGCTCTTAGGCGATTGTCGAGAGGCCTTGTGGCGAGATGCGCTCTTGGCACAGCGGATTTCAGGCCTTAGCTGTGCAGTGACGGTCTTTGCGAGGTCTGACTTGAAAGTGTTTTCCAAGATTTTGGCTATGGCTTTAGGGCTTGCTGTGGGCATTTGCCTGTTTGCCGCGAAGCCTGGCTTAACGGCCCCGGTCGATACTGGCCACGTCAAGGCAGAACTGATTGCCAGCGGCGAGGCGGTCCCAGGCGGGGAGGTCTATGTTGCCCTGCGCCAGACGATTGCTAAGGACTGGCACACCTATTGGCGCAATCCTGGCGATGCCGGGCAGGCGACGACGCTGGACTGGACACTGCCAGCCGGTTGGCGCGCGGGTGAGATCGTCTGGCCAAAACCGCAGCGCCTGCCCTTGGGCAGCCTTATGAATTATGGCTATGAGGGTCAAGTCCTTTTGCCAGTCGCCTTGACTGTTCCGGCCAATGCCAAGTTTGGCGAAACGGTCAATCTCAAGGCCGAGGCCGGGTTCTTAGTCTGTAAGGATATCTGTATTCCGGAACAGGCTAGCCTGACCGTCGCGGTCAAGATCGCCAGCGGTGTGCCGGTGCCTGACAAGGCC
>JBILKO010000042.1:0-18723 GCA_044376615.1 Caulobacteraceae bacterium
GCGAGGAAGTGACCTGGATCGTTGAGCAACATGGCCTGTTCCAGACCTATTATTACGTCCATCACATGGGCGGCGATCGTCATATGCGGGACAAGTTCAAAGACCATAAATGGTTTGAATCTTGCGCCAATTTTTGTGAACGCTGGGATCAGGCCTCGTTTGATCCAGATTATGACACCCTACCGCTAGAGGCCTTTGCGCCGCTGGTTGAAAAGATATTCAGCCGCTCACCCCATGATCCCCGCTATGTGACTGAGGCTTAAGCGCCACACCCTGCCGCGCGTATTGCGCGGAAAGTCAGACACACTTGACCGATTAAGCATCTTTGGCCCTAATCCTTGATTGAACGATCATTCAAGGTCCCTACCCATGCCACTAACCAAGCCCACCGTCCGCGCCGAGGCCAGTGGGAAGGGCGCGCCCGATGAGGGGCGGCGGCATCAGCTGATTGAAATGACAATCGATAGTCTGGCTGAATGCGGGTTTGTCGGCTCGACCCTGGCTGAGATTACTGAGCGCGCGGGGGTCAAGCCGGGCCTGGTGGCGCATTATTTTGGTGATAAGGACGGCCTGCTTGAGGCGGCCTTTCGCACCCTGACGCGCAATCTGGGCCAGGGCGTGCGCCAGAGACTAAACCAGGCCAGTGGCCCGCGCGCGCGGGTCCAGGCGGTTATCGATGCCAATCTCGACCCCAAAGAATTTGATCGCCGGACCGGCGCGGCCTGGCTGGCCTTTTGGGGGCAGGTGCCGCACAGCGTATCGCTTGGCCGCATTCAATCCGTCTATCAGCGTCGCATGCTGTCTAATCTGCGCGCAGCACTGCTGGCCCTATTGCCCGAGGCTGAGGCCCGGCGCCTAGCCGCCATGATTGCGGCCATGATTGACGGGGTTTGGTTGCGGGCGGCCCTGTCCAATTGGCAAGAGGCCGATAGCGGTGCAGCACGGGCTATGTTGACTGCCTTTGTGGACAGCCGTTTGGCTCTGGCCCCGGGTGCGCCATTGCGGGCAGACCAAACTAAGGGGATCTTCCGCAACCACATTGGTGGCCGTTTCGTCTCAGGATCAGGCAAGACCTTTGACACGGTCAATCCCGCGACCGGCGAGGTGATCGGCACCGTCGAGATTGCAGACGAAGCACTAATTGAGCGGGCGGTAGAAGCAGCAAGGCGCGGCCAAAAGATCTGGGCGGCCATGACCGGCGCTGAACGCGGCAGGGTACTGCACCGCACGGCTGAACTCCTGCGCGCCGCCAATGATGAGCTAGCCTTGCTGGAAACCCTTGATACCGGCAAGCCGATTCAGGAAACCTCGGCAGTTGATGTTTTATCGGGCGCCGATTGTCTGGAATACTATGCCGGCATGGCCGCGACTTTGGTCGGTCAGCATGTCGATCTGGGTAGCCAGGCCTTTGGCTATGTCCGGCGCGAGCCCTTGGGCGTTGTGGCCGCGATAGGTGCCTGGAACTATCCGATCCAGATTGCCTGTTGGAAGGCCGCCCCGGCGTTGGCCTGTGGCAATGCCATGATTTTTAAGCCGTCGGACCTGACCCCGCTGACGGCCCTGAGGCTTGCGGAAATCTTTGTCCAGGCTGGCCTGCCGGACGGCGTCTTTAATGTCGTTCAGGGCGGGGTTGAAACCGGACGGCTCTTGTCGCGCCATCCCGGAATCGAAAAAATCTCCCTGACCGGCGCGGTTGAGACCGGCAAGAAGGTCATGGCTGATGCGGCGACCACCCTCAAGTCCGTGACCATGGAACTGGGCGGCAAATCACCCCTGATCGTGTTTGACGATGCGGACCTGGATAATGCCGTGTCCGGCGCACTGATGGCCAATTTCTATTCGGCCGGAGAGGTCTGTTCGAATGGCACCCGCGTCTTTGTCCATTCAAAAATCAAGGGGGCCTTCCTTGAAAAGCTGAAGGCGCGGACGGCAAAGATGGTGATTGGTGATCCGCAAGACCCAGCCACCCATGTCGGGGCCCTGATATCTCGCGACCATATGGCCAAGGTCTTGGGCTATGTCGCCAAGGGCCAGGCCGAGGGTGCAAAGCTCTTGTGCGGTGGCCAGGCCCTAACCGAGGGCGCAATGGCCAAAGGTAATTTCGTTTCGCCCGCCATCTTTGATGCCTGCAATGACGATATGACGATTGTTCGCGAAGAAATCTTTGGCCCGGTCATGTCTGTGCTTAGTTTTGAGGATGAAGGCGAGGTAGTAGCCCGGGCCAATAATACGGCCTTTGGCCTATCCGCCGCTGTGTTTACCCAGGATCTAACGCGCGCGCATAGGGTGATTGCGCAGCTCGAGGCCGGGACCTGTTGGATCAATCAGTACAATGTCACGCCGATAGAGCTGCCCTTTGGCGGCTATAAGCAGTCCGGCATAGGCCGTGAAAATGGCCACGCAGCCATCGAACACTATACCCAGCTGAAGAGTGTCTATGTCGCGCTCGGCGACATAGAGGCCCCGTATTGAGGCAGCTATGACCGAGGTGTTTGATTACATTATTGTCGGTGCAGGATCAGCGGGCTGCGTCCTGGCCAATCGCTTGAGCGAGGACGGCAAGCATTCGGTTTTGGTCCTGGAATCGGGCGGCAGCGACCGGTCCATCTTCATCCAGATGCCGACGGCCCTCTCGATCCCGATGAACAATCCCCGTTATATCTGGGATTATGAGGCCGAACCTGAACCAGCGCTTGGCGGGCGGCGCATCCATACGCCGCGTGGCCGCGTGCTGGGCGGATCCTCCTCGATCAATGGCCTGGTCTATATTCGCGGCAATCCAATGGATTTTCAGCGCTGGCAGGAAGAAGGGGCGAGCGGCTGGTCCTATGCCGATGTCTTGCCCTATTTCAAGCGGGCGGAGGATAGGGCCGAGGGCGGCGATGCCTATCGCGGCGCGGGCGGGCCGCTTAAGACCCAGTATGGCAGCCTAAAGAACCCGCTGCATGAGGCCTGGCTGCAATCGGCCAAGGCTGCGGGCTATCCCTTGACCAGCGATGTCAATGGCCGCCAGCAAGAAGGCTTTGGCCGCATGGATATGACGGTCGGGGAGGGGCGGCGCTGGAGCGCTGCCAATGCCTACCTTAAGCCCACCATGAAGCGGTCAAACCTGACGGTCCGAACCGGCTGTGTCGCCACCAAGATACTGTTCGAAAACAAGCGCGCGGTCGGCATAGCCTATACGCGTTCGGGCCAGGTGCACGAGGCCACGGCCCGTGCTGAGGTCATATTGGCCGGCGGTGCCATCAATTCGCCGCAGCTGCTTAAACTGTCTGGCATTGGCCCAGCGGCGGAGCTGGCTAGCTACGGGCTTGAGGTGATCTGTGATCGACCCGGTGTCGGTGAAAACCTGCAGGACCATTTGGAATTTTATTTCCAGATCGCCAGCAGAAAGCCCATCACGCTTTATTCGGCCATGAACCCGCTCGCCAAGGCTTGGATCGGGGCGCGCTGGATCCTGTTTAAGGATGGGCTAGGTGCGACCAACCATTTCGAAAGCTGCGGCTTTATCCGCAGCCGCGCAGGCATTGCTTATCCCGATATCCAGTATCATTTCCTGCCCCTGGCCGTGACCTATGACGGCCAGTCCTTGGCCAAGCAGCATGGGTTTCAAGCCCATGTCGGTCCCATGCGGTCGAAAAGTCGAGGCTGGGTGCGGCTGAAATCGCCTGACCCCATGGCCAAGCCCGAGATCCGTTTCAACTATATGAGCCATCCGGATGATTGGACCGAGATGCGCGCTTGCGTACGCTTAACCCGTGAAATCTTTGCGCAAGGTCCCTTTGACGCCTATCGCGGCGAAGAATTGCAGCCGGGTAAGGATGCGATCAGCGACGAGGCGATCGACGCCTTTATCCGCGACAAGGTCGAGACCGCCTATCACCCGTCGTGCAGCTGCAAGATGGGCCGCCAGGATGATCCCATGGCTGTGGTGGATGCTCAGGCGCGGGTTATTGGCGTGACCGGTCTAAGGGTTGTTGATGCCTCGATCATGCCGTCCATCACGACCGGCAATCTAAATGCGCCAACCATTATGCTCGCAGAAAAGGCGGCGGACCACATTCTGGACCGACCTCTTTTGCCGCCCTCGAATGCTGACTTCTATCAGGCCGCCAATTGGGAAACGGCGCAGCGATGAAAGGCGATCAGTAAACACGTTTCAACCTGGGCACCGGGACTATAGGTGCAAGTTTTGAAGGCCAAACAAAGCCGCAAACTGGGCAGGGGCCCAAGATTCAGTCGGCAAGATAAGGGGAATTAGCAATGACCAAGACCATGACGAGCCGGGCTGGCATGATGCGCCGCCTTTTGCTGACCAGTGCGGCGGCGAGCGCCATTATGGCGCTCCCGGCCCTTGCCGCTGAACCTGCCGCGCCAGTTGCGAATGAAGCTGAGCAGGTCGATACCATCTTGGTGACGGCCCAGCGCCGCGAACAGCGCCTGCAAGATGTCGGCATTGCCGTGACTGCCCTTGGTGCTCAGCAAATTGCCGCCATGGGCCTAAGGGATTCCACTGACCTGGTCCGCAGCGTGCCGAGCTTGAAGCTAAACGAATATACGCCTTCGGCTGTGGTGTTTAATATTCGCGGCGTGTCTCAGAACGATTTTGGTGATGCGCAAGAGCCGCCGGTTGCCGTCTATCAAGACGATTCCTATGCCAGCTCCTTCATCTCGGCTGGCTTTCCCATGTTTGACCTGGCCCGGGTTGAGGTGCTGCGGGGCCCGCAGGGCACTCTGTTTGGCCGCAATGCCACCGGCGGCGCGATCCAGTTCATTTCCAACAAGCCGACCAAGGATTTCAGCGCCTATGTGACTGCTGGCTATGGCAGCTATAATACAGCTAATGCCGAAGGGGCGATTTCCGGTCCCTTGAGCGACCGGGCGCAGATGCGTATTTCGGCCATGGCCGTCGATGGCGACGGCTATCTGACCAGCATCTATCCCGGCGTGAAGAGCCGCGGCGCCGAGCATCACTGGGCGGTGCGCAATATCCTAGCCTGGCAGCCGACCGACAAGATCGATGTTGAGCTAAATGTCCGCTTTGCACGCAACCCGCATGAACGCTCATCGGGCATGTATTCCTGGGAAGCGGCCTATCCCAATGCCCAAGGCCAGGGCACCTATTTGCCAGCTGACAAGGTCAATCCCTTGCTTGGCGACCCAACTGCGGCGCCTGGCACCGATCTGAGCGGTTTTCGCAACGATTCCATCAGCGTACCGCGCGGCGGCAAGCCCTGGCGCGTTGCGGCTACAGGTCCGTCCTATACAGACCGCAGCCTGTTTAGCACCAATCTAAAGGTCAATTTCCCGGTCGGTCCGTTCGAGGTGGTTTCTATCTCGGACGTTCAGTCGATCCAGAAGGACTATCGCGAGGATGCTAGCGCTTCGCCCAATAATGTCGTGGTCTTCCTGCAAGGCGCCGATGTGCAGCAATTTAGCCAAGAAGTGCGTGGCTCGGCGCGGTTTGGAGACCATGAACTGGTGGTTGGTGCCTTTGCCATGGCCATCGATGGAGCCTATACGGCCGGTTATACCTTCCCAATCTATCCGTTTATTCCGGACGTGAATTTTACCGAAAAGACCAAGTCCTATGCGATCTTTGCCCAGGATGAATGGACCCTGCCTGGCAATTTTAAGGCTATCTTTGGGGCACGCTACTGGCACGATAATCGCGTCGTCAATTACAGCGCGATCGATAATACTGGCGAGATCATCCGCTTTAACAAGAACGAGCTTGTCGCCATCAATGGCTCGACTAGCCTGTCCGCCCTAGACGGCGTTACGCTCAAGCCATCGGATGCGGAAAAAGACTATTCGGATTATTCCGTCCGTGCCCAACTCGATTACAAACCCAATGACAATCTGCTGGTCTATGCCAGCTTTAACCGCGGCACCAAGAGCGGCGGCTTTACCCTGTCGACCTCAACACCAACCGCGGGCTATGAGTCCTTCTTCCTCAATGGCATTCCCTATAAGCCCGAAGTGCTGAACGCTTATGAGGTCGGGATTAAGGCCACCCTGCCCAAGCGCACGACCTTGAACCTGACGGCCTTCCATTATGACTATAAGGACTATCAGGCCTTCACCCAGTACGGGCTGGTCCAGACCGTCGTGAACCGCGATGCCAAGCAGGACGGTTTTGAGGCCGAACTGACCACCCGCCCGATCCAGGGCTTGACCATCCAGGCCAATGCCTCGGTCCTGGATAATGTGGTCAAGGATGTCAGCCTGCCCAATGGTGATGTCCGCGACCGCAAATTGCCACAGGCGCCCAAATTCTCTGGCCAGGGCCTGGTGCGTTATGACTTGCCGACGACGCTAGGCGATGTGTCCTTGCAGGCCGATGCGCAATACACCGGAAAGTTCTGCTTCTCGGTTCTGTGCTCGCCGGTCGAGCGCGAGGGCGCCCATACGGTCTATAATGCGCGTATTGGCTTCACGCCCAAGAACAAGCCTTGGGAAGCCTCGCTCTATGTCAATAACATCACGTCTGAGATCTACCGGGTCTATACGTTCGACGTGTCGGCCTATACCGGCCAGATTCCCAGTGTCTATGCCCGCCCACGCAGCGGCGGCATTACGGTGACTTACCGGTTTAACTGAAGATAAAAGGGGCGGGGGCCGTTGGTTCCCGCCCAACTATCTGCGCTATCTGCGCGATAAGGCCTTTAAGATCTCGTCTGCGCCGCAGATGCCGCAAACCTTACCCTCATCCGTCAAGGCCACTGGCTTGCCCGTGGCATGAACCATGCCGACCAAGTCAGCCAGGCGGGTTGATATGGGCGCTTCGGCTAGGCCCTTGGCCTCAGTGGCATTGGCGGGCGGGCGCATGGCCTGAGCGCCGGTAAGGACGCTCAAGGGGTTCATGTGCTGAACAAATTGGGCGACATAGTCATTGGCCGGGCGGAGAATAATGTCTTCGGGCTGGCCGGTCTGGATGATGCGGCCGCCCTCCATGATCGAGATCTGGTCGCCGAGTTTCAGGGCCTCGTCCAGATCATGACTGACAAACAGAATAGTCTTTTGCACAGTGTTTTGCAGGCTGATCAGCTCATCTTGTAGGCGGGTGCGGATCAGGGGATCGAGCGCGGAAAACGGCTCGTCCATCAAGAGGATATCCGCCTCAGTCGCAAAGGCACGCGCTAAGCCGACGCGTTGCTGCATGCCGCCGGACAGGTCGTGGGTCTTGCGATCGGCCCATTCGGTTAGGCCAACCAAAGCGAGATAGTCGTCGACTTTCTGCTGGCGCTGGGCCTTGTCCATGCCGCGAAACTCAAGGCTCAGCCCGACATTGTCGCGCACGGTACGCCAGGGTAGGAGGCCAAATTGTTGAAACACCATGGCGATCGACTGACGCCGCACTGCGCGCAAGGTCTGCTCGTCACAGGCTGCGACATCGACCACGCTTCCATTATGGCGCACCAGGACCTGGCCGGACGTCACCGGATTGAGGCCATTGGCCGCACGCAGCAGGGTCGACTTGCCCGAGCCGGACAGGCCCATCAGAACCGATATCTCACCGGCCTTGATGGTGAGATTGGCATCGGCAGCCCCAAGCACTACCCCGGTCTCGCTATTGATCTGGCTACGATCGGCGCCCTTGGCGAGCAAGGCCTTGGCCTGATCGAGGGCAATATCACGGCGGCGACCGGTGCCGGGCGCAAACAGAATATTGACGGACTTGAATTCAATGGCTGCGGTCATGGAAGGATCAAGGCTCATGTCAGTGGGCAGCCGTTTTGGGGCGGGTCATGCGGTCAAGGATGATGGCCAAGAGGACAATGGCAAAGCCAGCCTCAAAGCCCATGCCGACCTGAACCGTGTTCAAGGCCCGGACCACGGGAACGCCAAGCCCGCCAGCCCCAACCAGGGCGGCAATGACCACCATGGACAGGCTCAGCATGATGCACTGGGTAATCCCGGCGACAATATTGGGCATGGCCGACGGCAGTTCGATCGACCAGAGCAGCTGAAACTTGGTTGCGCCAAACGCCTGGCCCGCCTCGATCAAGGGCCTGGGCGTTGAGGAAATGCCCAGATGCGTCAAGCGGACCGGGGCTGGCAGCGCAAAGATCACGGTCGAGATCAGGCCCGGCACGACACCAAGGCCAAACAGGACTAGGGTCGGGATCAGATACACAAAGGTCGGCAAGGTCTGCATCAGATCCAGCACCGGATGCATGGCTTTGTAGAGCCAAGGCCTGTGCGCTGCGGCTATGCCCAGCGGTACGCCAATCGTGGTTGAAATCAGCGCGGCGAACAAGACCAGTGAAAGAGTCTCGAGCATGGCGTCCCAATAGCCCTGGTTCATAATCAGCAGCAGGGCAGCGGCGACAAAGATGCTGAGGCCAATTGAGCGCTGAAGCAGATAGGCCAACGCCACGACTGCCCCCAGCAAGACAAGCGGCGGCACCTGTTTAAGCAGGCCGGTAAGGCCGTCTACGGCGGTGCGGATACCGAACGACAGGCCGTCAAAAAAGCCCTGACCGCCTGATTTCGAGGCCTCAACCAGGCGCGCCATTAGGTCGCCAATCGGCAATTTGTGGCCAGTGATCCAGGCCTGAAGTCCATGTACCGGCGTCGTGGCCTTGGCCGCGTCGACGGGTTCGCCGTCATAGGTCTCAACACCCTCCAGCCAACGGGCGAGAATTTGCGGGTTCTTGTCCAGCCAGGCGCGGGCGGCAGCCTTGGGGTCTTGATGCTGATCGAGAATAGCCCCCATCAACAGGCTCTCATCGGCCAGGGTGAATTCAAGATTTTTTAGCAAGCGCCCAACATTGGGGCAGTCTTTCGAATAACCCGCGCGGGTATTGGTATAGATGGTCGCGCCGCCAAAATTAGGCCCGAACGTGTCATCACCGCCGGTCAGATAGCGGATCTTGAACCGCGTATTCATGGGGTGCGGCTCCCACCCTAGAAACACAATTGCCTTCTTTTCGCGGGTAGCCCGTTCGAGCTCGGCCAACATGCCCTGCTCAGAGGACTCAATCAGTTTGAAGCCACCAAGACCCTTGGCATTTTTGGCAATCATGCTCAGAACCTGACGATTGCCGTCATTGCCGGGCTCAAGGCCATAGATCTTGTTATTCAGCTGGGCCGCAAACTTTGGGATATCGGCAAAATCCTGGAGCCCGGCATCATATAAATAGGCCGGCACGGCGAGGGTGTATTTTGCCCCGGTCAGATTGGCGCGCACCACCTCAACCGAGCCTTCCTTGACAAAGGCCTCGCGGTCTTGCGCCATGGACGGCATCCAATTGCCCAGGAAGACGTCAACATCCTTGTTCTTCATGGCCGCATAGGTGACCGGAACCGACAGGACGGTGATTGTGGTCGTATAGCCAAGGTCTTCGAGAATGGTGCTGGTGACGGCGGTCGTCGCGGTCACGTCGGTCCAACCGATGTCGGAGAGGCGCACGGTTTGGCATTGGGGGCGGGCGGAATCGGCGGCCAGAACCATCTGACTGCTCAGGGCAAGCATGCCGAGCGCCATCGCGACCTTTTGCAAGATTTTCAATGGCCTCATTTTGCTCAGCCTCAACAGATTTAACGGTCGTTCAATGGTCTAGACTGAGGCAGGCGCAAGCGATCGGCAAGTCTAGAGTCTGATGGCCCAGAAAATTCCCAAGCCCGACGACCGATCCTTAGGCAAGACGTGCATCTTGCCGGTCAATCCAGGCGGCAACCAGTGTCAAACCAAGATAGACGGCCAAGGTAATCAGCCCCATGGCCACCACGCTGGCTGGGGGGAAGAACATGCCATAGACCTGAATGGACATCATGAGCGCAATCAATCCTGGTGCCCCCCAGGCCGCTAGGCCTTGCTGACCGCGACGATGGGCCCAGATCGCGCCTGCAATGGCGAGAAGCCCGATCTCGACAGCCTGTTCGGCAACCGGGAAATTCCACCAGGCTAGCCCAACCTTAGGCCCGCCAATCCACAATTCCAGATCAGGGCGATGGACGAGAAAATCTAAAAGCGAGTGGCAAAATACGGTCAGTCCAACCATGACGGCGGCGCGGCGCGGCAATTTCAGTGCCCATCCTGCCAAAAACGCCGCCGCGATGGACCAGATGATGGCTGCCGGCAGGCTGTGGGTCCAGGGCATATGATAGAGATTCATCACATTGCCCGGAAGGCTAGGGTCGATCGAAAACTTCTCTACACCCGCCAAGACCAGGCTGCTCCAGCCGATATCAAGCACCTGGGCGGCGGCAATATAGGTCCAGAGCGGCGCGCGAGGTTCGATGCCCTTGGCTGCAAGCGCAGCGGCATAATGTCCGATAAACATGGCATCCCCCCAAATCGTGCCCGGCAGGTCTGAGGCCTGCCTTGTTGCCCTGTCAAAAGTGTTTGCCAATCTAAGGCGATCGTCAAGCCAATCGAACGGCTGAATCAGGTGCTCAATTGTATGCGATCATAAGACATGGCATCAGACCATGACGCCGAAAGGACCTTAAGTGTGAGCAATTTGAACGGGCTATGGGTTGATCCGAACCTCAAGGCCTTTGTTGATCAAGAGGTCTTGTCGGGCTTGGCCGTAACGCCTGATCATTTCTGGTCCAGTTTCAAAGCGATATCGCGCGAGTTTACAACTCGAAATCGGGCGCATTTGGACCTTCGCGACGCCCTGCAGGCGCAGATTGACGAATTTGCCCATTCGCACCGGGGCCAGCCGATAAGCGCCGCCGACCATGAGGTGTTCCTGCGCCAGATTGGTTATCTGGCCCGGACGCCTGAGCCGTTCCAGATCAGCACGGATGGCGTCGATCCAGAGATTGCACTGATGGCCGGGCCGCAACTGGTCGTGCCACTGTCTAATGCGCGCTATGCCCTGAATGCGGCCAATGCCCGTTGGGGCAGCCTGTATGATGCCCTCTATGGCACTGATGCCTTGGCACCACCCCTGGACCCTGGCCCTTATGATCCAACCCGAGGCGCTGAGGTGATCGCCTATGGTCGCAAGTTGCTTGATGAGATCGCGCCGCTAAGTCGTGGCTCGCATCTTGGGTCACGATCCTACACGGTCGATCAAGGTCAAATGGTCATCGGACTAGCCGATGGTTCAGTTGCAGGGCTACAAAACCCTGAGCAATTCCAGGGTTGGCGCGGCACTGCTCAATCGCCAATTGGCCTTTTGCTCAAGCATAATGGCTTGCACTGCGAAATCCGGATTGATCGAACCCATCCAATTGGCGCTTTGGATCCCGCTGGCGTTTGTGACATCGAGCTAGAGTCTGCGCTTACAGCAATTCAGGACTGTGAAGACTCGGTCGCTACCGTCGATGCCGAGGACAAGATCGGCGTCTATCGCACCTGGCTGGGTCTTATGAAGGGTGACCTGACCGAGACCTTTAACAAGAACGGCAAGACCCTGACGCGGACGCTTAATCCTGACCGGCAGTATACGGCGGTAAGCGGCGCGCCTCTGACACTAAAAGGCAGGGCCGTCCTCTTGGTTAGAAATGTCGGTCATCACATGCTGAGCGACGCTGTTTTGATCGATGGCCAGCCCGTCTTTGAAACCGTGCTTGATGCGATGGTTACGGTGGCCAGCGCCACGCATGACCTAAAGGGCAGGGCGGCCAATAGCGCGACTGGGGCCATTTATGTCGTCAAGCCAAAGCTACATGGTCCCGACGAGGTCGCCCTGGCGGTCTGGCTGTTTGACCAGGTCGAGGCGGCCTTGGGTCTGGCTCTTAATACGGTTAAGCTCGGCATCATGGATGAAGAACGTCGCACCAGCGTCAATCTGGCCGCCTGTATTCATGTCGCGCGGGAGCGGGTGGTCTTCATCAATACCGGCTTTTTGGACCGGACCGGCGATGAGATCCATACGGCGATGGAGTTAGGGCCTGTCCAGCGCAAGGCGGCGATCAAGACCCAGCCTTGGCTTGCCGCCTATGAGAAACGCAATGTTGAGACCGGGCTAGGGGCTGGGTTTCGTGGCCGTGCCCAGATTGGCAAGGGAATGTGGGCTGCGCCGGATCAGATGCAGGCCATGATACGCGACAAGATTGGCCATCCCCTGGCCGGGGCCAATACGGCCTGGGTGCCGTCACCGACGGCCGCGACTTTGCACGCGCTGCACTACCACAAGGTTGATGTGTCAGGCGTTCAGGACCGGCTCGAACAGGCCGAACCGACTGGCCTGACCAATCTATTGACCCCGCCGCTCGCGGCCTCGAATTTCGAGCCTGGCGAGGTTCAGGAGGAGTTGGACAATAACATCCAGGGTCTGCTTGGCTATGTGGTGCGCTGGATTGATCAAGGCATTGGCTGTTCCAAGGTGCCCGACATTTATGATGTCGGCCTGATGGAGGATCGTGCCACCTTGCGGATCTCGAGCCAGCATGTCGCCAACTGGCTGCATCACGGCGTCTGCACCCAGGCCCAGGTTATCGAGACCTTTGAACGCATGGCCAAGATCGTTGATCAACAAAATGCGGCGGACCCAGGCTATCGCCCCATGACGCCAAATCTCGCTGAAAACCTAGCCTATCATGCTGGCCTAAAGCTGGTGTTTGAGGGGCGAAATCAGCCCAATGGCTATACGGAATTCATCCTGCATCGCTATCGCAAACTGGCTAAGGCCCAATCCAATCAATAAGCTCGTTCGACCATTGAAAGCGATTTGACCATGTCAGACACCTTAGGCCTTGCGCTCGCAAACCGTATTATTGAGGCAGCCCTCGCCAAGGGTACGGAAATGGGCTTTCAGCCCTTAACAGTAGCCGTGCTCGATCCTGGCAGTCATCTGGTGGCCTTGGCACGGCAAGACGGGTCCTCTGTTTTGCGTCCACAGATTGCGATCGCCAAGGCGGCATCGGCCCTGGCGCTTGGGCTTTCCTCGCGCAGTATTGCGACCATGGCGGCTGAACGCCCCGGCTTTGTCGCCGCCTTGTCGGCCCTGGCACCGCAAGGGATGATCCCTGCTGCCGGCGGCTTAATGATCAAAGGCGCTACCGGCGCGGTCATCGGCGCCATTGGAATTACTGGCGATAATTCCGATAATGACGAGCTTTGTGCCCTGTATGGCCTAGCATCGGTTGGGCTATCGGCGGTAAACTAGGCCAAGGCCTAGAAGCGGTTGGCTTCAGTCGTCACCGGTCTCTCGCATATCTGTTTCGCCAGTCTCGCCGGACCCACTACGATGACAGCGAACACAGTTTTGCAGATTGGTAATGCCTTCTGCGCGATGCAGGGCGATGATTTGCGCCGGTTGGTGCGCATGGCACCCATAACAGGTGCTGCGCATATAATCGCCGCCAATGTGGCAGGTCGTGCAGGCCGCCTCGTGATGGCCATCAAGCTTGAAATAGCGGTCATGATCAAAATTCGCAGGCTGCCAACCCGAAGGGCGGTGACACATGGCGCAGGGCAGGTTTTCGCCATTGTGCAGGCTGTCGCGCGGGGGCGTGTGGCAAGACTGGCAATTGGCCCGCCGGTCAGTCTTTATCAGGCTGTGGTCGAATTTCATTGATGCCACCTTAGTCACGGCAGGCTTAGGATGGTCGCTGTGGCATGCCATGCAATTGAGTTCGGTCAAGGCGCTGTGAAAGGCTGGCCGCTTGGGGTTATGTTTCAAGGAGACGGCCTTGGTCGTTACCAGGCCAATCTCGGCAACGCGGTGACAGCTGATGCATTTCAGCGCTGATGCGCCCTGAAACGGGGCGTGGCAGGCGAGGCAATTAGCCTTCAGGGCCGCATGTTGCGGGATTATCGGACCGGGGCTTAGCATTGGGCTTGGCCGCAGAAAGCACAGGGCAATAACGGCGCTTAGAGTTAAGCCGCCAACCAACCAACTCAGGCGGCTCATTTCCAGCCCCAGAATACAAAGATCGCTATGATGTGAGCGGTTGCGAGCACGGCAAACACGGCTGCGATTGGCAGGTGTATGGTCCGCCACTTGCGCACCAGCCTGGCGCCCAAACTGTCCCAATGAAGCTGGTGTTCAATCAAGCTGTCGGATACAGCCTGAGCGTGCAGTTGTGCCTTAGCATCTTTGAGCCAAAAATGGGCGCGCTGAACCAGGTATTTGCCAGTTAGGCCGCTAGCGATATTGACCATCATGGCCGCCACTGCGAGCCAGGCCAGTACGGCATTGAAATGAATTCCCGCATGAACCAGGATCAAGGTCGATCCGATCCAGGCCAACCATTCATGTAGGCGCATCAGAAGGACTGGATCGCCAAACCTGATCAGACCGCGCTTGCGTAGCGAATGTCCAAAAGAGGCGAGGACTAGGATCACACCGGGTATGCCAAGATACCGGCCAATCCAGGCAAGGTTCAGGACGTGTAGGCCTAGATCGATGGCAAGGGTCGCGGCTGCCAATACGGCCAGACGCAAATAGAATGGCAAGATCTCGCTAAGGATCAGCCCAATCTTGCCCATAGTCCTGCCCCAAATTGACCCATGTCAATCCGCGACAGGGTAGCCTTGCGCTAGACTGGTGTAGCCGGGCCGGGCAGTCCATGCCATGGATCAATCTTGGGTCTGCACCCAGGCCAACCCATCTGTACAAAAGCGTCGATCACCAAGTCTTTTGTTTGGAGCACTTGACAACAAGAGAGGCCGAAATAACTCTTAGCAGTCTTAACGACAAAAAATAAAAGGGAGGCATTAATGTTTGGATTTAAGTTTAAGTGGCTTTCGCTAGGTGCGGCGCTGTCATTTTTACCGGCGCTTGCGCAAGCGGCCACTCAAAACCTGCGACCTGATGACTATGTCGGGATCTCATTTTGGTTGATTTCTATGGCGCTTGTCGCATCGACCGCGTTCTTTTTTCTTGAAACACAACGGGTTGCGGGAAAATGGAAAACGTCTCTAACGGTCTCGGGACTGGTGACCTTGGTCGCAGCGGTCCACTATTTCTACATGCGCGACGTCTGGGTTGCGACTGGCGCAACGCCAACGGTTTATCGTTATATCGATTGGCTGATCACCGTTCCATTGCTCATGGTCGAGTTCTATTTGATCCTCGCCGCGATCACTAAGGTTCCAGCTGGCGTTTTCTGGCGCCTGATCATCGGTACGTTTGTCATGCTCATTGGCGGCTACGCGGGTGAAGCGGGTTACTTCCACGTATGGCCCGCCTTTATTGTCGGGATGCTCGGATGGGCTTACATCCTGTATGAGGTGTTTTTGGGGCAGGCGAGCAAGATCAATGCTTCTGAGTCGCCCCCTTCAGTTCAATCTGCCTTTAAGTTGATGCGCTTAATCGTGACCTTCGGATGGGCGATCTATCCGATAGGCTATTATGTGGGTTATCTGATGGGTCAAGATCCATCGACAAGCTCCGGGGCCCTCAACGTGATCTATAATCTCGCTGACGTTCTGAACAAGATTGCCTTTGGCGTCATCATCTGGACGGTTGCGACCTCGGAAACAGATCGCGATTCTGCGAAATAGGTCTCTGAGGATAAGGGGATTAAAGGCGCGGTCCCAAAGGCCGCCTCTTTAGATAAACCCTATCAAGTCGTCTGGGTCCCGCCCTCAAGGCGGGGCCCAGATATTGCCTTGAAGGCCGATATGTTGGGCCTTTCGACGTCCTATATCTTCACCGTAATGGCGTTAGCCTACTCCTAAACCATCGGCGGTTCCATTTTGCGGCAAGGCGTGAGCGTCGCCAAGCCATACGGCCTGCCGGTACAGGTGCAAGAACCGCGAAGCGGGCTATTACCCTGTTTTTGATTTTGGGGCGTCGCGCTCGCACTTACCGCGCATCTGATTAGCTTGCGCAAACGCATCTCTTTTGGGAGGACCAATGATGTTGCTTCTGGCACCTGATAAAAATCGGAAACCCAATCTTACCGCTAATAAACTCGCGATCCTGGCCGGCATTTCTTCCCTATCGATGATCGGCGCAGCAACCCAAGCGCAGGATCGAGCGTCAGAGTCAGGTGCCGTGGTTCCCGAGATTATCGTGACGGCGCAAAAGCGCGAAGAAAACGTCAATACCGTGCCCATGTCGATCACGGCTGTGACCGGAGAGCAGCTTGAGCGCGCCGGTGTCACCGAGGTCCGCGATCTGGTCAAGGTGTCGCCAGGCTTTAGCTATGCCGATTCCTATGTTGGCTCGCCGATCTATACGCTTCGCGGTATCGGCTTTAGCGATATCAGCCTGGGTGGACGTTCGACGGTCAGCCTCTATGTCGACCAGGCCCCGATCCCGTTTGCCATTGAAAGCCGTGGTGTCAATCTGGATCTTGAGCGGGTGGAAATTCTAAAAGGGCCGCAAGGTACCTTGTTTGGTCAAAATGCGACCGGCGGTGCAATCAATTTCATTGCTGCAAAACCGACCAGGAGCTTGGTGGCCGGTCTAGACGCCAGCTATGGCTCGTTCAATGCATCGAACCTGACGGGGTTCATCAGCGGCCCCCTATCGGAAACCTTGGGTGCACGCCTGGCCGTCCAGAGCGTCAAGTCCGACCCTTGGCAGCGCAGTTATACGACCGGGGCTAAGAACGGTGCTGACGACGTCCAAAACACCCGCCTAACAGTGGCCTGGGACCCAACCGCCCGCCTAAAGGTGCAGCTAAACCTCAATGGTTCAGTTGACAAGTCCGATGTACAGGCGGGGCAATTGATTGCCATTACGCCATCTGTACCGGCTGCGGCCCCCTTTATCCCTGGCCTCTTGACCTATCCCTTATCCCCCGCCAATGCCCGGGCCGCCGACTTTAATCCCTCTGACGATTACAGCAAGAACAACCGTTTCCTTCAGGCTACGGCGAGGATTGATTATACGGTATCAGATAGCCTG
The DNA here is from genome assembly GCA_044376615.1 of Caulobacteraceae bacterium. Lineage (GTDB taxonomy): Bacteria > Pseudomonadota > Alphaproteobacteria > Caulobacterales > Caulobacteraceae > CAISGS01. Next base: position 16,770 of record JBILKO010000042.1, read on the forward strand.
ACCCTGACTTCCCTGACCTCGGCTAGCCAGTTCAAACAAGACCAGCTGCAGGATGTTGACGGCACGTCCTTGTCCAACTTAAACCGCCATACCCGGGGCAAGATTAAATCCTTTTCGCAAGAAATTCGGATGGCCGGGGATCTGAATAGTCAGACCCGTTACACGCTCGGCCTAAGCTATGCCGATGATGATGTGCGCGAAGCCAGTCAGAATAATTTGGCACAAAGTAGCCAATCGCTCTTGTTCACCGCCTTTGGTCTGCCCCGGTTTACCGGGTTTGGGGATACAAATAATCAAAAGTCACAAACCACGGCTGTGTTTGCCAATGCCGACTATGACGTCAGTGATGCGATCAAGCTTTATGGCGGCGCGCGCTATACGCGCTCTGACAATAAGTTCAGCGGTTGTACGACCGATCCGGGCGACGGAAGTTCGGCGGCGATTTTTGGCCCGTTCTGGAACTCGATCCGGCCAGGCTTATCCCTGCCATTTAATCCCCCGATCGCTAAGGGGGGTTGCGTCACGGCAAGCGCGACCTTTGCCCCAGGACTGGTGGTCGATAGCCTGAACGAGTCCAATGTGTCTTGGCGGCTCGGCGGCGAATGGAAACCGCGTGAGCGTACCTTGATTTATGCCAATGTCAGCAAGGGCTATAAGGCCGGCGGCTTTCCGTCGCTCGGCGCAACTGCGGCCAGCCAGTATCTGCCCGCCACGCAAGAATCTGTCATCGCCTATGAGACTGGTTTTAAGACTACGACCGGCGACCGCAAACTCCATCTCGACGGCGCGGTCTTCTATTATGACTATCAGGACAAACAGATCCTAGGCCGGGTTCTAGACCCCCTATTTGGTCCCCTGTTGCAGATGATCAATGTACCCAAGTCCAAGGTCTCAGGGGCAGAGCTTCAGCTCAGCTGGTTACCAATTGAGGGCCTGTCCCTAACGGCAGGCGGGTCTTATGTGGATTCCGAAGTCCTGGACGGCTTTATCAATTATAATCCCGACGGTGTTCTGACCAATCTTGGCGGCGAGGCCTTTCCCAATACGCCCAAATGGCAATTTGTTTCGGACGTCAATTACAGCTGGGCGATCAATCCGCAGTTCAGGGCTTTTGTCGGTGGCGGCGCAACTCACCAAGGCAAGACCAATAGTCAGCTGGGCGAATTGCCGACCCTCAATGTCAAGGCCTATACCCTGATCGATCTGAGGGCTGGACTTGAAAGCCAAGACGGGGTTTGGCGCCTGTCGGCCTGGGGTCGCAATGTCGGGGATGCCTATTATTGGACAGCCGCCAATCGCAATCTGGACACCACGGTTAGATTTACCGGCCGCCCGGCGACCTATGGCCTGTCCTTGAGCTATCGGTACCAGTAAGCGGTCCTTGCCTAGCGTCTGCGCGTCGCTAAGAGCGTAATAAGCGGTGCAGTCGGAAGTTGTTGGTCCGCCTTGAGACACCTTTTTAGCTTTGCCATTTGTAGTACGGATTTTTGTATTCGTTGAACTACAAGTCCAAGGTGCAACAGCCATGACGCGCATTGGCCAGCTGACTTGAAGTGGCCGAGTGAAAGGCAAGGCGATGGCAATTCCAAAACCGAAGCGGCGTGAGCGCCCACCGACGGCCATGCAAAACTGGGCGCGGATTTCGGTTGGCGTGTTTTTCGGCATTACGGTGGCGTGTTTTGTGGGGCCAAGAAGTTCGCCCCTGACTGGCGCTATCGTGGGCTGGGACATAATGGCGCTCTGCCATATTGCCCTGATCTTTTGGCGGCTTGGCGGCATTGACGAGGCGGTCCTGGCCCGCCGCTCGGCAGAGATTGACCAGGGGCGCAGGGTTCTAACCGCTCTGTTCGTCGCTGCGGCGGTAGCTAGCCTCGGGGCCATAGCGGTCATGGTCAGGGGCGGTCATGACCTGGTGCCCTTGGCTTTGGCCGGTGTGACCCTATTGATCTCCTGG
>JBILKO010000130.1:0-6677 GCA_044376615.1 Caulobacteraceae bacterium
GCATATTTATGGCTCTGCCAGCCTGGCCGATGTCGAGGCCCTATGCACGGCCCGCGCTAAGGCCTTGGGATTGGGTATCGATTTTCGGCAAACCAATCATGAAGGCGTCCTGATCGACTGGGTGCAAGAGGCGCGAACCAAGGCCTGCGCCCTGGTGATAAATCCAGCCGGCTATGGCCATACCTCCATCGCCTTACTGGATGCTTTGAAATCCCTGACCATACCGGTTATTGAGTGTCACCTATCTAACCCAGCGGCACGGGAAGCGTTTCGGCACATTAGTTATGTCTCCCTGGCGGCCACGGGCCTAGTCTCTGGCCTTGGGGCCAAGGGCTATGAATTGGCCATAGAGGCCGCCGCAAGCTTAAGCACAAAACCATAGCCCATTGGGCGTGAAGACAAGGCTTTATCCATGACTAATCCAACAGACGCTGGTGTTCCGATTGATGCACGCCTGGTCCGCAAATTGGCCGATATCTTGCAAGATACGGGCTTGAGCGAGATCGAGGTCGAGCGGGGCGATCTGAAAATCCGCGTCGTCCGCGCCTTGGGCGCACCTGCCCAGACGGTGACCGTGGCCGCGCCGGTAGCCTATGCCCCGCCCGCGCCCGCGCCCGTCGCGCCTGTGGCCGCAGCGGCACCGGCCCCGGCCCCGGCCCCGACAGCTGCGGAACTGCCAAAGGGTGATGTGATCAAGTCGCCCATGGTCGGCACCGTCTATATGCAGCCCCAGCCAGGTGCAGAGCCCTTCTGTAAGGTCGGCGACACGGTCAATGAGGGTCAAACCCTGCTGATCGTCGAGGCCATGAAGACCATGAACCCAATCTCCGCGCCGCGCGCAGGCAAGATTGTTGAGATCCTTATCGCTGACGGCGACCCGATCGAATTCGGTGAACCCCTTGTGATCCTCGGTTAGAGCGATGTTCGACAAGGTCCTGATTGCCAACCGCGGCGAGATCGCCCTGCGGATCCATCGCGCCTGTAAGGAAATGGGCATTGCCACGGTTGCCGTCCATTCCGAGGCCGATGCTAGTGCCATGCATGTGCGCCTGGCCGATGAAAGCGTCTGTATTGGCCCGGCCAGTGCGGCCAAGAGCTATCTGAACATCCCCTCGATCATCGCGGCCGCGGAAATCACCGGCGCCCAGGCCATCCATCCCGGCTATGGCTTCTTGTCTGAAAATGCCCGCTTTGCTGAGATTGTGGAGGCCCATGGCCTGACCTTTATCGGCCCAAAGCCCGACCATATCCGGATGATGGGCGACAAGATCACCGCCAAACAGGCCGTTAAGGAGGCCGGCATTCCGGTTGTGCCCGGCTCTGACGGCGCGCTTCAGACCGAGGAAGAAGCTTTTGCCGCCGCTGAGAAGATTGGGTTTCCCGTCCTGATCAAGGCCGCTGCTGGCGGTGGTGGCCGCGGCATGAAGGTGGCCCTGGACCGCGAGTCCTTGTCAGAAGCCGTCGCCACGGCCAAGGGCGAGGCTGGCGCGGCCTTTGGCGATGACAGTGTCTATATGGAGCGCTATCTCCAGCGCCCCCGTCATATCGAGCTTCAGGTCATTGCTGATAGTTTTGGCAATGTCGTGCATCTGGGCGAGCGCGACTGTTCGTTGCAGCGCCGCCACCAAAAAGTTTTGGAAGAAGCCCCCTCACCCGCGATCGATGCGCAAACCCGCGCCAAGATCGGCAAGGTGGTGGTCGATGCCGTGGCCGCAATCGGCTATCTGGGCGTTGGCACGATTGAGTTCCTCTATGAAAACGGCGAGTTCTTCTTCATCGAGATGAATACCCGCTTGCAGGTCGAACACCCCGTGACCGAGGCCATTACCGGTATTGACCTGGTCCGCGAACAGATCCGCATTGCTTCGGGTCTGCCGCTTAGCTTTAGCCAAAGCGATGTGGTGTTTAAGGGCCATGCCATTGAGTGCCGGATCAATGCCGAAAATGCCCGCACCTTTACCCCATCGCCGGGCCTGGTCAGCGCCTTCCATGCGCCGGGTGGCCTGGGCGTGCGCCTCGATTCCGCCCTCTATGCCGGGTATTCGATCCCGCCCTATTATGACAGCCTGGCCGGCAAGTTGATCGTGCATGGCCGCGACCGCGCTGAATGTATCGCGCGTCTGAGGCGGTCATTGAGCGAAATGGTCGTTGGCGGGATTGAAACCACCATTCCGCTGTTTCAAGACCTGCTGGTTCAAGACGACATCTTGGCCGGCGATTATCACATTCACTGGCTCGAAAACTGGATCAAGGCGGGCGGCTAGACGCTGCCGACCGGGGCACATTCGTGATGCGTTTTACGGTTGACGACCTGATCAAATGCTATGAGCGCGGCGTGTTCCCCATGGCGGATTCACGCACGGATGACAGTGTCTTCCTGGTCGATCCCGATTGGCGGGGCGTCCTACCGTTAGATGAATTTCATATCCCAAAGCGGCTAGCCCGCACGGTAAGAGCAGGCCTGTTCGCGGTGCGTGTCGATACAGCCTTCGAAGCCGTCGTCGCCAACTGCGCAGCCGAGCGTCCTGGCCGAACTGAGACCTGGATCAGCGGGGCCATCCAGGACCTATATGGCCAGCTCTTTACGCGCGGTCTGGCCCACAGCATTGAGTGCTGGCAGGACGGCCAGCTGGTTGGCGGCCTCTATGGCGTCGCGCTCGGCGGAGCGTTTTTCGGCGAAAGCATGTTTTCCACGGCACGCGATGCCAGCAAGGTCGCCCTGGTCCATCTTGTCGCGCGTTTGATCGCGGGCCGCTATACCTTGCTCGATACCCAATTCATTACCGAGCACCTAACCCAATTTGGAGTGCGCGATATTAGCCGTCAGGACTATCAAAGACAGCTCGGCTTTGCCCTCAATCGCGATTCTGACTTTTACCTCTTGCCGACCTATGCCGCTGGCGCTGAGGTTTTGCAGGTAATCACCCAAAGATCATAGGTCGGGTGCTGGAAGGCATTTAGGCCGGGGGTCGAGGCAAACATCCAGCCCTTGAACAATTGCCGCCCGGGCACCGTCGCCTTGCCCTCCAGCACGACGGGCACCGAGTCGATCTGCAGATTGACAAAGGCGTCCCGAACCGGCTCGTCCGAGGCTGAGGTCTCACAGGTGCGAACCGTGACGATAAGCGACTTATAGCGCACCGGCTTATTGACCGTGGCTTCGAATTTCAGGGTCTCGGCCGTGACCTTGTCCAGGACCTGGAGGATGGCGACCGTATAGCGCTTGCGCTTTGGCGGCTCTAGCGGCTTGCGGGCCGAGGATGCAGGCGCAACGGTTTCGGTGGGATCTGTCGCCGCTGGGTCTTGATCAGGCTTGGCTGCAGGATCGGCTGGCACCTCTTGAACCTGCAGCACTATGGGCTTGTCAGCCTGCTGCGCGTGAGTGGGCGAAGCCAATAGGCCAAGACCCAGCGCGCAGAAAAATGCGGTCGCAAAGGGCCGTCTCATATCCTAGTCTGGCTTCCAGGCCTGATAATCGCCGGTGGCGCCTGGTCGAACGCCAAGACGGTTGATTGAGCCATTGGGCCGCCAAGCCAACACAGTCCCGGTCAGATTAGGCAAATGATCCTTTTCCCAGGCTTGGCGCGGCAAGGGCGAATGGGTCGGGGTCTCGTCATAGGTATAGCGCAGCCAGCCATTCCATTCGGGCGGCACTTTTGAGGCCTCGGCATAGCCCTTGAAAATGACCCACCGCCGACGGCGGCCATCATAGGAATCGCTGTTGTCCTTGGCCTCGTAATAGCGGTTTCCGCCAGCGTCTTCGCCGACCAAAACCCCGCGCCGTCTGATGGTGAACCTTGCGCCGATGGTGGCACCGTTCCACCAGGTGAAGATGGCTTTCAGCACTGTTAGCCTACCCATAAAAACGAGTCATCAGGACCAGCGCACCCTTACGGGCCGCGATCCGGACTATAGGCATGAGATCATCTCGCGTCCAGCACTCAGCGACCGGGTCGGCCAACCCAAAATAACGCTTAATACTACAACATTTTGTGGATAGAGCCGCCTTCGACCACAGCATCTATTGCAGGGGCCGCCCAGCAATCCTAGACTTGCGTGTTAGACGAGGAGCTCACTATGCGCTTTGACCCGCGAACAGAGGAATCACAGGCCATAGATCAGGGCCTCGATGATCGCTGGATCGACCGCATGGACGATGTGATCCTCGTCAAGGCCCCGCGAGATTGGAGCTCAGCGCGACTCGACTCTTGGCTGGACTGGGGTCGAAGCCAGCCGGCCGATGTACCAAAAAGCGACCTGCCAAAATCCCTGAGCCTAACCCACCCCTTGGCCCCCGCCCTTGATGAGGGGCCCGCCCGTTATGCCCGCCGTCTTGCCGCATTCGGTTTTGAGTTGAACCTGTTTAGCGATCTCGACGAGGCCAAGGCGTTTGAACAAGCGCTTTGGGTGAGCATGCTGTCAGGCAGAGCGGCCCCAGGGACAGGTAGGCCACGCGGCCACCGGATCGACCCCTTGATCGGCCAGGACATAGGGGCCTTGGCTGAGCCAAGCACGCTCGATTTGTCCGATATCGAATTTGAGCCCCGCCTGAACGCGCACCTTGCCGAGCACCGTAGCCTAGCCACCCGCATTCAGGCGCAAGAGGCTCTTAGCGCGCGCCTTCAGGTTATTATGGATGCGGTTGCCCGGTGCGACGGCGACATGGGCCGCTGCAGCGATCCCAAACACAATATCGCGCTTGCCCGGGCCGCCAAGGCCGCGCGCGAGGCTGGGGCGAGCGAGGGTCTGATTCATAATGCCATAGCCCTGGCAAGGGCTGGCGTGCGCGAATGGCATAACCAGGCCGCCGACGAGGTCAGCACCTGCCCCGCCCTGGTCGTAACTGCAAGCCGTGCTGAAATTGAGGCTGGAAGCCGGTCCGCCAGTCGCGCGGCCATGGCCGCCTGGGAAACGGGTCAGCTTGTCCTCACCTTTGATCCCCATGACGCTGAGACCTATAGCCGCCTTGGCTGCGCCCCGCGCCTGGCTATTGATGTCAGCCAGTTTCAGCGCGCTGATGGCCTTGATGCCAATGGCTTGATCGACGAGGTCAGGCTTTGGACCCTAGCGCTTGAAATCGAAACCGCTAGCGGCTTTAGCGTTAATGTTGAAGACGCTCAGACCCGCTATGCGTGGCGGCCTCTCGCCATAGGCCTAGCGGGTGTATCAGGCTTATTGTTGAGCCAAGGCCTGGCCTTTGGCTCCGAAGCCGCGCGCCAAACGGTCAGCGGCCTTTACGCCCTTGCCCAAGCTGCAAGCCTTGAGACCTCCAGCCAATTGGCCAAGCTTGCCGGGGCCTATCACGCGTTTGAATCCGATCGCGAAGCTCGGCTTGAACAGGTCCAGGCCATGGTCAAGGCCTGCACTGCGCTTGCCCAAGATGCCCCTCTGGCTGCTATCGCCTTACCTCGCCTAACCAAGGCTTATGATGCGGCAAGGATTACGGGCCTGCGTAATGCTCAGGCGATTAGCGTGTTTGCCGATCGGGATCTTGACCTGCGCCTGGGCGCGGCAGGGCTTGGTGTCGACAGCGCAGCGCCCTGTGTTACGGTCGCCGAAACCGCCGATGGCGAAACTGTTCGTACCTTGTCTGCAACTGCGGTCGCGGCGCTTCGGCATCTTGGCCTTGATCTGGATGCCGCCACAGCCCACACCCTGGGCCACGGCCAGCTCGACCAGGCGCCCCTCATCAATCCCACCAGCCTAAAGGCCAAGGGCCCGACCGATCATGAGATCGAGACGGCGGAAGCCTGCTTACGGATGACCGGTGATTTGCGATCGGCTTTTTCACCGCAAGTCATCGGCACCGGCTTCCTGCGGGATATTCTCGGGGCGTCGGACGAGGCCTTGAGCGATCCCGGCTTTGATACGCTCGCCCAACTCGGCTTTGACGATGCCGCTATTGCCGGCGCCCAGGCCCATGCCTGCGGCCATAACAGCCTGGCCAACTGGCCAGACCTTCCGGCTTCGGCCAAGGCCGTATTTGGCGATTATCAAGGCCAAGACGTAGCCTCTATCGCGGCCCGCATGGCCATGACGGTAGCCGCAGAAGCCTTTTGCTGCGCGCCCAGCCAGATGCCTTTGCGAATGAATTTCCTGGATGAACCCGCCCTGGCAACGCGGTTGCAATCGGCAGCGGCCCGAGCGGGCCTTCGCGCCATCCAGCTGCGGCGTGCGCCTGCCCCAGAATCCTTGCGCCTTGACCTACCTGATCTCGATGAGACCGCCAGGGCCAAGCCTGCGCCAGATCCCATTATCAGCGAGCGGATTATTGAGCGCGTCGTCGAGCGCGACAGGGTTCGCCGCAAACTGCCGGATCGGCGTAAGGGCTATATCCAAAAGGCCTCAGTCGGCGGCCATAAGGTCTATCTGCATACGGGCGAGTATGAGGATGGCGAGGTCGGCGAGATTTTTATCGACATGCACAAGGAAGGCGCGGCCTTCCGCTCGGTGATGAACAATTTCGCCATCGCCGTCTCGATTGGCCTGCAATATGGCGTGCCACTCGATGAATTTGTCGATGCCTTTGTGTTCACCCGGTTCGAGCCTGCGGGCCAGGTGACCGGCAATGACTCCATCCGTTCGGCCAGCTCGATCCTGGACTATATTTTCCGCGAACTGGGCGTCTCGTATCTTGGCCGCGATGATCTGGCCAATGCGGATCCAGATGCATTCGG
>JBILKO010000043.1:0-18318 GCA_044376615.1 Caulobacteraceae bacterium
CCACGCTCATATTTCTGCACTTGCTGAAAGGTTATCTCCAACTCTTCAGCCAGTTTCTCCTGGCTGATCCGCAAGATTTTGCGACGCATACGTACTCTTGCGCCGACATGAAGGTCGACAGGGTTAGGGCGACGGTCTTGACGTTTTGGAGGCTTCATTGTTGGTGTACTTCGCAGTTAAACAACGGGCGCTGGCAATTTTTTAAGCATAATCTCGCAACTGTCACGTGATATTCGTTATTTGACCCGCTTTTGTTCACCAATAATAATCATCGCAAGCATTGACATTAGGGCCAGGCCTAGATCTCCAAAACGCCCGAAAAGGGTTTGAGGCAAGGCCGCAGGCAAAGAGAAATCAATAATGCCAATCTGACCTTGGGTCAGTGACAAAGACGACTGGCGACGACCATAGCCATCAATAATGGCCGAAACGCCAGTCGGGGTGGCCCGAACCATGGGTAAGCCCTCCTCAATCGCGCGGTAGCTGGCAATATTGAGATGCTGCCAAGGCCCGCTGGTACGACCAAACCAGGCGTCATTAGACACATTCAGTATCCAGGCGGCGCGTTGGCCAAGGGCCGCTGCCCCCTCACGGGTAAAGCCAGGAAACAGGCTTTCGTAACAGATCAGGGGTTGAACCAGCGGCAGGGTGTCAAATCGAACCGGCCTCGGCCTTGGGCCTGGGGTAAAATCATCCGGGGCATGCACCAAGGCCCGCAAACCGATCTTGGTCAGGACCCCGCCAAGCGGCAAATATTCGCCGAAGGGCACGAGACGAAACTTGTCATAGACGCCTGTGACTTTCAAATCGTCGCCGATCCGCTTTAAGCCCAGTACACTGTTATAATAAAGCGGCTTGTCGGCCGTCCCACCATAGCGATAGCCACCGAGCAATAGGGCTTGGCCACGCTGCAGGGCGGACAGGACCCCCGCCCGGGTCCAGGTATTGGCGGCAAGATAGTCATCAAAGGCGGCGGGAATGGCCCCTTCTGGCCAGACGACCACATCCGGCCTTGGCCCCTTCGACGGCTGGGTGGACAAGGCGACATACTTATTCAGGATCGTGCGAAAATTCTCAGGCGTCCATTTGGCCGATTGCTCAATATCGGCCTGGACAATGCGAACAACTGGCCCGCGCGCACCACTAAGGCCTTGTTCGGGAAGGGCGCGCGCCAAACGCCAGCTGCCATAGCTATATAGTCCGATAAGTAGGGCAATCCCGACCAGGCCCATGCGCAGACTTGGTGCGCGATGGCCGCGCCCTGCTTTATAGGCATCCACAATCAGGACCAAACTGGCGGCGATCCAAAGGGTGATAAAACTAAGGCCATAAGCACCAAACAGGGCGGCGGCTTGTGACGGGGCAGATCCGGCGGCCCAGGTCTCACCCGGCAGGTTCCAGGCAAAACCCGTCAGAACGCGGCCGCGAAGCCATTCGATGGTGGAAAAACTCAAGACAAAGCCGGCAATCCGCGCCGGGCCCTTGAGATTGAGCCAGGCATAACCCAGCCCAGCCAAGCCCCAGAACAGGCCAAGCCCGCCTGCCAATGCCAAGACGGCAATCGGGGCCATCCAGCCATGGGCCGCAATATCGACTAAAAACGCTTCGCCGACCCACCAGGTACCGACAAAAAAATAGGCTGCGCCAAACAACCAGCCCCGCCAAAAACTCGACCTCGCCCAGCCCACTCGCCTATGGCCACCCTGGTCCAATAGCCAAAGCGCTAGGGCATACCCAGCAAGGCTCGGCAAAAATCCAAATGGGGGATGCGCAAAGGCGGCCAATAGCCCAGCGACCACACATCCTACGGCCTTGTGCCAAGGCCTAAGTGGCATAGTCAGTAGGTTCACTGCGGCGCATCGCCCTTGGGGTTGGTCTTGCGCACCCGCAAGCGCTTAACCCGGCGAGGATCGGCATCGGTGACCTCAAAATCATAGCCCGCCGGATGGGCGATCACCTCACCGCGTTGCGGCACGCGATTGGCCAGGGCACTGACCAGGCCGCCAACCGTATCGATTTCCTCCTCATAATCGGCCAGCATGAGGACAGCTTCTGCCATGACCTCAAGCTCTTCCAGCGGCGCGCGCGCATCACACTCAAACACGCCGCCGCCGCGGGCAATAATCGCCGCCTGGTGGGCGTCATCATGCTCATCATCAATCTCGCCGACCACGGCCTCGATCAGGTCCTCAAGCGTGACAATCCCGTCCGTGCCACCAAATTCATCAATGACCAGGGCCATGTGAATGCGCGTGGCCTGCATTTTCAGCAACAAGGCCGCAGCCCGCATCGAGGCGGGCACATACAAGACTTCCCGCCGCAAGCGATGCAGCACCGGCTCGGTCGCTTGGGGCCGCTTAGCCTCGTCGGTGAGCAGCTTAAACACGTCCTTGACGTGGACTACGCCCACCGGATCGTCGAGCGTATCGCGATAGACCGGCATACGCGAATGGCCAGCCTCAACAAAGGTCTCCAAGACCTCATCAAACGGCGCAGAAATATCGACCCCGACAATATCGGCGCGGGGGGTCATGACATCATCAACCCGCAAGGTCTTAAAGGCCTCGGCCTGGTCAACAATATCGACCGGGCCTTGAGCCGATGGCGGAACCGGCGGAATGGCCATGCCTTTACGCTGGCCCCGATCAAGCCAATAGGACAAACGCGCCCGAAATCCGCGCCGCTTGGGCACAGATTCGGGCCGAAAACTCTGGTCGTCAGAACTAGCCATGGTCTTGTCGCGGCCCTCCATCGGCCTTGAACCCATAAGGATCAGCAATGCCCAGCTCGGCCAAGAGGCTGCGCTCTAGCGCCTCCATGATCTCGGCCTCATCATCATGGTCATGATCATAGCCTATTAGATGCAAGACGCCGTGCACCGTCAAATGTTGAACATGGTCTGCGAGAGTCTTGCCCTGCTCTTTCGCTTCCTTAGCGCAGGTTTCATAAGCGAGGGCGAGGTCACCTAAATGCCCCTCTGGATTTATCGCGGCGGGAAAAGACAGGACATTGGTCGCGCGGTCGAGGCCTCGAAACTGGGCATTTAGGCCCTGCATCTCGTCATCACTGGTCAGCAAGATGACCAGGTTAGAGGCGTTAGTATCGACGAGCCTTTTTGCCGATAGGGCCTTGGTTGCGGCCGCTTCAATAAGGCCTTGAACATCGCTCAAGGCGTCAAGCCAGGCCGGGTCCTCGATGTCTAGGTCTAGGGTGGGATCGTTCATATCGGGGTTTGGGCCGATGCGGCGTCATAGGCCCGAACAATGCGTTCGACCAAGGGGTGACGCACCACGTCCTCGGCGGCAAACCGAGCGATCGCCACGCCCTTGACCCCGTCCAACAGGCCGACGGCATGGGACAGCCCCGAATCGCGGACATTGAGCAAATCAACCTGGGTTGGATCGCCGGTCACCACCATGCGCGCGCCTTCACCCAGCCGCGTCAGAACCATCTTCATCTGCAGGCGCGAGGCATTTTGGGCCTCATCGACGATGACATAGGCATGGCTAAGGGTGCGGCCGCGCATAAAGGCAATTGGGGCGACCTCAATCTCGCCCTTGTCGCGGCGGCGGCGCAATTGTTCGGCGCCCAAGAGATCGGTCAGGGCCTCCCAGACCGGGGCCATATAGGGATCCACCTTTTCGGTCAGGTCGCCGGGCAAAAAGCCCAAACGCTCTCCCGCTTCAACAGCGGGCCGGGTGACAACCAGACGGTCAACCTCGCCGCGCAGCAACATATTGGCGCCATAAGCGACCGCCAAATAGGTCTTGCCGGTTCCGGCTGGACCGACCCCAAACACCAGCTCATGGCTGGCCAAAAGGTCGAGATAACGAGCCTGTGCTGCCGTCTTGGCCGCGACCACGCCGCGCCGGCCCATGGGCATGGCCCGCGCTGTACCCGGCTTTTCGCCAGCCCTAACCTGGCCAATGGCTTGGCGCACATCAGCCTCAGCCACGTCAGCACCCGAGCTGGCCCGCTCGGCCAGCAAGGCGAGCACCGTCTTGGCGCTGGCCAGGCCCTTGGCCGCGCCGCGCACAGCCAGGCCGCCGCCAGGGGTCTCGATCAAGACCGTAAAGGCATTTTCGATCAGGGCGGCATGGCGGGCATTGACGCCGCATATGACCTGCAAGACCGCGTCGGGCATGGCGACAAAATCTTCAATGACGCGGGTCAAGCCGGTACCGTTTCAAGAACACCGCTCAGACTCATACGCGCTGCGGATTCAATGCGCACCGGCACGATCTGGCCGATCAGGGATTTTGGCCCCTCCGCATGGACGGCCTGTAAATAGGGGCTGCGGCCAAGGATCTGGCCCGGATGACGGCCTTCGCGCTCAATCAGCACCGGAACCGTGCGGCCGACCATCGCGGTGTTAAACGCTATCTGCTGATCTTCAAGCAAGGCATTGAGCCGGGCTAGCCGCTCATCCTTCACCGCCTCATCGACCTGGGCGCCCATGCCAGAGGCGGGGGTGCCCGGACGGCGCGAGTATTTGAACGTAAAGGCTGAAGCATAACGGACAGCCCGCACCAGATCGAGCGTGGCCTCAAAGTCAGCCTCGGTCTCACCCGGAAAGCCGACAATAAAATCGCCAGACAAGGCAATATCCGGCCTGGCGGCGCGAATGCGCTCAATCAGGGCCAGATAATCCGCTGCCGTATGGTCGCGGTTCATGGCCTTTAAGATCTTGTCCGATCCCGACTGAACCGGCAGATGCAGATAGGGCATGAGGGCATCTTGCGACCCATGCGCGGCAATCAAGGCCTCGTCCATATCGCGCGGATGGCTGGTCGTATAGCGGATGCGGTCAAGGCCCGGGATCTGGGCCAGGCGCTCAACAAGGCCAGCCAAACCGCCTTCATCTCGGCCAGCGCCATAGGCATTGACGTTTTGGCCCAGCAAGGTGATTTCGCGCACGCCCTGGGCCGCCAGACCGCTTGCCTCGGCCAGGACCGCCTCAACTGGGCGTGAATATTCTGCGCCGCGCGTATAGGGCACAACGCAAAACGTACAGAACTTGTCGCAGCCTTCTTGCACAGTCAAAAAGGCGGTCACGCCGCCCGGCTGGCGTTCCACGGGCAAGGCATCGAATTTTTCATCAGCGGCGAAATCAGCGGCTAGGGCCTCGCCCGAGGCCCGGTGCGCCCGGGCAATCATTTCAGGGAGGCGGTGATAAGATTGCGGCCCCAGCACAAAATCCACGGCGCTTTGGCGGCGCATGATTTCGGAGCCTTCTGCCTGGGCCACGCATCCGGCCACAGCAATCGTCATCTGGCCGCCACCGACGGCCTTGTCTATTTTCAAGCGGCGCAGGACGCCAAGTTCGGAATAGACCTTTTCTGTCGCCTTTTCGCGGATATGACAGGTATTGAGCACGACCAGGTCAGCGTTTTCCGGAGTCTCCGTGACGCCATAGCCAAGCGGGCGCAATATGTCGGTCATGCGCTCGCTGTCATAGACATTCATCTGACAGCCATAGGTCTTGATATAGAGCAGTTTTTGCGCAGGGTTTTCGGTCATGGCGGGTTTATGCGGGGATGCAGCCTGGCTTGCAAGCTTGGGCACGCGCCCTCACCCCTCGTCGGCGTCTAGAGGGACGCCATAAAGCTCTAGCCGGTGATCGACCAGACGATAGCCAAGGCGGCGGGCAATCTCGGCCTGGAGCTGTTCGATCTCTTCATCGACAAATTCAACCACCTTGCCGGTCTTCATATCGATCAGATGGTCATGATGGTCCTGCGGCGCTTCTTCGTAGCGCGATCGACCATCGCGGAAATCATGCCGCGCAATAATGCCCGCCTCTTCAAACAGACGCACAGTGCGATAAACCGTGGCGATCGAGATATGCGGGTCTACCAGAGAAGCGCGACGATAGAGCTCCTCGACATCAGGATGGTCGCTGGCCTGCGACAAGATACGCGCCACGACCCGGCGCTGGTCGGTCATGCGCATGCCCTTATCGATACACAGTTTTTCAATGCGATCCAAAACGCCCATCCGCTCCAGGGTAATCTGAGGCCCAGCTATAGGCCTAATCGGCCGTCTTGTTAAGGTTGCGTCGCAAAACCAGGGCATCAATCGCCTGGCCATCGGCATGGGTATAATAGGCCCCCCGCCGACCGACCTTGGCAAAGCCATGCCGACCATAAAGCCCAAGCGCAGCCTGATTATCGACGGCCACTTCGAGAAACAGGGCCAAGGCCCCGTTTGCGGCGGCAAGGTCAATGGCCTTAGCGAGCAAGGCCGCGCCAATACCGGCGCGGCGGCTGGTGGGATCAACCGCCAGGGTCAGGATTTCTGCTTCGTCGACCACCACCCTGGCCAGGACAAAGCCTCGCGCCGTCCCAGCGGTTTCGCTGACCAGGGCAATCATCCCATCGCCGTCTAAGAGGTCGGCAATCATGATCACAGGCCAAGGATCGTCAAAAGCTCGGCCATGCAAGGCGGCCAAGGCCTGGGCATCCTTGGGATCGGCCACTCGGACCGATGGGGACGGCAGATCAGGCCTCAAAACGCAAAATCCGGCACCAGACCGCCGGGCAATTTGGCGTCCGGCGCACGCAGATAAAGGGGCCGCAAAGGGCTGATCGGGGCTGATGCAGCCAGCTGAGCCAGGGCAACCGGATCGGCGGCCTCGCAGACCATGATCCGCGCAGTTGCGATCACTCCCTCGAGCAATGCCGCGCCGGGGCCAATAATGGTGAGAGGGCCGCCGCTCCAAAGCTCAGCAAGACGGGCGGCGGCAACCTCCAGCGAAACCGCATCCGGTGCCATCAGAGCCTGACCATCGTCGAACACCTGCATATAGACCTGGCCGCGCCGGGCATCGATGATGGCGCAGGCCATGCCAGGCACGCAGGCAGAGGCCGCCAAGGCCGGCAGACAGCCAATACCGATACAGGGCTTATTCAGCGCAAGGCCCAGCCCCTTGGCAAAGGCCATGCCAACCCTTAGTCCCGTGAACGAGCCCGGCCCCACCGTGACGCCGATCCGGTCTAGATCGGCAAAAGCCCGGCCAGCCTTGGCCATGACTTCCTGTACCATCAAGGCCAGCCTTTCTTGATGGCCGCGTACCATGGGCTCGGACGCCTGCGCTAGAACCTGATCGCCCACAACCAAGGCAACGCTGCAGGCGTTTTGCGCCGTATCAAGGGCCAAGACCGTCGGGAGATCGGACATGGAGTACGCGCCCTTAAAGGGCCTGTTCGACGCGGGTCACTTCCGGGACATAATGCTTGAGCATGTTTTCCACCCCCGACTTCAGCGTCGCCGAGGAAGACGGACAGCCCGCACAGGCCCCGCGCATATGCAACCAAACCACGCCTGTGCCAGCATCAAACCGGTTAAACAGTATATCGCCGCCATCTTGCGCCACGGCAGGGCGGATGCGAGTATCCAATAGGTCCTTGATCTCAGCCACGATCTGGGCGGTTTCGCCCTCATAGACATCGGCATCATGGCCAGCCGCCTCGCCGCCTTCGAGCAAGAGTGGGGCATTTGAGGTAAAATGCTCCATGATCGCGGCCAGGACCGGGGCCTTGAGCTGTGGCCAGTCTAGGCTCGAGGCCTTGGTTACAGTGACAAAATCCGGCCCGAAAAACACGCGGCCAACGCCATCAAGATCAAAGATTGCTGCCGCCAAAGGCGAAACTTCCGCCTCTGCCGCGCTGCGAAACTCACGCGTGCCTTGGCCCAGCACGTCACGGCCGGGCAGAAACTTTAAGACATCGGGATTGGGCGTGGATTCGGTCTGGATAAACATGCCGAGCCTTTAACACTAGGAGTGGATCTTGAGGCTTACATGGCCTCATGACGCGCGAAACACAACCGCTTCAGGTCAGATCGTCGATCTGCTCACGGGTCAGATCGCCAGGCACCACGGTGACAGGGATCTTTCGGCCGCCCCAGGACGCGCCGTCGCGGGCAATTGAGGCCACGAGGGGCCCAGGATCGCGCCCGCCTGCCGCCGCCGCTAGAACTAAGATCTTGATATCGGGATCAGCGGCCACAGCCGCCCGGATCGCGGCCTTGGTGTCGCCATGATCCATAATGATGAATTCGGGCGATTGGCCAAGATCGGCCATGACCTGCTCGGCCATACGCTGCAACACGGCTTCCGCCTCTGCCCGCAACTGGCGCTGCATCTCATCCCGCACAGCCGACCAGTGCTCAAATTCGGCCGGTTCCATAACCCTTAGAAGGGCAACCCGCCCGCCAGTCGATTTGGCGCGGCGACAGGCATAGTGCAGGGCCGCCTCAAATTCAGGGCTGTCATCGGCAATGACGAGAAACTTGCGTATGCTCATAACGCCAAGGTGCTAGGCGCACGCGCTTATAGCAAGTAAAAGCTTAGCGATGGCAAGCTAGTGAGCCGAGTGATCCATTTGGCCGTGCTCGCCAGTCTTATCGACCACCTTGAACGGGACCTTGACCGCACCCGCCTTGGCAAAGGTTAGGGTCAAGTCCACCATGTTTCCGGACTTGATCGGAGCCTTAAGGCCCATAACCATCAAGTGCGTGCCGCCCGGTGCCAAGACAGCCTTGCCACTAGCCGGAATGGGCAGCCCATCCACACTCTTCATGCTGGCCATGCTGTTCTTGATTTCGGTCTGATGGATCATGACCATTTTGGCGCAGGCACACGAGGCTGAGACCAGGCGGTCATCGACCTTGCCCTTGTTTTCGATCACCAGATAGCCCGCCGTCGTCGGCGACATGCCCATCGAAGCGCGCATATGCGGATGCTCAAGAACCAGGCTTCCGGCCTTGACCTCATGGGCCTGGGCCATCGCAGGCGTTAGCGCCAAAAGGCCAGCAAAAACAAAAGCTCTATGCATAATCGTCTCCGTTACTAGCCTGGCCAGAAACCGACCAGGCGTTTGGTTTCCTCAATCACCGGCTCTGCCACGGCCCGGGCCCGCTCAGCCCCAGCCGCCAAGACCCGGTCAATCTCAGCAGGGTCCGCCATCAGCCGGCGCATGCGCTCACCAATTGGGCCCATCACTGAGACAGATAGGTCGGCCAGGGCCGGCTTAAAGGTGCCAAACCCCCTGCCGCCAAAATCTGCCAAAACATCGGCCTTGGTCTGGCCCGCTAATGCTGCATAAATCCCGACCAGATTATCAGCCTCTGGTCGCGCCTTGAGGTCATCGAGATTATCGGGCAGGGGCTCAGGATCGGTCTTGGCCTTGCGGATCTTTTGCGAAATCGTGTCGGCATCATCCATCAGATTGATGCGGCTATTATCCGATGGATCGGACTTGCTCATCTTGGCCAGGCCGTCGCGCAGGCTCATGACGCGCGCGCCCGGCCCCTCGATCAGGGGCTCGGTCAAGGGGAAAAAGCCCGACGCGCTAAAGTCATTATTGAACTTGGCGGCAATATCACGGGTCAATTCAAGGTGCTGTTTTTGGTCCTCACCAACTGGCACTTGAGTGGCCTTATAGACCAAGATATCGGCGGCCTGGAGCACGGGATAGGTATAGAGCCCGACGCTGGAACGCTCCTTATGCTTGCCCGATTTTTCCTTAAACTGGGTCATGCGGTCGAGCCAGCCGAGCCGGGCCACGCAGTTGAAAATCCAGGCCAATTCAGCATGGGCCCGCACGGCCGATTGCGGAAAAATCGCAGCCTTGGCCGGATCAACGCCCGCGGCGAGATAGGCCGCCGCAATCTCACGCGTCTGGGCCGTCAACTTGGCCGGGTCCTGCCAGACCGTAATGGCATGCAGGTCCACGACACAGAAAAAGCACTCTGTCTTGTCTTGCAGAGCCACAAATTTGGTCAGGGCTCCGAGATAATTTCCAAGGTGCAGGGCGCCCGAGGGCTGAACCCCGGAAAGGACCCGGCTGGGGCCGGTATAGGTCGGCGCGGCGGTAGATTGAGAGTCCATCATCAGGGCTTGGCTCTATTCTAGGTCAATCGGGGGAGCGGCCGCCGTTTCAGACTTGGGAGGCCGCCTTAGCGCCGCTTTTATCTCAGTTAGGGTCAGACCGCCAAAGCCAAACAAGGCTACGGGATAAAGCACCCCAGTTAGGGCCACGACCGACAAGACCGCCAACTCCTTGGCCCCCAAAATCTTGGTGCTACCAATCGCCAGCTGGATAAATTGGAACGGAGCCTCGACCAAAGGACGCCAATGCGAGGCTGCGGCCATACCAAGGCCGATGGTCAAGGTCGCCAGCATGATCTTGCCAATCCGGCTCCAGGCCGCAAGACTCGGCGTATAGACCTTGCGCCGGGCCAAGGCCTTGACCATCAAGGCGACATTCAGCCAGGCCGCCGCGCTCGTTGCCGCTGCAATGCCCTGAACCCCGACCAGGCGAAACAGGATAATGCCGAGCACCACATTGACGGTGACCGAGGCCAGGGCGAAAGTCATGGGGCCGCGCGTGTCCTGGCGGGCAAAAAAGGCAGGCGACAAGACTCGCGTCAGTACAAAGGCCGGAACCCCCCAGCCGTATTGTAACAAGGCCTTAGCGGTCTCTTGGGAGTCGTAGGTCGTAAACAGGCCGCGTGTGAACAGGCCATCAATCAGGAAATAGGGCATGGCGACCAGTGCCGCCGCCGCTGGCAGGCAAAAGGCCAGGGCCAGGACAATGCCCTCATCCATGGCGCTTTGGGCATCGGCCTTGTCGCCAGCATGGACCGCCCGCGACAAGCGCGGCAAGAGCGCAACCCCGATCGCGACCCCGACCAGGCCCAAGGGCAATTGATAGAGCCGGTCGGCGACACTGAGCCAATTACGCGCGCCATTAACGCTGGACACCAGATTGCCGGAAATGAAAATATTAATCTGGGTAGCGCTGGCGGCAATCGCGCCGGGGACCGCCAAGACCAAGAGCTTTCGGATCTCGGGGGTTAGACGCGGCAGGCGCCAATGCACTTGAGCGCCGGACTTGCGCACGCCCCAGATCAGAAGGGCCGACTGAGCGACGCCTGAGACCACCACCCCATAAATCGCCCAGGTCGCGGCTGACTTGGCCTCATGCTGGGGCAGGACAAAGATCAGCATCATCAGATTGAGCAAGGTCGGAGCCGCCGCCGACAGGATAAACCGGCCCCTCGCGTTCAAGACCCCTGACAAATGCGCCGTGATCGCCATACAGGGCAGATAGGGCATGGCCAATTGGGTCAGCAGCACCGAAAGCTTGAACTTTTCCGGATCCGATACATAGCCCGGATTCATGATCAGCATCAGCCAAGGCATGGTCAATTGGGCGACAATGGTCAGGCCAATCGTCGCCGCCGCAAGTGTGGCCATGGCATCGGCCGCCAGCCGGTCTGCGACCTCTTCGCCGTCTTCGGTTAGGGATTTGGAATAGGCTGGGACAAAGGCAGCGGCAAACGCGCCCTCGGCAAAAATCCGGCGAAACAGGTTGGGGAAGGCCAGTGCTGTGGCATAGGCGTCGCCAGCAATAGTCGCGCTGGCCCCGATCCGGGCCGTCACCACCAGGTCGCGGGCCAGGCCCATAAACCGGCTGACCAGGGTCAGGGCCGAATAGACCAGGGACGACCGCATCAGGCTTTGGCCGGGCCCGGACGCGGACTTGGGCTTGGGCTCTGGCGAGGTGTCGGGCGGGATCTGGGTCACGTGCCGGGCCTAGACTGCGGCCAAGCCGGGGTCAAGCGTCGGCACCCTTGTACAGCTAGCGTCCGACACTGGCCCGCGCCTTTTGCAGCCTTAGGCGCCCCTTGACCTGGCCGGCGGCCTCATCGTCTTCGAGGACCTTGAGCAGAGCGGTTTTCAAAGCCTGTAAGGCTTTGGGATCATTGATTTTTTGATCTGATATGTCATGGACATAGAACACGTCCACTGCCCGTTCACCATAGGCATCAATATGAGCCGATTGGATGGAAAGCTCGGCCTCAGCCAAGGCTCTGGAAAGGTCAGCGAGCAGCCCCGGCCGGTCGCGGCCCGAGGCCTCGATCACGGTGGACTCATCAGAGGCGTCATTATCGATTACGACCGATGGCGAGATCGAAAACGCGGCCGCCCGGCCCAGTTCAACCCGCGCCTTGGCCTCAATCTTTGGCGTTTCGCCGCGCGCAGCGGCCTCGAGCAGGGTAACAAGCCGGTCGAGGTTTTTCGGATTATCGCAGCCAAACGGACTGCCACCCATGTCTTGCACAAAAAACACATCCAGGGCCTGACCAGCGCGAGATGTATAGACCCGTGCCCCGACCACATTGGCACCCATCCCAGCCATGATCTGGGCCAAGTCCGCAAACAGACCGCGCCGATCAGCGGCAGCGACCGTGATTTCAGCGGCATTGCGACCGGCAATAATCCGAGCACTGGCCGCCGCCCCGCCCTGTTCCGCCGCTCTTAGGCCAAGCCTGGCATGGACGGCATAGTCGTCGCGCGAAAAGCTGGCGAAATAGGCATCTTCCATGCCTGCGACCCAGGCCTCAAGCGCCGGGTCAGCGGCAATGAGTTCGCTGCGCACCTGATCGGCCGCGCCGTGTTGTTGGCGCAAGACCGATGCCGTCGGGTCTGAGCCACGGCCACCGCGAAACACGGCCTCGGTAGCGCTAAACAATTCGCGCATCAGCTGGCCTTTCCAGCCATTCCAGACGCCAGGGCCAACCGCGCGAATATCGGCCACGGTTAGAACCAGCAAAAGCCGCATCCGCTCTGGATTTTCCATAATCTTGGCAAAGGCGGTGACGGTTCTTGGATCGCCAATATCGCGTTTCTGGGCAAAATCGCTCATGACCAGATGGTGCTCAACCAGCCAGGCAATCAGCTCAATGCGTTCGCGCTCAAGGCCTAGCCGTTCACAGGCCGAGCGTGCGGCCCGGGCACCAGCCTTTTCCTGCCCGCCTTCGCCGCCCTTGCCAGTATCATGCAGCAGCATGGCCAGGAACAAGGCCTCACGGTCTTCGATTAGGGGCCAGATGCTTAGGGCAAGCGGGTGGTCGTCGCCTAGGCGGCCGGCGGAAATATCGCCAATCACACCGACAGCGCGCAGGGTGTGCTCATCGACCGTGTAGGAGTGGTACATATTGAACTGCATCTGGGCGACGATGCGGCCAAATTCAGGGATGAAGCGGCCAAGGACCCCGGCCTCATTCATCAAGGTCAAGGTGCGATAGGTGCGTTTACTGCGGGCCAAGACGGTCAAAAAGGCCTTGGTCGCCTCTGGATTTCGGCGCAGCTTGGAATTGATCAGATGCAGGGTCCGAGTCAAGGCGGTAAAGGCGTCCGGGTGCAGGTCCAGATCGCGCTGATCAGCAATCACAAATAGCCGCAATATATTGACGGGGTCCTGCTCGAAGGTCGAGACGCCCTCAACCGTCAATCGGCCGCCATCGACCAGGAAGCCTGGCGCATCCAGGGCCTTGCGACTGGTGCGGCGCGCGCCGGGCAAGAACCGCGATAGGCCCTGAGGCTGGCGTTTGGATTCTTCGGCCTCCAACTGGGCACAAAAGGTGCGGGTCAGGGCCCCAACTTCTTTGGCGATCAGGAAATAGCGGCGCATAAAGCGCTCGACGGCCGGCGCATCGCCCCTATCCCCATAGCCCATCCGCCGCGCGATCTCGGGCTGCAGATCAAAAGTCAGGCGCTCTTCGGCCCTGCCCGTGACGAAATGCAGGTGGCTGCGCACCGCCCAAAGAAAGTCAAAGGCGCGAATAAAGGCCCGCACCTCGCGCGTTTCAAAGAAATCGAGCTGCACCACGCCATCCACATTTTGTGCCGGATGCAGATATTGCGCGATCCAGAACAGGGTATGCAGGTCGCGCAACGCGCCCTTGCCTTCCTTAACATTCGGCTCAACCAGGTAGCGCGAGGCCCCGGCCCGGTCATGGCGCTCGTCCCGCTCTTTCAGCTTGGCGGCGACAAATTCGGCGCCCGTGCCCTTAACGACCTCGCCGCGAAACCTTTGGCGCAATTCCTCGACCAAATCCTCGTCGCCAGTAAGACGACGGCCTTCGAGCAGGGAGGTGCGGATGGTGAAATCTTCGCGTGAGAGCTTGATACATTCCTCGACGGTGCGCGAGGCGTGGCCGACCTTGAAGCCTAGGTCCCACAAGGCATAGAGCATGAATTCAATCACGCTTTCAGCATGGGCGGTCTGCTTATAGGGTCGCAAAAATAAGAGATCGAGATCAGAAAACGGGGCCAAGGCCCCGCGGCCATAACCGCCGACGGCCAGGAGCGCCAGGCGCTCGCCCTCGGTTGGATTGCGAGCGCGGAAGACATGGGTGGTGGTAAAGTCAAACAACGCACAGACCACCTCGTCCGTAACCCCGGAAAGAAGGCGGGCAGTTTCAATGCCGCCAGCCCCGTTTTCCAGCCGCTCCTTGGCAATCATCCGGCCGCGAAACAGGGCCGATTTAAGGATATCCAGCGCGCGGCGGCGTTGCTCGACCTCATTGCCCAGCGCATCAAGTGCTGCTGCCGAGAGCTGCGCCCGCAAGCGGTGGCCATCAACAACATATTCAAGGCGCGTTGGACGTAGCCTAGGCGGCATGGGCAGGGCTCAATTACAGAATATGGTCAGGACGAGATCAAACTAGGCCAGCTTACGCGCCTTGACCACCCATTGGCCACAAGGGCACGCTATTGGCGAAACAGGGTCTGTAAATAGACCGTGCTTTGGCTGGCGATCGCCATGGCCTGGGTGCCCAGCTGTTGTTTTGTCTGAAGCGCGATGAACTTAGCGCTTTCCTTGGCCAGGTCAGCGTCAACCAGATTGCCGATCCCGGTTTCGATTGTGTCTTGTTGTTTGGTGACCAGGGTCGAATAGGTGTCCAATCGGCGCGCCTGGGCCCCCATCTTGCCGACTGCGGTGGTTAGGTTTTTTAGGGTTTTGTCCAGCTTGACGTATTCGGCAGCAGCAACTGTCGCGTTGACGAGGTTCGAACCTTCAGCAATTTGCATGATGCCGGTGCTCGTTGTGCCGCTTCCCACGCTGCCAAAAAGGCTTGGAAACAATACAGCGGGATCAGCAAGTCCGTCAGAGAAAATAAATTCGGGGATGACGCCTGTCAGTAATTGGCTTCTGATTCCAGGGACAACTACGGATCCATCAGAGTTAGAAAAAGTAATCGCGTCTGCGTTCGGATCAGTGGGCTTTCCGAAGCTTGCTGTAATGCTTGTCGACAAGATTCCTGGGAACCGAACTTCATATACATATCCAGGAAAGCTTGGAAACTCATTATAGGGAGGATTTATCGGGCCTGGATACATATAGCCATGAGTTGCGTCTGCCAATGGTATATAGGTATAGCTTAAACCTCCGCCTCCGCCCGTGATTGTTGCAAACGACAGGTCAATGCCCCCAACCGTCAGGGTCTGCTGACTACGCAGGTCAGACAAGGCCTGAACCGACTGGTTCTTCAGTAGGTTAATGCCATTGATTTCCGCGCTGTTGATCGTCGTGGCGATCGTGTTACGCAGGGCCACATATTCGGCGTTCAGAAACAGGCGGGACTCATCGCTAATATTACTTTCGCTGGCGGCGAGTGCCTTTTGTTTCATCTGGCTGAGTGTGTCAGTCAAGTTAGCGGCAGCGGTCAGCGCCACCTCGGCGGTTGTTTGGCCCCTTTGTATAGAGTCCGTCACCGCATTATAGGCCGTCTGGTCAGACGATTGGTTTTTTGAAATGGCCCAAACGGCGCCATTGTCGCGCGCGGAGTCGATCTTTTTACCAGTATTGATCCGAGTCTGGGTTTGGCCAAGCGCCAACGCTGTTGCATTGAGGTTTTGCAACGCGATCGACGCACCATTATTGGTGTTTATGGAGCCAATTAGACCCAACCCTATCCTCCTACCTTAATCACTCCATCCTCAACCGCTCATTGCCGAAACAAACTCAAAAGGTTCGCGGCGTTCTTGTTCGCAATGGATAGCGCCTGGGTACCCAATTGCTGTTTGGTTTGAAGCGCGGTGAAACGGGCGCTCTCTTTGGCCAGGTCCGCATCTACCAGATTGCCTATACCCGCTTCGAGCGAGTCCTGCTGTTTAGCCAATAAGGTTGCGTGCGCTTCAATGCGCTTGGTTTCAGCGCCCATCTTGGCCAGAGCTGCGTTCAAAGCAACGATAGTATTACTGATCTTGGGAAGCTCACCGGCGGCGATCGCTGCGGTTTCAATGGTGGAGTCGCTGCTGAACTTTAAAATACCCTCGCCGGGCCCACCTGGCCCAGTACCCAGAAAGCCAGCAAAAATCACAGAAGGGTCTTCTTGAACGCCATTAAAATAGATCTTCGGAACCACCGCAGAAGTAAGCTGGTCATAGAGCGTTGAACTCGTAATACTATTGGTCGGTCCGAATGAGACCTTGATGGCGTCTTTCCCGAATGGATCAGTTACTTTCGATATTGATGTAATATCGGAAGCTGGCTTGTTGAAATCTAGTCGATAAAAATCCGATCCTGGTGCCAAGATTATGTTACCGGTCGGCGGTACTGCCTGGGCAATCGTCGACGGGTTTTGCGGCGTATAGCTATAGGCAAACGATAGATTCATCCCAGTAATAGTGACCTGGGTCTGACCAGTCGCCTCACCTAGGGCATATATCGATTGGGATTTTAACAGATTGGCGCCATTGAATTCAGCCGAGCTGGTAATTCTAGAAATACTGTCTCGAAGCGCTATGTATTCGTCATTCAAAAGGCTGCGCGACTCGCTGCTGAGCGAGGTCTCGCTCGCCGCAAGCGCCTTTTGTTTCATCTGATTGAGGATATCACCAACTTCTGTCGCCGCTGCGAGTGCGACATCGGCGGTTGACTTGCCGCGGTTAACCGAGTCGACGGCGGCGTTAAGCGCTTGCTGAGTTGATCTTTGGTTTTGGGCAATCGCCCACACGGCCCCGTTGTCCCGCGCTGAGTCCACAGCACGGCCGGACGCGATACGCGATTGCGTTTCACCAAGCGCCCGGCTGGTTGCATTGAGGTTCTGTAACGCAACGAGGGCAGACGCATTGGTATTAACTGACCAGTTAAAACCCACGGGATCGTTCCACTTCGAGAACTATGCGCATCATTTTGATGCTTTGAGCTGCGGACCGGACATGGCCCATTCGTCATTATGCGGAAAAGATGATGGAAGAAATTGAGGGCGACCGAGGCCGCCCTCAAGGCGACGTGCCATTGAGCGGCGACGCGGCCTAGACCGCGCCGCCAATCGTTTCCTAGCGGAACAGGTTCTGCAGTATGGCCGAGCTCTGATTGGCAATGGAAAGCGCCTGGGTCCCAAGCTGTTGCTTGGTTTGCAGGGCTGTCAGTCTTGCACTTTCGCGAGCCAGGTCGGCATCGACCAGGTTGCCCACGCCTGTATCCAAAGCATCTCTCAGCTTGGAGATAAAGACGTTCTGTGCATCCAGGCGCTTTGCCTGGGCACCCATGACCGCGAGGGCCTGGTTCAGGTTTTTGATCGAGGTTGCGATCGCGCTCGACTGGGATGTCCCCAAGGAAGCGGTGGAGATCGATGATGTAGCCGCAATTGTGATCGTGGCTCCACCGAGCGCCAGGCTGACGCCAGTGATCGTCAATACGCCGCCCGTGTCGTTGGCCAAGGCTACAAAGTTCGCTGCACCTGATTTAATCAGATTAAAGCCGTTAAACTCAGACGAGCTTACAAGCTTAGAAATTTGATCACGAAGAACCGCATACTCCTTGTTCATCGTGGTGCGCGATGCAGAGTCCAGGCTGGTTTCAGACGCCGCCAAGGCCTTGGTCCGCATTTGGTTGAGCGTATCAGCGATCGTGCTTGCGGCAGACATGGCCACATCGACGGTCGACTTACCACGATCGAGCGAATCATTGATTGCGCCCAAGGCAAACGACTTAGACGCCTGATTCTGAGCAATTGCCCAGGTGGCACCATTGTCCCTGGCCGTATCGACCTTACGACCCGTATTGACCCGGTTTTGGGTCACTTGCAGATCGCGGCTGGTTTGGTTGAGGTTTTGTAGCGCGACAAGCGCGCCAGCATTGGTATTGACTGAATAATTCAGGCCCATTGCCCTGCTCCATTTCAAGAACTATAAGTATCATTTTGATACTTGGCAGCATTTTGCCACCGAGGCCGAGTATCTATCTAATTCGAAGGCTCTGTAAAGTGCCTTTTTAATATAATAGTAATAGCTACTAATTTTATTTATTTGGCAAATCTTACAATGACTTACTGCCCTCTAAACAGGCTGGTCAAGACATTGGCATTCGAATTGGCGATGCCAAGTGCCTGAACGCCCAGGCTCTGTTTGACCTGCAGGGCCTGAAGGCGGGCACTTTCCTTGGCCAGGTCCGCATCCACCAGATTGCTGACGCCGAGGTCGATCGCGTCCCGAAGCTTACTGACAAAAATGTT